>JAKQYF010000063.1:6215-10986 GCA_023356535.1 Trichodesmium sp. MAG_R03 | reverse complement strand
GTTACGCCAAGATAGACACCATTACTTTCGGAGACTGCGAGAGCTTTATCGTGTAAATCGTTGCGCTCGTCTGCCAGAGCTTGAAGATCAGAAGTATCTAAAAATATTCGTCTCATTCTTCCAGGACTTACGCACGGGCACTATATCCAGTGATAAAAAATGCCCTTTGCCACTACATATAGCTTTTTCAAGGGGGATTTGCGT
This sequence comes from Trichodesmium sp. MAG_R03, assembly GCA_023356535.1. Lineage (GTDB taxonomy): Bacteria > Cyanobacteriota > Cyanobacteriia > Cyanobacteriales > Microcoleaceae > Trichodesmium. The sequence goes on along the minus strand of JAKQYF010000063.1, from coordinate 10,782 downwards.
AAGTCCTGTCTTCTTTGAGTGTTCCATACATATAGGTTGCAAAGTTGCGAGCAAAATCTGTCGGCAGTTTTTCCCATTCCTCCCTAGGTACTTGAGCGCCTATTTCTTGGATTTTCTGCCAGAAGGGTTTTGCCACAGGTTCTGTATGAGATTTTTCTGAGGCAATCTTTTCTAAGATTAGAGTGGCAATACCATCTTGTTCTGATTCTGGAAGTTTGGTTAGAGCAGCGATCGCTTCTTCTAATAGCTTGGTCATCTTTTGATTGGTTTTCTAGTAGTTTTTTTCAGAATAGCGCGATGGTGTTAATTTTGTCAAGGTGGTTTAGGGCGATCGCTCTCTACCAGTTTCAGGATAGCGATCGGTTGTTCTTTTGCAACAAAGCCCATACCCAACAAGAAATCGGGTTTATGGCCTTAATCATTGTCTGTTAAACCACTAATATTCCTTTGTCAACGCAGTTTGGGCGTAATTTTTATTGCAATTGTGTTCATTCTCTACTATAACAGGACTTACGCAAATTAACGTTGAAAACGCCATATGTAGGGGCAAGTTCTATTTGTCCTCACTGGATGTAGTGTCCGTACGTAAGCCCTGTATAATTGAAAAGTTGATAATTACAGATCAAAAAATCCATGGTGCCAGTAATTGCAGAGCATATAGAAATTACCCCTGGGATATCTGGAGTTGAAGCTCGGGGGTGGGATTAAGGTAGGAGATGTGGTGATTTGGCATGAGAAAATGGAGCTTTCTTCTAAACAGATCGTCTCGCAGTATCCGATGTTGTCTTTCGCGGAGCGTTGCGTTAGTAGTATCGTCCAACTCTTACTATTTCTTCAGGATTATATTATACCGATGCTACCGTATTTGATATCAGTGATTAATTGAGGAGGCGTGCGATAATGAAACGTCCCTCGCGCTCCCAAAACAGGAAAAATTTTATTAGATTTCGACTCTACGAATTGAACATTAATTTCTTGAAATTCGTGATATAAAAACTTTTTCAAAAGCTTTCTAGTTGCTGTTTCTGCATCTGCTTGACAAGCAAAAATTTCAGATTTTAAAGAGCGCAGTTTTTTGTCAACTTCAACTCGTTCTTTCTGGATTTTTTTCCCTAGGCTTTTCAAATCTGATTCTCGGTGCTGTTGACTTTCAACTACTAACCATCTCTGTTCAATTCCCCCGTTACGTTTTTGATATTTATTGATAGCTATATCCCTTCATATGACTTCTATTCAAATGCTCCCCATCTATTTATTGGACTAGCTTATGAGCTGATTTTATGCGCACAGAAACTCGGCTTAACCATCTAATATTTGTATTTTACTGTAGATTTTATTGGGTATTATATTGCACTATCTGCCACCATGAAACTGTCAAATTTTAACTGATTTTTGAAATCTTTCATGGCTTGTACAAATTGTTTTTAGTCAGATTCGTTTCCTGATCCAATTCTCATCCACAATGGTACATCTCCATCATTAGTACAAATTAAATCCATCATAAGTTGCTTTAAATCGGGTCGTTTATCTCTTGAATATCCATAGGTAATTTCAATAGTTTTTGGCTCCTGATATTCTTCAGATTTATCTTCATCTATGTGATAATCTCCATGAACATGAAACGAAGTAGAATCTAGGTGAACTGTACTTGTTTCTAGTTGATAAATTTTCACTGCTTCTAACACTATAGACATGAAAATCTCATTTAATTCTCTGGGATAAAGTTCGTCTAATACCCGACCCAATTTATGATCATTAAAAGACTCTGTTTTCACACCTTTTCCAATTAAGTGTTCTATTGCTTTTCCCTCAAAAAATTTGCTAAATAAATATAGTGGAGATGACACTAATCCTAACCCATTTAAAACCATTCCTTTCACCACTTGACCACTTGTGATTTTTTCTGGTAGCTCTTCTCCTAATAATTGATTAATTTTCTGTTTCTTAACCAATCTCATCAATAATTCCTGCTACCAAACCTAGGTGGTCTATATTACTAACTTCTATTGACATTTTCTCATCTTTTTGTATCTTTAATTCACCTCTATAATGACACTTTAAAGTTGATTTTTCTTGAGTCTAAATACTTACTCAACTTTCCCACTAGTTCTGTGCTACATTTTGTCGTGCGAAATGTAAGTTTTAACAACTAGACATCTCTAGAAAAGGCTCTAATACTCCGCCGTTCCAAAATCGGCATTTTTGGTTTATTGATGAAAAAACAGTGATAATATGAGATGTCAACTAAGTTAAGATAGCTATATGATAGCAATCGTTTTATAGGCGACATTTGCGAAATTGGGCTGAGAACAAGGAAGGTTAAAGTTCTATGCCTGTTTTAACCAGTGTAATTAAGGAGATTCAACACTAATTTATAGTTAGTTTGCTGACTGGGGATAGTTGGTGCTGTTACTCTTGCGTAATACGTACCAGCTTGTAAACCCATAGTTTCGTGCTGGTTGATCGTATTATCTTTATCATTTTCTTTAGGAGTGATTCGAGTGCCACTGGAATTGAGTATATCAATATCAGCGCTAGCTGTCAAATCTCGAAGCGCGTATTCCAAGAAACGAGGTTCTTTGACAGTAAATTTATAGTAATCATACTTATCCCCCGAGTTGGTTCCAACAAAGTCCTCGTATTCTTTACGTAGTCCCGCTAGCTCACCGAGCCAACGAGCACTACTCCTGTAATCTCCAGCTTTATCGAGGTTCAGTACCAAGCGATAGTTAGTATTGGCACCATTGCCGTATACCCGCGTATAATAAGTACCAATGCCGAGGTTTTCATTGGCGTATTCATCGCTATTACCTGAGTTGCTGGAACTTGCTAAGACTTTGCCGCTAGAGTTCAACAATTGCAAGTCAGCATCTGCACTCATTTCCCGCAGTGCAAATTGTAGGTACCCAGGGGAGTCAACATAAAATTTGTAGTAGTCATCACTGCCTACATAGCCACTGTACTCTTCTCGACCCGTATAGGTTTTCAAATCCTTGGTAACGTTTGGAGGCCATTTACCTTGAACAGTAAAATAACTACTGTAGTCGTAAACATTGCTATTGTTAACATTCCGAATCTTGACTCTGTAATTAGTACCGCTGCTTAAAGATGTGGGAACGAACCAATAGTAACTGCCATCACTGTAGGTGGAACTAGAAATTGTTTGTTGGAAGGAACTTCCTTTGTACAATTCCAGTTTGACATTATCGCTGAAGTTATCTGTCCACCAAATCGTGTGGCTTTCTCCCGGTGCCAGACTGGTACTGCTGGTTGGGGAGGTGATAGTTACCCCTTCAATAGTAAAATAATCACTGTAGTCATAAACATTGCTATTGTTCACATTCCGAATCTTGAGTCTGTAATTAGTACCGCTGCTTAAAGATGTGGGGACGGTCCAATAGTAACTGCCATCACTATAGGTGGAACTAGAAATTGTTTGTTGGAAGGAACTTCCTTTGTACAATTCCAGTTTGACATTATCGCTGAAGTTATCTGTCCACCAAATCGTGTGGCTTTCTCCCGGTGCCAGACTGGTACTGCTGGTTGGGGAGGTGATAGTTACCCCTTCAATAGTAAAATAATCACTGTAGTCATAAACATTGCTATTGTTCACATTCCGAATCTTGAGTCTGTAATTAGTACCGCTGCTTAAAGATGTGGGGACGGTCCAATAGTAACTGCCATCACTATAGGTGGAACTAGAAATTGTTTGTTGGAAGGAACTTCCTTTGTACAATTCCAGTTTGACATTATCGCTGAAGTTATCTGTCCACCAAATCGTGTGGCTTTCTCCCGGTGCCAGACTGGTACTGCTGGTTGGGGAAGTGATTTCTACATCTACTGGGTTAACCTTTACATTAAAAGTATCTGATACTTTTTTACCGTTGGATGTCCCTTCAATGGTAATATCTCCTACCCCACTGGCGTTACCTATATAATTCAAGGTCAAATTATTACCCTTTATAATTGGAGTAACTAGACCAGAATTGCTATTAGCAGTTACTGCCTTAACTATTGCTGTATCGTCGTTATCAATATCGGTGAATACCTTGGACAGGTCTATGGTGGTTGCTGGTGCATCCTCATTTACAACCACATCTGCTATTCCATTAGCTACTACTGGTGGCAGATCATCTAGCAGATCATCTGGCAGATCATCTACTGGGTTAACCTTTACATTCAAAACATCTGATACTTTTTTACCGTTGGATGTCCCTTCAATGGTAATATCTCCTACCCCACTGGCGTTGCCTGTATAATTCAAGGTCAAATTATTACCCTCTATAACTGGAGTAACTAGACCAGAATTGCTATTAGCAGTTATTGCCTTAACTATTGCTGTATTGTCGTTGTCAATATCGGTGAATACCTTGGACAGGTCTATGGTGGTTGCTGGTGCATCCTCATTTACAACCACATCTGCTATTCCATTAGCTACTACTGGCGGATCATCTACTGGGTTAACCTTTACATTCAAAACATCTGATACTTTTTTACCGTTGGATGTCCCTTCAATGGTAATATCTCCTACCCCACTGGCGTTGCCTGTATAATTCAAGGTCAAATT
>JAKQYF010000063.1:0-6115 GCA_023356535.1 Trichodesmium sp. MAG_R03 | reverse complement strand
GGATCATCTACTGGGTTAACCTTTACATTCAAAACATCTGATACTTTTTTACCGTTGGATGTTCCTTCAATGGTAATATCTCTTACCCCACTGGCGTTGCCTGTATAATTCAAGGTCAAATCATTACCCTCTATAACTGGAGTAACTAGACCAGAATTGCTATTGGCATTTACTGCCTTAACTATTACTGTATTGTCGTTGTCAATATCGGTGAATAAATTGGACAGGTCTATGGTGGTTGCTGGTGCATCCTCATCTACAACCACATCTGCTATTCCATTAGCTACTACTGGTGGATCATCTATTGGGTTAACCTTTACATTCAAAGTATCCTCTGCAAATAAACCGTTAGATTCTGCCCGAACAGTAATATCCCCGATACCGAACTGGTTTTCCAAATAATCTAAGATAAGGAGATTACCCTCAGTGGTAGCGCTGAACCTTTCAGAATTATTATTAGCAACAATACTGTAGGTGATGACGCTATCAACATCTTCAAAATGTTTGGACAGGTCTATGGTGGTTACTGGTGCGTTCTCATCTACAACCACATCTTCTATTTTCTTGATCAGGCGGGGAGGATCATTTATCGGAGTGACAGTGACCGTAAAGCTATCCTCCACAGTTTTGCCCTCAGACGTTGCAGTCAATGTCATGTTAGCTAGGCCGTGTTCATCCTTCAAAAACTTGAGTTCTAGGGTTTTACTCTCAATGTCAAAAGTTGGAGTTACTAACTCTGGGTTGTCATTGCCATCGTCGGTGAAAGCTAAAGTTATCGGGCTATCTATATCCTTGAAAACTGGAGAAAGCTCGATGACCCTATTAGGAGCATCTTCCTCGACAGTGAAATCTTCTATGGGTTGGTCAATAAACGGTGGAACGTCCACCGGAGCCACATAGACAGCAAAGGTATCGGTAACCGATTTACCATCACCAGTTGCCTCAACCGTAATTTTGGCATCACCATTCTGGTCATCTAAAAAGTCTAAGGTGAGATTGTTGCCCTTAATGGGATCAGAAACAGAAAGCAAACTAGGGTTGCTGTTATTGATAATCTTATATGTAAGCTTGCTGTCGATGTCATCAAAATGGTCAGATAGATCGATGACCCAGTTAGGATCATCTTCCTTGACACCAACATCTTCTATCGGCAACTTCAATTCTGGTGGATCGTCCACTGGATCCACCTCGACAGCGAAAGTATTAGAGGCAGTCTTATCTTTGGAAGTTGCAGTAATAGTAATGTCCCCATAACCATGCTTATCTTTGACCAATTTTAACTTTAATTTCTTGCCTTTGAGATTTTCGTTTTTCTCTGGAGCAATTACTAGTCCTGGGTTGCTATTGTTCGTAACCTCTATTTTTTCAATTTTGCTATCTGGATCTTTGAAGAACTTAGAGATATTGAATGCAGGAATATTTTTGTCTTCCTTTACCAAGACATCCTTAATACCTGGTTCAACTACATAAGGCTCTTTATCTGGAGATAAAGCCTCAAAGCTCAACTCATATTTAGTTTTCGCTTTGCCAACTGGGAAGACTTTTACATAATAACTGCCCGCTTCCAAATCGTCATTAATTATCTCCGGTTCGCGACCATCTTCGTTAGATATCTCTATTTGTTTCTTACCGTTTTTACCACCAAGCAACTGTAAACCTGCATTTTGAGTCAAGTCATCAAGAGAAATATTAATTTGCTGGGACTGAGTTAACTCAAAATGAAAATAGTCACTAGAGTCACGAACACTACCTCGTTTATAACCAATTTCATTAGTTTCTTCGTAGGTATTTTCTTCGTAAAGAATTCCGATTTCTTTAGCCCCTTTATGATTAGAATAATCATCAGTGGCAGGATTTGCAGTTAACCCCAAATCGTATTTAGTTTTCGCCTTCCCTATGGGAGATACCTTGACATAGTAATCTCCAGAAGGGAGTATTCTGTCAATTGTTTCGCTAGCTCGCCCTTTTTTGTTCGATGTTTCGATAGTTCCACCATCAACTTCCAATAACTCCAACTGAGCATTAGCATTCAAGTTATCAAGAGTAATATTAACATCACTTTTTTCTCTTAAGCTAAAGCTATAATAGTCTTGAAAGTCGCGAAGCTTACCTCCGTAACCTATTTTATCCTGTTTTGTTACTTCTTCAGCACCCAATTCTCCCAATGGCGTTCCTGGCAGTTGGCCATCTGTGTCAACTATCTCAGTATTCCCAGATAAATTCAGTTCGTACTTGGTACTGCTACCACCGACAGATTTGACTCGAATGTAATAAGTACCTTTGTCTAAAATAGCCTCTATTTCTTCCTCTTTTCGCCCTTTATTCTTAGAACTAAAAATCTTAGTAGTTCCATCACCATCATAGAGTTCCAAGTCAGCATTTGCCTTCAAGTTGTCGAGATTTATACTTAAATCTGTCTCCTTGGCCAACTTAAATTTCCAGTAGTCGTCACTGTCTGTAAAACCCGTTGTAGAACCAATATCGTCGGTTTTGCTTATGGTTTTAGCTTTAAGTTTTCCAAGATCTGTCCCTGGTATTTGACCGTCCTTGTCTTCAATTTCATGGTTGGCACTTAAACTCAAACGATACTTAGTACGGTCACCTGATTCTGGAGTTACTTTTACGAAATAATTACCTGGACCCAGAATAGTATTAATCACCTCTGGTTCGTCATTTTCATTGCTAGAACTAAACAGTAAACTACCCTGTTTATTCAATACCTCCAGATTAGCATCTTCCTTTAAAGCATCAAGGGTAATAGTAACTTCACTGTCTCTATTCACAGAAAACTTAAAAAAGTCTTTTTGGTCTCTAATATTTCCCAGTTGGAAACCAATGTCGTCATTAATGGGTTGAGGTGTCTTTTTTAGCCGCCCCAAGTTTTGTGCATCTTTCTTTTCGCCATCTTCGTCCTTGACTCGAGACGAACTCAAACTCAAACCGTATGTAGTTTTGGCATTACCTTGGGGTTCAACCTTCAAGTAATAAGTCCCATTTTTGAGTATTTGGTTAATTTCTTCCTTCCCCCTGCCCTTTTCTCGCGACTGGTCGATAATGGTTTCGCCATCTTCATCCAGAAGTTGGATATTAGCATTGTCCTTTAGACCATCGAGGACAATATTTAAGTCGTTGAATTTTTCTTTTTTCTGGCCTTTGAGGGTGAATTTGTAGTAGTCCCTCTTGTCACGAATGTCCCCTATTTGATAACCAATCTCGTCACTAATACGTTGAGGTTTCTTTTGTAGCTGCCCCAGGTTTTGTGCATTTTTCTTGTTACCATCTTCCTCCCTTTTTGCTGGTGTCCCAGGATTCAATAAATCCAAAATTTGACTGCCTTTCAAGTTATCCACAACTTCAATAAAACCTTTACCCTTTTTCTGAGTTTTTCCGGTCAAGAAATCCTCAATTATTAAATCTTTTTGGCTATCAAAATTACCATTTTTATTAAGGTCAATAATTAAGTCAGTGCCATCTCTTTCAAAGCCAACTTTGCCTTTAGTTAAGCCACCCCTAGATAGTTTAGCTCGATCCAACTTAAGAGTATCTTTTCCACCAGTATCAATTATTTTACTTCCCCCAGCATTTTTGCCATTAAGCTGATAAGTATCGTCACCTTTGCCGCCCTGCAAAATATCAGCATTTCCACCACCAATTAAAATATCATTCCCAGCATTACCAATTAAATTATCATTCCCTTTACCTCCAGAAAGATTATCTTTACCCTCTCCTCCAATCAACAGGTCGTCACCATCTTTCCCTGTGAGAAGGTCATTACCTTTTTTCCCATCTAATACATCATCTTTATTAGTACCTTTAATTTGGTTATCTTTGTTATTACCAAATTTAACAATACCACTGTCTTTGAGAATTACTTCACCCGAAAGATTATCTACTTGTTCGATAAAACCACCAGCTTTTTATTTTTTTTTGATGGTAATACTTTACTACTAATATAATACAAAGTTTCTTCAGACTTTTTATTTCCTCTTAGTCCTGTTCTCTCTACCAAGATATTGCTTTGAATATGAGGATAATTTTTATGTTTAATCTTTTCGGCTTTAAATACACTAATTTTTTGCACTTATTTGGCGTCCATGACTTTTGTCTATTTCTTGATATCTACTGATAGGCTATTCTACTTTTGCTAAGTCTTTCAAGGGATTAAATAACTTGATTTGGTTGGCTTTTACTGTAATTAAATAATCATTTTAACTTTCAATTATTATCTGAGTTGTTTGTTTATTTTGGCGGAAGTGAATCCAAGGTAAATTTCTTATTCTCTCAACCGCTATCTCTTATCAGCTCTTGCACTTGCTTGATTTCTGAACTTTTTTTCCTCTCAAATGTTTTTGAAACCCTAATTAGTTTTGTTTCCAGACCTTACCCTGATACTGTTACTAACATATTTTGTCCTTTTTGTTCATAATTGGTCAAGGTATTTTTTAAACTTTTCCCATCAACTGCAATCCAATCTTCTTGATGCTCTGAATAATTAGCTGATATTATTTAATCAAAAATTAATTGTATCTCTGATTCTTTGACTCCCATCATAACTCTCCTAAGAGTACTATATGAAGGTAATTTTTTGAGGGTATATTTAATATATTTATTAGTTGCTCCTAATTGTTATTACTAAACATTTCTATTTGTTTATAACTACTATTGCCTGTTAAAATATTTAAGACTATTATGCTTAATACCACCCAAATTTCATGTCTTTTACCCTGATTTTGGCGGAAGTCCTTGACTTTTTTCAACCTCTCAAGTATAGTATTAATCATAATGTATTTAAAATAAAAGTTAAGTGCTATTTTTTGATTTTATCAAAAAAAAGAGCGCTTTTATTTTAAGAGCGATCGCTCGATCTGGAAAAAGCCCTGCTAGGGGGAAAGGGCGGGTCTTTTGCCAACGTTTAGATAAACTGTTAAAATACTATCAGGACTTACGCACGGGCACCACAGGAGGATGAGGGCGAGTGGCATTCGCCCCTACATATAGCGTTTGCAAGGTGAATTTGCGTAAGTCCTGACTATTTTTGATATTTATCAAAGTTCCTGGAAAAAACAGATGAAACAAATCCTCTACCTAGAAGTACCAACACCAGATACAAAAGCTGTGTGTCAATGGTTACAATCTCAATTTGAACCTGGTTTCGGCGAAAAATTTATCACTCCAGATGGTTTTATTGTCAAATTTTCTGAAGATCCTACTGAGGAAATTTCTGTATTTGTATGGTCATTACAGCGAACTACCTATCTGAAAGTATTTGCACAAGGAAATATATCTTCAGTACAAAAACAATTTACTTCAAATTTAACTATAAATTTACGAAAAGAATTTCCTCTAACTTATCGAGAACCTCCCACAATTGATCTATCAAATCAGTCAATCTTTACAGCTTTAGCATCTGATTATCCTCTCACAGTTAAATACTTTCAAAAAATGCCTAGAGGAGAGTATGACCTCAACCGTTTATATTGGTGGGAAAAACGTTGGCGTGAAGCAGTTAAAAACCCTCAAAAGCCCAAACAAGTAATCTGGAAAAAAGAGTCTGGAACAAATCATAATTCAGATATTGAATATGACTTAATTTATGTGGGTGGCGCTCTGGGAAGTATTCATGCAGCAATCATGGCAAAATTCGGATATAAAGTATTATTATTAGAACGTTTGCCTTTCGGGAAAATGAATCGAGAATGGAATATTTCTCGCTCCGAAATTCAGGGTTTAATTGACTTGGGCTTATTCACAAACACAGAAATAGAAAATTTAATTGCTAGAGAATATAAAGATGGATTTAGTAAATTTTTTGATGCTAATAACCCTGACTTTTGTAAAGCAAAAATTCTCCATACTCCGACTGTTTTAAATCTAGCATTAAATTCAGAAAAGTTACTGAGTCTATGTGGAATGAAACTACAAGAAGCTGGAGGAAAAATTGTTGATGAAACAGAATTTATTAAAGCTGACATTGAACCAGAAAAAGTTGTAATTTACACTCAAAATTTATCTAGCAAAACTGAAGAAATTTTCTGTGGGCGTTTATTAGTAGATGCCATGGGTACTGCTTCTCCTATCGCTTGGCAATTAAATGGTAAACGTGCTTTTGATAGTG
>JAKQYF010000062.1:5162-25035 GCA_023356535.1 Trichodesmium sp. MAG_R03 | reverse complement strand
CCGATGGTCACGTGAATATCCCTTTGTAATTAATATTGGTCTTTCTTGATAGTTTTCAGCAGTTTCAATATTATTATATTCCCCATGTAGATGAAATGATGTTGAATCTAAGTGAGCAAATAAGGTGTCTATTTTAAACTTTTTAATAACTAATAATCCGAGCTCTATAAATAAATTTGTCAGTCCTAATTGATAGATATCATCCATTACTCTACCTATTTTATCATCATTTAAGTATTCACTATTTATACCTGTGCCTAATAATTTTTCTATAGCTTTGTCTTCAAAAAATTGACTAAATAAATATAATGGAGGTGAGACCATCCCTAATCCATTCAAAATTAAAGCTTTTATTACTTGTCCAGTAGCAATTTTTTCTCGATTATCTACTCCTAATTTTTGGTTAATTAGTTCCACTATTCTTATCTCATCAATTAACCCTGCAACTATTCCTAAATAGTCAAGATTTTCAACTGTTATTTCTTCTATTAAAGACATTTTTTGATACTCAATAAGAATGCAATCATCAGCTTTATGATCTCACTTGAAGTGACTAAAGACCATAAGTAATTCTACTTAATTAAATAGATCTTGTCTTGTAGCTTTTTATGCTACGTTTTGAAGTGCGGAATGTGGGATTGTAAATTATTTACTCAAGATAGCCAAAGACATACTCCAACCATTGCCAAAAAATGGTTATTCAGTCTTGACTAGCTATTTAAACTTTTTAGTTTTCTGGATTATATCAGGACTTACGCAAAGGTCTATATATAGAGCCTTAGTGCGTTACGAAGTGCGCAATTCAAGTCGCGAAGCGTTCGCTCCGCTTTGCGTCAGGAAAACACATCCTACGAATAGCGTTTATGTGTAAGTCCTATAAATGTAAAAAACCTACTCCTGTGAAAGTATCTTGCCCCCCTCTCCTACAAGGAAAGGGTTTAGGGGAGAAGTTTTCCGGGTTGCTCGCTCCTTACCCATGGCGTTGCTGATTTTGGGCATGATTAGTATTTTTGGCAATTGCTAAACTATTGAATAACAAATACAGGACTTAGGTAGTGCCGCTATATATAGTTTCTTTTGGGCAATTATTTCAGATTGTTACACTACAGATGATTCCTTTGCGTAAGTCCTAAAATACTTAAGATTATTCAATTTTTATTTTCATACCTTGATTCAGCAGCCCCCTTTACCCATTTACCTCTTAATCTCCAGACCTAGCTTGCCAAGCTATAGCTTTACTAGGCTGAGGATCAGGTAACTTCAGAGAAACTAAAGCTGCTACTAACACAAACAACATCGATACCCACAGACAACCAACTAAACCAGATATTTGATAAACTAACCCAGATAAAACTGTACCTGCAAGACGACCACCGGAATTAGCCATATAGTAGAAACCAACATTTAGAGCTACTTCGTCATCATCAGTAAATGCCAATACCAGGTAGGAATGAACAGCAGAATTAAAAGCAAATACTATACCAAAAAATATTAAACCACCAACAATTACCAAATTAGCAGGTAAACCTAATTGTAGTGCCATAGCGATCGCGCAGGGAACAGCAGTCAATGTAAATGTCCAAAATTGGATGGTTTTTGATGTGGGAGGCTCACCAGAACCAAATTTCTGTATAAGAGTCGGTGCTAAAGATTGAATAATACCATAACCAATCACCCAACAAGCCATAAATCCACCAACTTGGTAAAACGACCAACCCAAAGTACCTTGCAGGAAAACAGGTAATCCTACTACAAACCAGACATCTCGTGAACCAAATAAAAAGAAGCGGGCAGCAGAAAGAACATTAATTTCTTGACTTTTAGAAAAAAGTTGACTGAATCTCACCTTCTGCTTAATTTTGCCCATGTCTTCTGGCAACATTATGCTAGTGAACATAATCAAAAACAGTCCTACCGCCATTACCCACAGAGCATTGACAAATCCAAATAATGTTAGCAACGCACTACCTAGAAAAAAACCAACTCCTTTAAGAGCATTCTTGGAACCAGTTAACACAGCTACCCACTTAAATAGAGAGGACTGAGCATCTTGGGGTACAACTAACCTAATAGCACTTTTAGAGCTCATTTTAGTTAAATCTTTAGCAATTCCAGAAAACGCCTGTGCTACCATCACATAAAACACAGCCAACCACTGTACCCAACTTGGGTTGACCCATGAAAGCATAATCAAGGAAACAACCTGTAACCCAATACCACGGTATAAAGTCACTCTCAATCCAAATTGTGAACCGATCCAACCACCGAAAAAATTAGTGAAGATGCCAAAAACTTCATAGAATAAGAACAAAAAAGCTATTTCTAGAGGAGAATAACCAATTTGGTAGAAGTAAAGCAGCACCAACATTCGTAAAGCACCATCAGTAATGGTGAAACCCCAGTAGGCAAGGGTGACTAGAGCATAATTTTTGAAACTAACACTTGTAGTAGAAACCATAACTTTAATTAATTTAAACTATTGCCACCAATTTTCTAAAATTAAACCTTCAATACTATTCCTTCTTTTCTAGAGATATCTATTTCAAACTTACAATAACTTTTCGAGCCAACTCTACCATACGGTTAGCATAACCCCACTCATTGTCATACCAAGCCAAAATTTTCACTTGAGTTTCATCTACTACCATTGTTGAGAGAGCATCAATAATAGAAGACCGGGGGTCATCTTTATAGTCAATAGAAACTAAAGGACGTTCTTCATAACCCAAAATTCCTTTAAGTGGTGGTTGTTCAGATGCAGTTTTTAGTAAGCTGTTAATTTCAACTACTGTGGTAGAGCGAACCACTTCAAATACACAATCTGTCAAAGAAGCATTCAATAGAGGAACTCGTACTGCTAAACCATTCAACTTACCATTAAGTTCTGGATAAATTAGTCCAATCGCTGTTGCCGATCCAGTTGTAGTAGGAATCAGAGATAAACTTGTAGCTCTAGCACGACGCAAATCTTGATGAGGTGCATCAACAATAATCTGAGTATTAGTATTGTCATGGATAGTAGTAATAACTCCATGTTTAATTCCTAATCCTTCATGAATTACCTTGACCACTGGAGCTAAACAGTTAGTGGTACAAGAAGCTGCCGTAAGTAAATGATGTTTTTCAGGTTCATAAAGATTATCGTTTACCCCCATAACTACATTTAAAGCTTTTTCTTTAACTGGTGCTGCAACAATCACCTTTTTTACACCATGTTGAAAGTAAGGTTCCAAGGTATTTTTAGTTCTAAACTTCCCAGAACATTCCAACACAATATCAACACCAAATTTTTCCCAAGGAACTTCACTTGGTTGGGAATACTCACTAAAACTGAGAGGTTTACCATCAATTATGACTTGCTCGCCTGCAGCTTCTACTTTCGGCGACCACCTACCATGTACAGAATCAAACTTGAGTAAATGTGCTGCTGCTATCGTACCTCCTTTAATTTCATTAATGTGAACAAACTCTAGTTCTGGCCATCCCCAAGCTGCGCGGAGTGCTAGCCTTCCCATACGACCAAATCCATTTATTCCTATACCCATTGCTATATTTTTTGATCCTGTACAATTTAATAATTAGTTTTTTTGACTTTTGAGCAAATATCATTAGGACTTACGCAGAAACCCTATGATACATAATTTCCTCTTGATTGAAAAAAAATCAACTAAAAAGTTGCCCTAGAAGGGTGAGGCTTTAAACCCAAATTTTCGGTAAATTTGTCGTCATACTTCGTACAATTAATATTCTGTTCGTTTAGTGAGAACTTCATCAATACTTAAGTTGAGTTGTACTTCCCCACCAAACACAGTTCCTATTTTTGTTTTGTGATAATTGCGGTAAAGTTTCATATAGCTATCTTCCCCAAACCCAACGTAACCTAAGAATTCACAACTTCTTGAGCATTTTTCATGTAAAAGTCAATGAATTCATTCATTAATGGGTTTTTCTTTGCTGATACCGCATTAACATAAATAAATAGTGGTCTAGCCAGGGGTTGATATTTTGCTTGTTCTACTGCTTACGTCAGCCCTATTTTTATTATTGAAGATGTATATTACTTGTGAATATCTCCATTAGGCATAGAAGCACCTTCCATCTGAGCACCACTTAAATTAGCTGTGCTTAATTCAACCCTAGTTAAAATAGAGTCATTCAGGTTAGAATTACGGAAATTTGTTTTTGCTAGATAGGCATCAGTTAAGTTAGCTTTAGTAAGATTTGCCTGACTTAAATTAGCTCGACTTAAATCAGCTCTAACTAAATTCACTCGGGTTAGATTAGCTTTTAGTAACTGAGCTTTACTCAATTTTACATCTGCCATAATTGCGTCAGTTAAGTTAGCCTCATTCAGATGTGTATCCATTAATCCAGCTCTTTCAAATTTAGCATTAATTAAACTCGCCCCAGATAAATTAACCCCAGCCAAATTAGCTTCTGTTAAGAATGCACCATCTAAGATTACTTGAGCTAAATTTGCTTTAGTTAATTTAGCGCCTCTAAGCAAAACTTCACTTAGGTTCGCTCCTCTCAAATCAGCTTTAGTTAAATCAGCCCCAGTCAAATTAATACCACGCAGATCAGCTCCCCGCATATTAACTCCACGAAGATTAGCTATTTCATAAGCTCGTTTTTCATAGCGGAGATTTGCCCCACGCATATAAGTACCTCGCAAGTCAGCACCCTGTAGATTAATTCCTCGCATATCTGCCCCACTCAGATTAGCATCAATCAAGGTTGCTAACTCAAGATTGGCTAATCGCAAATCTGCATTCTGTAAATTTGCCCCATGAAGATCAACATCAGTCATATTAGCAGCTTGCAAGTTAGCTTGAGTCAGATAGGCACCACTAAGTTTAGCTGTAATTAAATTAGCTCGTTGTAAATTGATTCGATTCAGAAATGCTAGGATTAGGTTTGCTCCCTGAAAATTTGCCTCGGAAAAATTTGCACCAATCAAGTCTGCTCCATTTAATTGGACACCTTTGAGATTGATACCTCGAAAATCAGTTTCTCCTAGTGCATATTTCCTCAGAATTTCACCGCTATTCATAATAATTTTCCTTGATTAAACAGAAGTATAGCGCTACGGGCAAGGCAAAAGTAACTTATACAAAAGTCAGAAATAATCTATGATTTAGTTTGATAATTTAGAAATATCTATGCCCTTTGCTTCGATTGCTATAATAGTTATCAGATTATAAATTCTAAATTATAGGGTTTCCTCAAGTTTATGAGCCACAATTGTTTTTCTTGATTTTCTATTTCTACAAAACCCTCATTACTTTTGTGTACTGACATTTTATATAATATCCTTAACCTACTCCCTAAAACAGAAGAATTTAACATAAAATTGTTTTTGTCCAAATAATTGATTTATTTCCTAATTGTCTCCCATAAATTTTGATATTTTTGAGGTTTTCTGATTGTAAACTAGCAATTTTTTGCTCCACTAGTGGAGTAACAGTCTCTGGATTAGGAACTTGTTTTGATTCTAGAACAATATGTAGATAATCATTTTTCCTGCCAGCTATGACTGTAATGCCTTGTTGCTTAAGTAATTGATTAATCATCATAGCAACTGCCTTGGGATTTCCTTGGGTTGCTAATTGAATAATCTTTTGTTGATTTTCATCATTAATTTCTTTTTCTTGCTCTAATTCTTGATTGATAGTATTGCCAGAATTATTAAAATTAAAATTATTCCTTTCTTCTACTTCTAATTGCCTAAGAATTTCTTGATATTTTGTATATTTATCCTGTATATTACTAATTAAATCTCCTAAAGCTGTATATTTTAATGATAAACGTTTTTCTTCTGGCTCACTTTGTAAAAGGTTATTTAAAGTTTGTTCGAAGGCAATAAATTCTACTTCTATAGCATTCATTACAACATCTATTTTTTGATTAACAACAATAGATATTTCATCTTCTATCTTAAGTTTTTCTTTGATAAAATCTAGGATATTTGTTCCTTCTAGAGAAGCTTTTTCATCTTGAACTATAGTTACTTTTTTTGAGTCTGTTGATACAGAAAATGCTATTTGTTGATTTTCAATTGATGACTCATCAATTTTTTTTTCTTCTGTTTCATTTATACTGTCATTTATACTTTCTTCTATATAATTTGTAGGTTTTTCATCCGAAATTATATATTTTTCTTCTTGGTAGCTAATTTCATTTTGATAGTTAGTAGTGTCTAACTGTTTGGGATATACCAGAGTCATATCATCTTTCTCAAAATCACTATCCGTCTCTATATTAGTTTTTTTGCTATCTAATGTTGATGCTTCATCTTTTTCAGCTTCTACTTGACTTTCAGGAACTATAATTTCTTCTGAATAGCAAGTGCTTAAAGCCTTAATAATTATATTAGCTATTTGGGTATATTCATCTGGATCTTCAAAATTATTAGCGATGCTATATAAAGAAGACTCCAGCTCTGCCATAGATGGGCATAAATTGAAGATTTGCCTAAGTAAACTATCTAAGTTTTTTGTTTTCAGTAATAACCAATTCCTGTCACCAAAATCAAATTGATGTTCTACGGTAGAAAAAATCAGAATTTTTGCCTTTAATGGATTAGTACCCTGGATGATTTTTTCTCGGACATCAAATAATTTTCCAGGGTTTCTTAGAGATGATTCTTCTTCTACTAATTTCTCTTTTAAAACGGTTTGCCCATCTGAATCAACAAGACCCCACTCTTGGGTATACTCCATAACTGTCATATCTTCTTCTTGAGGATATAGTTTACCCACACTGTTAAGAATTTTATGTGTTAATACAGTATATTCTGTTTTTTTATTAACCTTAGAAACTATTCGACACAATCGATTATCCAAGGTTTCTATATTTGCTATTTTAGCGTATAACTCTTCTATTAATTCCTTCAGATTAATTTCTTCTAATTTGGTTTCATCATTCTCCCATCTACCTTCACAAGCATAATAAATTATTTTCTTAATCCTAATTAAATCTGCATCTTTTTCTAATTCTTGAACGATTGTATCTATAATTGAAAATGATTCCATGATTTCCATGATTTTTATTTCCGAATAATCTGTAAAATATTTTTCTAACTTTTATAATGATTGAATGTTTAAGGAAATTTACTGATAGTGATCAGTTTGAGCAAAAAATATTACTTTAATTACTGTCTTTGATTTACTTCTAATTATAAATCAGAATAAAGCTATTATAAATGATATAACTCTATTAAGAATTCAGCTATAGCAATTCTAAATAGGCTGTGATAATTCAAAAATCAGAAATAAACTCCGAAACTCTTACCCATTGAACATTTCCCCCAAACCCCCATACCACAAAGCGGTAAGATTTTGGACACAAATAAAATAGGATTGCTATATAGTAATCCTATTTTATTTGTAAAATCATATGGCTTCTTAAAAAATAACTCCAACTCCTATTCCTTCTGCCTTCTGCCTTCTGTATTCTGTATCTTACCTTAAAAACCGCCCATTTGGCCTAAGGATTCAGATAAGATTGCTATAGTAATCCTAAATAATTTGTAAAATCACTGGACTTCTTACAAAATTGCTCCAACTCTTGTTCCTTCTAGCTTCTGCCTCCTGCTTTAAAGCAGCCTATTTCTTTGACGAATCAGATAAGATGGCTATATTTAGCTGTCAGCTCTCAGTAACAAGACTCCGCTGCCCTTAAGGATAGAGCTTAAATCCTACATAATTACGATCAAATGTAGTATAAATATACGTCCAAAGTAAGAAGAAAATTATAGTAGTCAATAGGAGTTAACGATTCAGTAGCAAGCTAGGGATTTTATACTAATTTTTGTATTACACATTGAAGTACATAATGTAGATTAAGAAGTACATAATGTAGATTAAATGGATATATACTTTAAACTCAAAAGGAATAACTAACAACTGACTGCTGAATGTTTACTAAGTCCCTTTGCTAAAGTTGAAATTGATTAACTTCACAATAATAATTGTAAATACTATTATCAAAAACGCTTTTATATGGTGATCAAAACAGATGTAATTGTAATTGGTAGTGGTATTGGAGGTCTAGTTGCTGGAGCAATGCTCGCCTACTATGGCAAAAAGGTAGTAATTTGTGAAAGCCATAGTATTCCTGGAGGAGCAGCTCACTCTTTCTCCCGTCAAGGTTTCCATTTTGATTCGGGTCCATCTTTTTATTGTGGGTTAGCCGACCCTAATAGTCTCAATCCTTTACAAAAAGTTTTCAACATTCTGGGCGAATCTATTGAAACTTTTGTCTATGACCCTCTTGGACATTACCATTTTCCTGAAGGTAGTTTGCCTGTCTATGCTGATGGGACATCTTATCTAGAAGCGGTTGCTAAGTTCACTACTCAAGGTGCTAAGGAATTAAAACTTTTTCAAGATAATCTTTTACAGTTATATGCTGGGCTCAAAGAAATTCCGCCCATAGCTTTAAGGGCTGACTTTTGGTTAATACCAATTTTATTAGGAAAATATGGATTATCCTTACTAAAAATGTTGCCTTCCCTGGGGGATATAGAAGGCTCTGTTGGACAAATTATGGATAAATGGGTCAAAGATCCTTGGGTACGCCGTTTAATTGACTTGGAATGTTTTCTTCTGTCTGGGTTGAAGGCTAATGGTACTGTAGCCCCAGAAGTAGCGTTTATGTTTGGGGAACGTTCTAACTCGGTGATTGAATATCCTATAGGTGGTAGTAGCGCAATTGTTGATGCTTTAGTCAAAGGCTTAAAACATTGGGGTGGTCAATTACGTTTAAATACTCATGTAGAACAAATATTGATAGAATCTGGTAAAGTTGTGGGGGTTCGCTTGAGAGAAGATGAGGTTATCAAAGCTCCTATTGTTATTTCCAATGCTACGATTTGGGATACCTATACTAAGTTATTGAGACCTAAAGATTTACCTACTTCTTTCCGTAAATCTGCTTTGGCGACTCCTGCGGTGGAAAGCTTTATGCACTTACATTTGGGTATTCGTTCTGATGGCTTAGAGGGTATGACTGGACATCATGTGGTTGTTCTGAATGGAGATATTGATATTTCCGTTCCTGGCAATACTTGTATGATTTCTATTCCTTCAGTTTGGGATTCTACTTTAGCTCCTTCTGGTCATCATGTTGTTCATGCTTATACTTTGGAGTCTTTTTCTGGTTGGCAAAAAGATGAATCTTATTCCCAACGGAAACGAGAAAAAGCAGAGTCTTTGTTTTTAGCTTTGGAAAGGGTAATTCCTGATATTCGCCAACGTATAACTCTGAAGTTAATTGGTACTCCTCTGACTCATGCTCGCTTTTTGCGCCGTTATCGGGGTACTTATGGACCGGCTATTCTTGCTGGTAAAGGTAGTTTCCCTGGACCTCAAACTCCTATCCCTGGTTTGTATCGGGTGGGAGATAGTACAATGCCTGGTATTGGTGTACCGGCGGTTGCTGCTTCTGGAATTATTTGTGCGAATACTTTGGTTTCTTTGAACTATTTGAAGCTTCTGGGGCAGCTCTGATATAGAATCCGGCTATATAATCATGGACATCTTGGGAATTAAGATTTAAGAATCTTTTTATAGTTGTTTCAGCCTGACTTATGCTGTACTTCCCGAAGTATTTGTACAATAAAACCAATTAGCATAAACTTTGCTATATTTTGATTTTCTATTTCTAAATATTATTTGTTGGAGCAAATAATATTTAGAATGGTAACTTCGGTGATAAAGGAAAGTTAATTTTGCAAGCTTTGAAGTATAGCAGGAGTTTTGATAATTGGTATAACAACAGGACTTATGCAGTATCGCTATATATAGTGTCTTTTTGGTAATTATTTGAGATATTTGCACTACAGTTAGTGCCTTAGCATAAGTCCTGGACAATAAAAAAGGAGGTGTTGTGAAATTAATTATCACATTATGTATATTTACATTAGCTATAAAGCTTTCAGGGAAAGCATTCGGGGCGGTAGTTTAATAAAACTTATCAATTTAATGTTAAGAAGTGCGGAATGTGGGGCACTAAAGTTCTTCTCAAAAACGATTTCCTTATCTTACTGAAAGTATTACTGGAAAATACTTACGCTAAAAGTAGTGGAATAGATTTTTGAGCTAAAAGCCTTGAAAAATTAGCATCATAATCATTGTCCTAAAGTAACATTTACAGCGCTTTTCAAATTGATGAACTACGTCGCCATAATCAAAACCTTGTAGGGACGTTGTATGCAACGTCCCTATTGTGGTCTAACGACATGAAAACTGCAGTAAGGCTTGATGCGCCAGTACTTACAGTTATCAATAAAGAGTTTATAACCTAGAGATTCCTGAAAGCCTTAACTAGTAATAGCTATTCCCAGCACTTTGCACTGTCTAGTTAGTAAGTATATTAATTTATGCAATTAGAAATTAGACACTAGGCATCAAAATTGTTGCTGCATAGCGATTTGGAGATAGATATTTTTCAGCTAAATTGAGTAATTCTTTTGATTGAAATCTTGCTATTTTTTGGGGATAAGTTACTGCTACCTCTGGATTTGCTATAGTAAAGTAATAGCCATAAAGACCTGCTAGCTGTCCCGGGCTTTCGGTGGCAAAAGCATAATCATTACATAATAAACGTTTACACCGAGCTAGTTCTACCTCAGAAACCTTCAAGTTCAATAAATCATGAAGGTGATCGCAAATCCTAGCTTCTACTTCTAGAATATCCTTTGGATCTAGTATAGCGCTAATTGTCAACAAACTTGAATCTTGCTGTAAGAAAAAATCACTACCAATTCCTTGTACCAAGCCTAAATCTTCTCGCAATTCTCTGACTAATCTCGAACTTCTACCCTCTGCCAAAAGCACTGACAACAAATCTAAACCATAAGCATCATCCAATTTTTCTACTCCTGGTCCTATCCAAGCCATTGTCAAACGACCTTGTTCTAGTCTTAGCAAATGTATTTCCTGACGACGTACTTCAGTTATTAACGCTTCTGCTTTGATTTCCACTTGCGGACAATCACAACATTTTTCCGAAAATTGTTCAAATGCCTTACTAACTAATTCTATGACTTGTGTTTGCTCCACTCCCCCAACAATTACGACTGCCATATTTTCTGGTTGATAGTGATAACGATGGAAACAACGCATTTCATCAACTTCCCGCTCTCTTAGCAATGCTTCCTTACCCATTACTGAACGCCCATAGGGATGATCTTGGTAAACATTTTCCATTAATGCTTGAAAACCTAAGTCATCTGGACAATCTTGTGATTGGCGGATTTCTTCTAGCACAACTTCTCGTTCTGTGACAAACTCTGATGCTGGTATGGAAGCTTGCAATAATAATTCTGCTAGTGCAAGAACTATTTCTTCTATGTATTTAGCTGCAGTAGTAATAAAAAAGTGAGCATAGTCATGACTAGTAGCTGCATTTGATATTCCACCACGGTTTTCAATTATTTGATCAAATATACCAGGACCTAATTTTTTTGTTCCCTTAAAAATCATGTGCTCAAGGAAATGAGCCATACCTGACCAGCTATCCGGTTCTTGCCTAGCACCTGCCTTTACCCACACATCTACTACCACTACCGGAGTGGCTGGAATATACTGATGAATAACTGTTAAACCATTATCCAGCTTGAGTATACGAGCTGGAAATTCAGAAATTATTATAGACAATTGTTTTAATGAAAAAATTTAGCCTAATTTATTCTTCAAGATTTTAAAGGTTTCTGTTTAGGCAATTTGTCAAATTTAATACTAAATCTTGGCTTTGTTGCATGAAGGTAGCAATATAGCTACCGCTAGACTGCGCCAACGCAGCCAACCTCCTCATTGAAAATTAACTAGATTTCAACTCATCAAGACTTACGCAAAGGCACTAACTCAATAAAGTTCAGTAAAGTTCAGTTAAGGATTTTTTTGGCAATTTTGTAGTCTGAAAAGCCTAACTAATGGTTCGAGATCATAAGAGCTTTCGTCTGATATGAGCCGATAAACAAAGCTACGACTACCACCAACTGTTACCACTGCTGGTGAAGTAGTTTGAGCAAACACTGTGCAAAGAATTTGTAGGAGCAGAAATGAGCCTGATGCACCAGATGTATCTAGACAAAAACTACCACCAGCACCACTAACTTGATTTGCTTCAAAGCCTTGTATTTGTATATCTGTGTGAGTATCTAAGGAACACCTCAACAATAGGTAAACCTATGAAGTTCAAATAGCCCGTTAGGAATGTAAATTAAATAAGACCGGAAATTTGTGATTTGTAGCTTGTGAAACCCCTTGAGCGTCATGAACTTTCTCCGGCTTTATTTTGTTCTCATTCCTTACCATTGTTGTCAGCAAATACAATACCACTAACAGTATCTTTCTTTGGTGATGCAGCTGCATCAATAGGTGTAGTGCTGCCAAAGGCTATCCTGATCTATCAAACTGATACACAGCGTCATATAACGTGACAAATTGATGTTTACTTCCTACTTCAACTGAGGCCGTCGGCGGAGACTCATCCACAGGCATTTACGGTCGAGCCGACCGCATTTCTTAAATTGATACTGGCGTTTAAGTCTCAATAAGATTGACAAACCACAGTCAGGACAATCATAAGTCTCCACTTTGAGCTTAGTCTCACCGACTATATTCACTGTAAGTTCTGTAAATGCAAGTATACAGATATACATTAGAATCAATTAACCCACCTATTTTATTTGGTGGGGGCTATTGTGTGTTTGGACATTACTTAATGCCTGACAAATTCCAATTCCAGTTTCTAAAAATGAAGAAAATAGCTAGACTTTAACTAGCTATCAACTTTTGGTATTTCCGTGCTACAATCCCCTGGAAACATCTAGGTTCTTGGACCGGAAGTTCATTAACAGCTTTTTGATCTTGGGTTAAGATCTCCGTATTTGAAAATTTTGACCTAAATTTTAATAGGCATCTTGTAATTCGTAGAATTCTGGGGAAATATAATCTTTACGTAATGGCCAACCAACCCAGTCTTCCGGCATTAAAATTCGTTTGAGATTAGGATGTCCTTCGTAGATAATGCCGTACATATCATAAGATTCTCGCTCTTGGAAATCTGCTGACTTCCAAATCCAGTAAACGGAAGGAACTCTAGGATCGTCTCTGGGTAAAAATACCTTTAATCGTATTTCTTCTGGTTTGTCTACATCATCACTGACCTTGAGCAAATGATACATACTTACCAAGTCTTCTCCAGGTCCAGCATCATAAGCACATTGACATTGTAGATAGTTAAAGCCGTAAGCATACAAAGCTGTGGCTAGGGGGATTAAAAAATCCCTATTAGATTTGATAATTTCTACTCCCTGATGATCAGGTTCTAAGAACTCATGAGCAAACCCATTCTCTGTGAGCCATTTTGAAACTTTTCCTGCTTCTATAATTGGAGCTTCAGATTCAGCCACGACTTGCCTCCTCTTCTTCTACAGCTTGCAGTGCAGGTGGTATTGGCATACCTATGGCTTCTGTCAATTCTTTTGGTACTGCTTTACGGTCTGACGTCTGTAGATACTGGCCAGTCAGGATTGGCTCAACGACTTTCATATTGTGCTTAACAGTATAGTAACGATGTGCTTGCTGTAGTTGACCTCTCTCTTGCAAAGAATCATTGGCAATTTTTTTTCTTAGCTTGATGATGGCATCAATAATTGCTTCTGGACGTGGTGGACAGCCAGGAATATACAAATCCACTGGGATTAATTTGTCTACCCCACGAACTGCTGTTGGTGAGTCCATACTGAACATTCCACCTGTAATTGTACAAGCACCCATTGCAATGACATATTTAGGTTCTGGCATTTGCTCATAAAGACGTACTAATACAGGAGCATACTTCATAGTGATTGTCCCCGCAGTAATTAGTAAGTCTGCTTGCCTAGGGCTAGACCGTGGAACTAAGCCAAAGCGGTCAAAGTCAAATCTGGAACCGATGAGAGCTGCAAATTCAATAAAGCAACAGGCTGTACCATATAATAAAGGCCATAAACTAGAAAGTCTGGCCCAGTTGTAAAGATCGTCAACCGTAGTTAAAACTACATTCTCTGAAAGTTCTTGAGTAACTGTGGTAGATTGCTGAATAGGATTAATAATTTTTTGGTTTTGATTAGGACTTAAGACCATTCTAAAGCTCCTTTGCGCCATGCATATACTAGAGCAACCACCAAGATTGCGATGAAAATTAGGGCTTCTATAAAGGCTAAGAGTCCCAACTGATGAAAGGCCACTGCCCAGGGATATAGAAATACTGTTTCTACATCAAAGATGACAAAGACAAGAGCAAACATATAGTAACGGATATTGAACTGTATCCAAGCTCCACCAATTGGTTCTACCCCTGATTCATAAGTAGTTCTTCGCTCTGGGCTAGAAGTTTTTGGCCGCAGTAGCTTAGATGCAGTTAAGGCAATGATTGGTACTAGACTGCTAATTATTAGAAAGCCTAGAAAATATTCGTAACCACTAAGAAAAAACACAATTAACCTAATATATTTCCTAAATAACTATGACTCTTCTTTGTGAATATTATAGAGAACATAACAGTTATTCTAATATCAATCTCAGTATAAGTCACAAGTCAAAATTAATAAGTCAAAAGCAATAGCTGTTTTTAATGCTCATATCCTTGAATTGCACCAATTCTGTAATAATAATTTTAAATATATTTTCATATTCTGTAATAATAATTTTAAATATATTTTCATAATCCCTGATTCAATTTTGTAGAACTATGAGCGAGGAAACCACTCAGACAAATACGCAGGAACAGGATCGGTATGAATGCCGAGCTTGTGGCTATATATATGAACCGATAAAGGGAAGCTCTGTTAGTAAAGTTCCTCGAGAAACTGCTTTTGCAGATTTACCTGTGGGTTGGCGCTGCCCTGTTTGTGGAGCTTCTACAGCCCAATTTGTTAATGTTGGACCTACTGAAGGACCTTCGGGATTTAAAGAAAACCTTGGTTATGGTTTTGGGGTTAATATTCTTACTCCTAGCCAGAAAAATATCCTGATTTTTGGTGGATTAGCCCTTGCATTTCTGTTTTTCCTGAGCTTATATGGTTTACGATAAGATGGCCTATTGGCTAATTACTGATTAAATGTGATGTACTCAATATTAAAATTCTGGAAACAAATTTTTATAATACTGTCAGTGGCTATAGTTTGTAGCGGTTGCAAAAATGCTTTTTTACCATCAATAAGTTACAATCCTTGGGAAGTAATTCATCTGCCAACTCAGGCTGCATTGTTTGATATTGGATTTATTGATAATCTTAAACATGGTTGGATTGTTGGTTCTGATGCGACTCTTCTGGAAACTACTGATGGTGGTGAAACTTGGCAACCTAAAACTATCGAGCTAGAAGAAAAAACTCGCTTGACATCAGTAAGTTTTAATGGTAAAGAAGGATGGATTGTGGGACAGCCCTCTATACTTTTACATACTAATGATGAAGGACAGTCTTGGAATGTTGTTGCTCTAAGTTCTAAATTGCCTGGCGCTCCTAATACGATTACTGCTCTGGGACTAAACTCTGCGGAAATGACTACTGATGTGGGAGCTATCTATCGAACTGAAGATGGTGGCCAAAACTGGCATGCTCAAGTAGAGGATGCTGTTGGAGTAGTAAGAAATATTGCTCGTTCCCCTAATGGTAAATATATTGCTGTTTCAGCAAAGGGTAATTTTTATTCTACTTGGGCACCGGGACAAAAATCTTGGGTTCCTCATAACCGTCAAAACTCCCGCCGTTTGGAAAATATGGGCTTTACTGATAATGATCATTTGTGGCTATTAGCACGAGGTGGTCAAGTGCGGTTCAGCAATGGGGAAAACCCAGAAGAGTGGGGAGAGGCTATTAATCCTGATTATGCTACAAGTTGGGGTCTTTTGGATTTGGCTTATAGAACTCCTGATGAAATTTGGGTTTCTGGCGGTAGTGGTAATTTGCTTCGTAGTACTGATGGTGGTAAGACTTGGGAAAAAGACCGTGAGGTAGAGAATATTCCAGAAAATTTCTACAACATTGTATTTATTAACTCAGAAACAGGTTTTATTCTTGGTCAAAGAGGAACTCTGCTTAAATATAATGGCTCCCTCATTTAAGAAGCGATTTAAACAGATAAGCTAGGGCGGATTTAAACTTCAACTTTTGAGCGGAAACCCTTGTTAAATGGCAATAGTCACTCAAAACTATATGCCAAATAGCTTGATGTCTCCCACAATCATAAGAGAGAAATATCATTTTTCATGATTTAATTAAGTAGTATTACTCAGATACTAAATATGTGATTTATCTACATTAGTTTAATTTGGTAAAAATTTAGACTGAATGTGTTAAGATTAATATCGTCTGAATTAAATATTAAAATGACTTATGTAAGGAAGACCATAAAGTTAGTCACTCTTTACTGTTAACAAAACAAAAAACTTATACCATTAATAACTATGGCATGAGTAATTCAGAAAAGTTTTAAGACTATCTCAAATGATGGTTTAAGATTATTTGGAGGAGAAAATAAGATGGCTGGTGGCAATACTGGTGAACGTCCATTTGGAGACATTATTACAAGCATTCGTTATTGGGTGATTCATAGTATCACTATTCCCGCTCTGTTTATTGCAGGTTGGTTATTTGTGAGCACTGGGTTAGCTTATGATGTTTTCGGTACACCTCGACCTGATGATTATTACACTGAACAAAGACAAGAATTACCAATTTTGTCAGACCGTTTTGAAGCTAAACAACAAATTGATAAGTTTATCAAATAGATCAAAAATTAGGAAATTAAAAGAATGAATAGCCAAAATCCAAATCAACCAATTAGCTATCCAATTTTTACAGTTAGATGGTTGGCAGTTCACACTCTTGGTGTGCCTACAGTTTTCTTTTTGGGCGCGATCGCCGCTATGCAGTTTATTCAAAGATAGGAGCAGAAAATAATGCCTTTAGACCGTAATACTAATTCTAATCAGCAACCAGTAGAATTAAACCGTACCTCGCTCTAT
Organism: Trichodesmium sp. MAG_R03; assembly: GCA_023356535.1. Lineage (GTDB taxonomy): Bacteria > Cyanobacteriota > Cyanobacteriia > Cyanobacteriales > Microcoleaceae > Trichodesmium. The sequence continues at coordinate 8,010 of JAKQYF010000062.1, read as the reverse complement.
CTTGGTCTGCTGTTAGTGTTTACTCTTGGTATTCTTTTTTCTAGTTATTTCTTTAACTAATTCGGAAAATAGAATCAGCAAGTTCTTAAATACAAAAGTTTCCATATTTGGGTGACTTAATAGATAGTAAAATTAGACAGAAAGTTAATTTGCAATTTGTTTAAAATTTCTCTAAAAATAGAAGTTAGTTTAGAAATAATTGAGGTAATGTATTATGATGTCTGAACCAGGAAGAATTCCTTTGTGGTTGGTTGCTCTTGTAGCAGGCACTGGTGTAATTGTAGTTGTCGGTCTCTTCTTTTATGGTTCCTACGTTGGTGTAGGTTCTTCTTTATAAGAAAAGATTTGAGGTCTGAGTTAGTTAATACTCAGATTTTTTTGAGTAATCTCACTCTTTTCTAGGGTGAGATTATTGTTGTTTATTGGTATATCAAACTAATTAGAGCGTGCTAATTAAATCCAAAAGTATTAATACCTAAAGGTTTTAGCCTGATTTGGGTGACGAAAAGTAAAAGTTTTTTAGTTGTTTAAGCTGAAAAAGTTAGGATTTTAGGCACTCCCATGCCAGAAAAATGAAGGGACAAATGTATCCGACGATCTCATCTATACATTCCCTGTTCCTCTGTAGGGAGGTTGCATGCAACGTTCCTACTACAATGCTACTTAAAAAGCTTTTTCAGCAGACATTAATTAATCAACAATATTAAGTTGTTAAGCATTTAAACTATGTATTGTAAATTTTACCAAAATAGCTAACTTCTTATTGGACAATATTTATGCTTTAATTGGTTATTATTATACCAATTTCATAAACTTAAGCTACACTGCTTATCTTAATTCATCTATAATCTTGAGATATGATGTCTTGCCGTACTTGAGGAAATTGGTATTAGTATAATGTCATTCAAAACAAAAATTTCTACAATTAAGACTAATGTCAGAAGCTCAATTATCACCAAATCAATCACAAACTCAATTATCACCAAATCAATCACAAACTCAATTATCACCAAGTCAAGGTGTAAAATACGCAGTTGATTTAATAGTATGTATTGACGGTACAGGTTCAATGACTCCTGTTATTGATTTAGTAAAGTCAAGTGCTCTTAGTTTTTACAAAGATCTAGAAAACAGGATGCAGGAGAGGCAAAAAAATGTAGATCAAATTCGAGCTAAAGTAATTCTTTTCCGTGATTATTGGGCAGATAAACCTGAGGAGGTAATGGTAAGTTCTGAATTTTTTGATTTGAGGGAACAATCTTCTGAATATGCTGATTTTGTATCTTTGATTTATGCGAAAGGTGGAGGGGATGAGCCAGAAAATGGCCTAGAAGCTTTAGCGATCGCTTTAAATTCAGAATGGGAAAAGGGGTCCAACTTTGCTAAACAGCGTCATATTGTAGTTTTTTATACTGATGCCAGCGCTCACTCTTTAGAAAAAGAACCAAAACCTAGTCATTATCCTAATGATATTCCTAAAAATTTTGATGAATTAACAGATTTATGGTCAGAAATGTCAGATTCAGCGAAAAGATTACTCTTATTTGCCCCAGATGCTACTCCTTGGACAATGATTGCCAGTTCTTGGGAGCAGACTATTCATTATCCGTCTAGGGCTGGAGAAGGTCTCAGAGAATTGGAAAATGAAGAAATTATAGCGGCAATTATTAACAGTATCTAAAAAATTCTTGTTTGTTACAGTAATAATTATGATGGTAGTAACTTAAGCATTACTACCACATGTTTTCCAACTTAGAAGTATCTAACAACAAGGGAAAAACATATATAGTTTCATATATAAAAACTGATGAATAAAGAGCAAATGTTAGTGATCAGTTTAGATAATAAATTCGGTCAAGGTGAAGACTTTCAAATTGTAGAAGACTATGACCAAGCAATGGTAATAGGAGTTTTTGATGGTTTAGGGGGAAGAAGTTTAGGTACTGCTGAAGAAAAAGGGGGAAGGATTGCTTCTAGGAAAGCTGCTGGAATTACTAAGGATATATTAACAGAATCACAAGGTAATTTAGATCAAGACCAAGCTTTAGAAATTAAAAGTAAGACTTGTCAAATACTTAAAGAGTTTGCTGAAAAAAATCTTCCCGTTTCCAGAATTAGAGGGAAATTAGCTTCTAAAAGATTATGTTCTACTATAGGAGTTGCTAGTCTTTTTAAGAAGTTAACTGATGATAAAAAATATTTGGTTCAAATAGCGTGGATGGGAGACTCTCGTATTTATTATTTCCAACCTCATCAGGGGTTACAGCAGTTAACTAAAGATGATTTAAAAGAAAGTAAGGATGCTTTCGAAGTTATCTATCAAGATTTGCCTATGTCTAAGTTTTTAACAGCAGATCCAGAAGCAGATTGGGAAATTAATTACAAAACATTTGAGTTTCCAGAAGAAGGTTTTGTTTTGGCTTGTACTGATGGATGTTTTCAGTATTTACCTGCTCCGTGGGAGTTTGAAAAACTTTTACTAAAAACTTTAATAGAATCCAATTCTATGGAAGAATGGCGAAATTTACTGACTAATTTTTATCAAAAGAATAAGTATGATGATGTGACTCTTTTACTTTGTTCATTAGGAAAGAATGAGCTAAAATTTCAAGATTTTCATAGTGCTTATAAACCACGTTTAGACCATCTAGATAAAAATTACAATATTCACAATAAAAGTAGTAGTGATGAGCTAAAAAAAATGTGGGAAAAATATCGAAATGATTATGAAAATCTGCTAGAAAAAGCAATATTTGAAGACTCTGTAGATGCTGAAGAGGTAAAAGCTAACGATTTATATTTTTCTAATTTAGAGGAAGAAATTGAACCTAGGGAAACTTTTGAGCAA
>JAKQYF010000062.1:0-5062 GCA_023356535.1 Trichodesmium sp. MAG_R03 | reverse complement strand
AGGAAGAAATTGAACCTAGGGAAACTTTTGAGCAAGAATCTAGTAGTTATTCAAGAGAGGAAGAAATTGAACCTAGGGAAACTTTTGAGCAAGAATCTAGTAGTTATTCAAGAGAGGAAGAAATTGAACCTAGGGAAACTTTTGAGCAAAAATCTAGTAGTTATTCAAGAGAGGAAGAAATTGAACCTAGGGAAACTTTTGAGCAAAAATCTAGTAGTTATTCAAGAGAGGAAGAAATTGAAACTACGGAAACTTTTGAGCAAGAATCTAGTAGTTATTTTCTCAAGGAAAAAACTGAACCTACGAAAACTTTTGAGCAAGAATCTAGTAGTTATTCAAGGGAGGATGAGACCCAACATCAAGAAAACTTGGAATAAAAAGGACTTTCCAACAAAAAAGGTGGGGAAGAAATTTTTCGTCAAAATGAAATCAAAGAAGATGATACTAAATTCAATTTATAAAGTATCTTTTTCTTGGGATCAGGAGATAAGGTATAGGGGAGATAAAGAAAACCTTAGAGAAGATGGGTAAGAGTATATTTAATGATCTCTGGAATTTGATCTGAGTGATCTTAAAATTGTGGCAGGGCTTACCCAGTACCGCTATATATGCTACAGGAATTCGTCTTTTTCCAGGTATTGCAACTAGAATGAGTACCGTTGCCTAAGTCCTGTTATGGGAAAAATTTATACAAACAGGGTCAAAAACAGTTAAAACTATTCATTACTAATGGTACTTAAATATTTTTTGATCGAAAAAATGAATCAAAGTCAGCCTAGACAAGGAGATTAAATCAATGACCTAAAAATGCCTATAACCCTTGCTTATTCAGAATTTATACTCTTTTGAGGTAATAGCCTTTGTCCGTCTATATTTGAGCTTGTTCTCTGGCTCTATTTTGTTCAAGTCCCAATAAGAGGAAAAAATGACTTATAAAAAAGGTGACAAAATTGGCAAATATATTGTTACTCGTGATTTTGATAGTACTAATGGTGGTCAAGGTCAATGGGGTTTTGCTGAATATAATGGTGAACAATATTTCATCAAAAAATTTCTCAACCCAGTATATCCTGAAGTAAAAGCACCAGGAAGCCAGAAAGGAAAACAAAAGAAAAAAGGTAAATGTAAAGAATTTGAAAGAAAACATTTAGGGATGATGCAAGCCCTAAAATCTTGTGGTGATGGTGGTCTAGTTGTAAAAACTACGGATTTTTTTAAGTGTGGTAATGAATTTGGCAGTCATTATTTTAAGGTCTCCCAAAAAGTTGATACTAGCAATTTGTCTAATGAAATTTATAACCTTGATTGGAAAAAGCGATTATTTATAATGCTAACTTCAGCTGGTGCTTTGAAAATGTTACATAACAATGGCATTATTCATTTAGATTTAAAACCAGATAATATTTTAATTCAAGAGTGGGAAGAAAAATTAATTGCCAAGATTATTGACTTCGATAGTAGTATTATTGAAGGTTATTCAACACCTTCTGAAGAATTAGCAGGAGACCCTCTGTATTTATCTCCAGAATTTGCAAAACATATTAATACTCATGGTGCAGAATTACCACCTACTAAAAAATCTGATGTGTTCTCTTTAGGATTAGTATTTTGTCAGTATTGGACGGGAAGATTGCCTAGTTTTTCTGAGAAACACAATTATCCTTATGAAGCTTTGCTTAATGAGGAAAAACTGGAATTACCAAGAAATTTTTTGATCAGCACAGAAGAGGAAAAGCTAACAGAAAAAACTATTTTTCAGTTAATTGAAAGAATGTTAATTTTGGACCCACATACACGAATATCAATTAATGAAGCTCATGATAATTTAAAAGCTATCTCTAGTGGAGAATTACTAAAATTTTCTCCAAAAATTTCTCTATCAGAAGAAACAAAAAGATTATCTAAAGGTAGTCGAATCAAAACAAATTTTAAAACAACAAACTTGGAAAAGCAAAAAGGAAAAGCAGATTCTTCAAAATCTGGTAGGGTTAAATTTAACTTTCGTAAAAAGATTTAAATATTGATAGCTAAATCTAGTTAGTCATATAAAATGATCTATATAAAGCAGATTTCGGGCAAATGATATACACAGTAAATAGTGAAAATTATGTAGTGCGGGCATCTTGCCCGCGTGGGTGTAGCTCATAACAACGGAAAGCGCTGTATAAAATTCAAGCTAATTATATTATACCAAATGCCTGTTTATAAGTGTAACGAATGTAGTCACGAATATATTCAACAGTCACAACCTAGTAATTGTGAGGTTTGTAATGCAAATGACTTTAAAATTATAGAAGAAAAGAAAAACTCACGATTTAGGGATGTTAAAAAATCAATTCCTTCAATTATTGAAGAAACTATAATTGATGAAAGGTTAATTAAGCCATCACCAGTTTGGTTGCCAATTAGTAAATTTGCAAAGTTTGAAGATGGCAGTTTATTTCAGCAAGTTTCAAAACCTAATTGGGGTGAATGGAGTGTTTGGAATACAAATTCTTCATCTCATAATATTCAAAAAGCTGATTACTCTTTAGATGTAAAGAAGGTAAATGGTCCTAATAACTGTCTTTACGGAATACTTACTACAATTCAAGAACCTACAGTTCTAAATTGTTATTATTTATTGATTACAAGTAATGGCCATTTTTCCATCGGAAAACACTCAACAAAAAAATGGAAACATCACGTAGATAGAAAGAAGCATAGTTCAATAAGACAAGGTGATAATATTAATACATTAAGAGTGGTTACTGAAGGTGATTTAATTACAGGATTTATTAATGGCCAGAAGGTAGAGAGTTTTAGAGATAAGTTCTATCCCTACAAATCTTCTAACATAGGAGTATATTCAACAAGCAATGAAGAAGGAAATGGAGTGGCTGTGTATTTTAATAATATTAAAGTCATAACTACTATTTTCAAAGATTAAAAACATTTATAATAAAATCAGAAAAGTTATATTACCATCTACTATGAACTCAGTAACAGGTTTAGGACTATTAGCAGGAATTCTTACAACTATTTCATTGCCAACAATGGCTGGCCACACCAACCTTCCATCTACACTCATGGTACAGGCTACACCATGCGAAAATCCTGTCACAAAAAATGATGTTCTAGCTGCACAGGAAAGCTGGGGTGACGCTATTGTCAAAATTGGTAAGGCAGCAGAAAACAAAGAAACTGCAGTTGCCGAAGCACAAAGCACTCTGGACAGGCTTTATGCCTATGATCTTGGCACGGTTTTGTTCAAGCCAACACTGGCCAGCAATGTTCCTTTCAGAGGAACAGAGAAAGAGGCTTTGTCTTATTTTGTCGGTGGCATTATCAGTGAAGATCAAGGTTTTGCTCTTGCGCCCTATGATAAGGTGCGCTTTGAGAATGAAGGAATTGTTACCTACTGTAATACGGCTATCTCGATGGGTGAGTATTTTTTCACCAAAACAGATGGTAGCGAGATGAAGGTAGAATACACTTTTGGTTATGTTCGCGATAAAAATGGCAATCTGAAAATCAATCTACACCATTCATCTCAGCCGTATCAAGTGCAATAAGGGTAATTGGTAGTAAGGGTCGATGGATAAGTCTAATCGTGCGCAGAGTGTGTATCGGGAATTGCGAGCTGATTTGTCAATAATCTGAACTTGTTTGAGAGCCATTGTATCATGTCCTGTTGAATACTTATACTTAGGGCTTATTGATTAATTCTCAAAGCTTTAGTATATAAAGGTGTGAGCCTGATTTGTTTTGCAAAAAGTACTAGATTTTCGGTGGCTCAACCTCAAAAAGGTAGGATTTTCGGCGCTCCTATGGTAGCAAAACAAGGGACCTGGCAGTATAGGGGTGGGTAAATTCCCTGTTCTTATGTAGGGACGTTGTATGAAACGTCTCTACTGCCTTCACCGGAGGGGTTATACCAAGACTCTATGAAGTTGCGCTTACAGCGCTTTTCAAATTGATGAACTACATCGCCATAACCAAAACCTTGTAGGGACGTTGCATGCAACGTCCCTAATGTGGTCGACTGACATGAAAACTGCTGTAATATTAGACCTATTTCTAATAGAACTTACCCATGAACGCTATTGGTAAGGTGTGTTTTGCTGACGCCAAGCGGAGCGAACGCTTCGCGATATGAAAAGCGGTAGCGTAACGCACCAAGCCTCTATATATAGTACCTTAGCGTAAGTCCTGTCTAATTGACACTTTGCTGAAATTGCCAAAATCTGTGAGTTTTTTTTGAGTATAGTCATTCCGAATAAGAATGGGAAACTTTTTTAGCGCCTACCCTCTCACAGCAAGAAAACCTTGTCTCAATCTAAACCAGAATGACTATAATAGAGTTATAGGCGATCGCCAGGATGGCAAAATCCTTGACAGTTGGCACACAAAAAAAGTTCAGCTAATGATCAAAAGCTAAATTCACAATTAGTTTGATAGATTTTACAAAGTTGCAAGATTTTTGACATGAATCAGGACTTACCCACGGGCACTATATCCAGTGAGGATAAATACCATTCACCCCTAAATATGTTGTTTGCAAGGTGAATTTACGTAAGTCCTGATGAATAAAATAGGATTGCTATATCTGATAAGTTATACCAAATTCAAAAAATATTTTAGGGATTAGAGAGTAGAGAATAGGGAAAAACCTGCTATTTATTTACAGCGAATTCCACCTTAGCGAGGTACATCTATCCCGGGCAAGATGCCCGCACTAGGAATTTGCTGTAATTTTCCTGCATGACAAAATCCAGGTATTTTCTAGGGGCAAAAAAAGTTAGTGTAGCAGTATTTTTTAAAACTGGTATGATAACTAATAACTAATAACTGTTTAAATGTGTCTAATAATCTATTTAATACTGAAAGCTTACTCTTTACTCCAGCTATCCCTGAATCTAATGCTATACCTATTATTTTTGCTTTTCCAAATGAATATAGCGTAGGAATAACTAGCCTTGGTTATCAGGTTGTTTGGGCAACTTTAGCTATGCGTTCCGATCTACAAGTTAGTCGTTTATTTACTGATATTAATGAACCTCTCCCAAAACAAGCAGAATTA
>JAKQYF010000061.1 GCA_023356535.1 Trichodesmium sp. MAG_R03 | reverse complement strand
GATTAGATACAATTGGTGGTCAAATTGGTCAATTTATGAGTCCTATTATGGATCCTATTGGTATCAATCCTTATTTAACATTATCCCTATTTTTTGGCTTTATTGCTAAGGAAATTGTGATTGGTTCTTTAGCAGTTATTTATAGCATGAGCGAACAGAATGTTAGTAGCAATATTACTGAAACGGTGACTTTTATTCAAGGATATAGTTTCTGTATTTTTTGTTTACTTTATACTCCATGTTTATCTACTTTAGCAACTTTAATTAAAGAGGCAAAGTCATGGAAGTTTTCCTTACTTTCTTTAGTATTTCCATTAGTTTTAGCTTGGTTCTCTAGTTTCATTTTCTATCAAGGAGCTTTGGCTATTAGTTTATAGTATTGACACATAAAGGTCTTAGCCTTTTTTGGTCTCAAAAACTACCTAGTTTTCAGTCCTTAAAGCTGAAACAGTTAGTCTTTTAGCCACTCCCACCCCAGAAAAATCAAGGGACAGATATATCCGACTACCTCCTTGATACACTCCCTGTTCTTGTGTAGGGACGTTCGCATTTTTGTTATGCAACGTCCCTACCTACTCCCCTGCTTCTATAAAAAGACTTTTTCAGCAGACCCTAATTAGGGCTTGCTGATTAATTTAGGACTTACTCATGAACGCTATTGGTAGGGTGTGTTTTGCTGACGCCAAGCGGAGCGAACGCTTCGCGACTTGAATTGCCCACTTCGTAACGCACCAAGGCTCTGTAGGTAGTGGAAGTTCTACCAAAATTAACTCTTTGATTTTCTGAGGTCGCACAGTAGCGATCGCTAATGCTAACATTGCCCCCATAGAATGACCAACTAATAACATCAGTTTGTCTGGCAATTCTTGCATCACTTGGTCTATCTGAGCTATAAATGTCAGTGAATTATAAGAATCTGATTAATATTGTCTATGTTTTGATGTTGTTTCTATTTGTTTTCTGTTGTTTCTACCCAATAACGTTCCCGTTGGAATGGATATGTGGGTAATGCTACTTTCTGACGACTATAGTCGGCGTCAAATCCTGACCAGTCTATTTTTACTCCTTTTACATACAATTTTCCTAAGCTTGATAGCATTTGTGACCACTCATCCACTCCCGGACGCAATGAGGGCAACCATTCTCCCACATCTTCTGTTACGCATCGCCTTCCCATTCCTAACAATATTGGTTTGGGTCCGATTTCCAGGAAGGTTTCATATCCTTGCTCTTCCAGAGTTTTTATACTCTGGGCAAATCTTACTGGTTGACGCACATGAGCTACCCAATATTCAGCCATTGTTATTTCTGCACCTACTTCAGTACCTGTAACATTTGATATTAGTGGTATTTTTGGTTGATTATAGGTGACCTGTTTAGCCACTGCTGCAAATTCTGTTAACATTGGTTCCATCAATGGGGAGTGGAAGGCATGGGACACCTGTAATTTTTTTCTCTTAATTCCCATGTTTTTTAACAGATCACAAATATTTGTTATAGCTCCACTTTCACCAGAAATTACTATACTTTTTGGTCCGTTAACTGCTGCTATTGTTACTTGGGAAGTATATTCTTTTATAGCCTCTGTTACCTGAGATTCTGATGCCATTACCGACACCATCTCACCACCGGAGGGTAACTTTTGCATCAACTTTCCTCGCATGGCTATGAGTTTGAGGCCGTCTTCTAAACTTAAGACTCCAGCAACGGTTGCTGCTACATATTCTCCTACACTGTGACCCATTACTACATTGGGTTTGATTCCCCATGAATCCCATAATTTAAAGAGGGCGTATTCCAGGGCAAATATGGCAGGTTGGGTGTAAGCTGTTTGGTCTAAAAGACTTGACTTTTGTTCATCTTTGGGGTAAATTATTTCTGATATGGATGTTTCCAAATAGGGTTGGAGAATTTGGTCACATTGCTCTAAAGCTTGACGGAAAGTTGGTGCTTGTTCATACAGTTGTCTTCCCATATTTATATACTGGGAACCTTGACCTGTGAAGAGCAAGGCTATTTTAGGAATTTCACTATTTGGTTGTCCTAAAAATACTCCAACTAATTCTGAGTGAGTTTTCCATCCCAGCAGTTTCTCTATTAATTCTTTGGGCTCAGATGCCATCACCCCTAGTCGATGATTAAAATGGGTTCTGTCTGTAGAAGCTGTATAGCATACATCTGCTAGGGCTAACTCAGGATTAGTTTCTAGATAACTTTGATAATTACTGACCTTATCTTCTAAAGCCTTTTCTGTTTTTGCTGACAGAGTTAATAGATGAATTGGACGTTCTAACATTATTCTGACTTTTAACTTTTAACTTTTGACTTTTAACTTGAATTAGTGCTTCTTCCAACACAACATGAGCATTAACACCTCCAAACCCAAATGAGCTTACCCCTACCCTTCGGGGAATTACCTCTCCTGTGTCTGTCTTTAACTGCTCCCATTCTTGAGTTTCACTAACTATGTAAAATGGACTATCTTTTAATTCTATGGGGGGGTTGAATTGCTGAAAGTTGACAATTTTTGGCAATTTTTGGTGCTTTATTGCTAGCAAAACTTTGATGACTCCAGCAATTCCTGCTGCTGCTTCTAAATGCCCTACATTTGTTTTGACTGCTCCCAAACCACAATAAGATTTTTCCCTCGCCTTTGAAGTTCCATACTTCAAGAAAAAAATCGACTCTATTATATATAGTACCTTTTTGGTAATTATTTTCGATATTTACACTACAGATGGTGCCTTGGCCTAATTTATGACTAATAGCAAGGAGAAAAGGCACTGTAGTTAAAACCACACTGAGCAAATTTTTGACTAAATTGATCCAGGGTTTCTGCCCATATTGGTGCTTTTCATGTCGCGCAGCGAAACATACCGCTGACATTCAAATCTTCAATCACAACAGTACCATGGTTTTTGGCCTTGATACACGACAGTATAGAACAGTTTTTCTAATAGTTATCGGTGCGTTTTGGATATAGGAGTCAATATCATAGCGTCTTTGTCCTGATGGTGTTTTAATGGCATTTATTTCTCCACTTTGTTCCCATCTAACGGGCATTGCATACATTAACTCCTAATATTTCAGCAGCTTCTCTAGGTTTGACAAATTTTACCACATTATTATTTGATACAACTAACTCATTATATCGCTTGATAACGTAAATTGTCAACTAAGTCAATTCTCTCTAGTAGTATAGTTTTTAACGTATTATCATGCTGCAACTATTGCTCATTGCTTATTACCCATTCCCTATTCCCCGCCCTCAAGTTTAAACTTTGTTAGCCATGGATTTCATGTATGCGTGATCACAGCCTGTCTGATCACACTACTAGATGCCACCCTTTATTCAACAGCAGTAGCCAATTCTGTACTGCCAGCAGTGCGCTTTCTTGTTAAAGAATTAAATACAATTTTACCAATAGCCTTGATCAAATTACCCTCTAATTCTTTGAACATTTTCATGTTCATAACAAAAGCACCATTCGCTTCATCTACTATTCTATCTGCTGTAGCTTGATCGATGGGTAAATCATTCATGGCCTGACGATAATTATTCTTGAATGCTTTCTCATCTAGAATTTCTGGGAATTCATAGAAAGCAGTACCTTCTCCATTAGTTAGATTCATACCTCTCTGAGCAATTGTCTTAAGAATTTGACCACCAGACAAATCTCCCAAATAACGAGTATAGGAGTGAGCTACTAATAATTCTGGTTTTTGTTCTGAGATATCTCTAATCCTCTGTATATAAGCTTTACCTGCAGGAGAGGGACCCACTTGCTCACGCCAATCAGTACCGTAATAAAACTTTAGGTCTTGCTCTAGGCTTTGCTTACGGTTGAGTTCTGGAAAGTAAATTTTGGAAACGATTGGATGTTCTAGATGACGTTGGATTTCTTCTTCCATTGCAGAATAAACAAAGTACAAATTCTTAACTAAATTTCGGTAGGAAGTCTTTTCTACAGTTCCTTTTAAAAAACACTTGACAAAACTTACGTTTTCTGCATTTGTATGAGATTTTTTTGTTCCTTCACGCAATTGAGTTGCTAAGTTTACACTCATGCTAAATATCCTTAACTGATACAAAACTATATAATTGGCTGTATAAATTCCTACAAAACCCGAGAAATTAATTGCCTATTTGAATACATTAAAATAGATGGATAAAAATTTATGTTAAGAATAATTAAGTAATAAGTAACCATTGACTAAGCTAATACGGATTTAAAATGCGTATTTATTAAGTTAGAATTTAGAATTTAGAATTTAGAATTTAGAATGGTTTTTCTCTGAACAAGGCATACAACAATAAGTCATTTAAAAGCACAAAAGCTTATAGCTTTAAGCACTCAACCTCATTTGTTTTAGGGTAAATAGCCATATTTTTTTCAGCCTAGTCTAGTACTTTGCAAATAAATCCGCTTCAGAGTATTAATATCCCTAGATGAAATAGAAGGAGGTTCTGCTACCTGAGAATAATACATAACATCAGTTTTCTCAAGACTATGACCCCAAATACCCAAAGCATGACCAAACTCGTGACGAGCAGCAGAAGACAGATATTTACCTACTTGCATGGGACTCAAGCAAATCACAAAATTATGAGATAAAATACCATTCTCATCTTGATATAACTGATAGCGAGTTTCTGCTGAACGCGCTCTGAAATTTCTTGGGGTCAAAGGAGGTCGCTTGTTAAAAATTTTAATATCAGCAACTTCTGAGTTGTCTACCACTTCTAAAGGTAAATAAACATTCCATTCCCAAATAGAATCTACTACAGTCTTAACCCATTGACGAGAGCGAGACTCATCATGATCAGAAGATTCGACATAAACTTTAATAGGAAACTTCGACCAAATTAGATAACCTATATCCTGAACTTCAATTTGATCAAAATAATCACCACTATTAGTAGGGTCTTGCCATTTTGTCAAAGTTTCTGGTAGAGGATAAGCTTTCAAAGGAGATAAATCTTGAGGAGTAACTCCTGTAGTTGGAGTTGAAAACAAAAAATAGAAAACTACCATCCAAACAGCAAATCCGAAAAAAAAGAACCGCAAATAAATCGATACTATTTTACTAACAAACATTATCTCTGTTATTTTAAACTGTCAAAAATTTATTATCTATAGCAGTTTTTAGGTCAGTAAACCACATAAAAAAAATAATAACCCTGCGCAAACGTTGGATGCAACGTCCCTATTTTTGCTCTACTCAGATGAAAAGCGCTGTCAGCAACTGTCCATAAGCGATTAATTTACGCTTCAGTTTCCACAGTTTCAACATACTCAAATTCTTGCATCATTGTTAAAGTTTTCTTCTTATCTAATTTAAGCACCAAAATACCTAAAGGAGGCAAACATAAATCCAAAGACTGTTGATAATTGTGGAAAAACCAATCATCAGCCCACTTACCACCCAAATTACCCATATTGCTACCACCATAGTTACCAGCATCGCTATTAAATATTTCAGTATAGAACCCTGGTTCAGGTACACCAATACGATAATGACTATGAGGTTGAGGAGTAAAATTACAAACTGTTACCACAAAATCTTTCCCATCTTTAGCACGACGAATAAATGACACCACACTATGATTATTATCATTACAATCTATCCACTGGAATCCTTCCTCGTTACAATCTTGTTCATACAAAGCAGGTTGAGAGCGATATAGATAATTCAGATCCCGGAAAAATCGTTTCATCCCTTGGTGGTCATCAAATTGGAGCAAATGCCATTCTAAATCGCCCCAAACATCCCATTCACCCCACTGAGGAAACTCCATCCCCATAAACATAGTTTTCTTACCAGGGTGAGTGAACATATAAGCAAACAAAGCTCGGACATTAGCAAATTTTTGCCAATTGTCTCCAGGCATTTTAGCCAACATATTGCTTTTGCAATGTACCACCTCATCGTGAGACAAAGCTAACATATAGTTTTCACTATGATGATACCAAATACTGAAAGTAACATTATTCTGGTGGAACTGTCGGAACCAAGGGTCCATTCCAAAATAGTTAAGTATATCGTGCATCCAACCCATGTTCCACTTAAGGTTGAAACCCAAGCCACCAACATAAGTAGGCCAAGTAACCATTGGCCAAGCAGTAGATTCCTCTGCAATGGAGAGAACACCAGGATAATAACTAAAAAGTAAATGATTAACTTGACGGAGGAAATCAGCAGCTTCGATATATTCTACACCTCCGTCTTTGTTAGCAACCCATTCACCATCAGGTCTCATATAGTTGTGGTAGACCATAGAAGCAACCGCATCTACCCTAATACCATCAATGTGATATTTTTCAAACCAGAAAAGTGCATTTGCCACTAGGAAGTTACGAACTTCATTACGACCATAGTCAAATACATAAGTACCCCATTGCTTGTGTTCACCTTTGCGGGGGTCTGGATGTTCATAGAGGTGAGTACCATCAAAGAAAGCTAAACCATGACCATCTTTGGGAAAATGTCCTGGTACCCAATCTACAATTACCCCAATACCATTTTCATGACATTTATCCACGAAATACATAAAGTCTTGGGCACTACCATAGCGAGAGGTAGGAGCAAAAAATCCTGTAACCTGATAACCCCAAGAACCATCAAAAGGATGTTCTGCCACAGGCAACATTTCAATGTGAGTATAGTCCAAATCTTTAACATAGGAAACTAAACGATCTGCTAATTCTCGGTAGGTAAGAAAACGGGCATCTGGTTTAAGTTCTGAGACTTGAACTATAGGCTGAGTTTTCCCATTCGGTAGTTTAGGTGGTTCATGAGCAGACGCATGAATCCAAGAACCCAGGTGGCATTCATAGACGGAAATAGGTTGAGTAAGAGGGTCGATATGGCGACGTTTCTCCATCCATTTTTGGTCGTTCCAAATATAGGAGTCTAAGTCAACAACAATAGAAGCCGTTTTGGGTCTTACTTCCTGTTGATATCCATAGGGGTCACTTTTTTCGTAGATGTGTCCTTCCCAGTTTTTGACCTCATACTTATAGCTTTCTCCAAGGCCAATATTGGGAATAAATAATTCCCAAATTCCTGTGTGTCCTTTCCGCATTTGGTGTTTACGGCCATCCCAATGGTTAAAGTCTGCTAAAATTGAAACATTACGAGCATTAGGTGCCCAAACAGCAAAGTAGACTCCTTTAATTCCATCAACTTCGGTAATATGCGCTCCTAGTTTTTCGTAGATTCGGTGATGATTTCCTTCTCCAAACAGTTGGAGGTCGAAGTCTGTAAGTTTTGCAGAGCGGAAAGCGTAGGGGTCATAGATGACTCGTTCGTTTCCTCCTTCTGTGATTTTCAGTTGATAGTTGGCCATTTCCGAGGTGTTGATGACACATTCAAAGAAATAAGGATTATGGACTGATTGCATTGGATATTCTTTGCAGTCTATCGGAGAAATGACTGAGATAGCTTCAGCATTTGGTTGGTATGCTCGGATTACTGTTACAGTTTTCCCTTCTTGTTCTATCTGATGACAACCCAAGACTTCAAAAGGGTCGTGATGATGATTCCAAGCTATTTGGTTAACTTGATCTACAGAAATTGTCATTTTTGTCAATATATTTTTGTTAACAATTAATTAAGAATGTCACAACATAGGTTTAGGATATGCTGATAGATGATGCCCTACTATGATAACTGCTCCAAATATTGGTTTTACATAGCTTATGGTTAAGGGGTGCAACAAGAGTTCATCTGTCACTTTCTACCATGAAAAGTGCTTCTCAAACTATTACAGCAGATTTCGGGCAAATGATGTACAGGGTAAATGGTAAAAATTATCTAGTGCGGGCATCTTGCCCGCGTAAATGTACCTCATAACAAAGGAAAGCACTATAATAGTTATGAAACTAAGTATTTTGTTTGAGACAATAAACATAAGTATACAAATTATGAAGATAATTTTTAACTAATTTGTTTACTATGTAGCAAATAAATAGGGATAAATTAGAGGTAAATCGGTAGAAAGTTTCTCTAATGAAAGCTTTTACCTTCAGGAATTACACAGTACTGTTATATGTAGTTTTTTTCGCTGATTATTTCAGGCTTTTACACTACAGCTGCTGCCTTTACATAAGTCCTGACCTTCTGAGGATAGGCAAATATTAGAACTGAAATAGGATAGCTATAATTAGTATCCTTAATTTATAGACTAGAAAGTGCAAATTTCTAGGAATAACTATTACTAGCTAAGGTTTTCAGCGGTCTCTAGGTTAGAAACTCTTTATTTAGAACTTTAGGTACTGTAAGCTTTTACTAGTAACACTTTCAGTTTTTAGAGCCGATGGTTTTTTAGGAGAACTTTTTACTCTTCAGTTATAGAGTTTTAGCTCCAAATTTTTTCATCCATTAATATATAACAATCCTATTTATTTAGGTCAAAAATCTTGCCACTTTTTGAGAATAGATTTCAAGTATTGGTGGTTTTAGTAAAATTTTCGGAGTTTCTTTCTATTTTTTGAATTCTTACAACCTATTTAGGATTGCTATATTGTATTTTGTAATTATATAGATTTCAGTATAGGTCAACCATAATGGTCGCAGTTAGAGGTTCATTTCCAACCCAAAGCAATAAGTCCACAAAAACTAATTTTTCTGTTATTTCAAAAAAATCAGTTCCCCCGCGCAAACCAATAGAAAAAAACTTATACAATAGTAACTATACTTCTCAAGAGAGTAGAAATTCACAAACATTTCAAGGACAAAACCTGGCTCAAGTCATCTCTCTGCATCAATCCAAACCACTTTGGTTAAAATCTTTGATGGCGACACAATTTGCTTCATCCATTGTTACAGTATTTTTAGCAAGTGCAAGTGTGGCCTTTTATGGCTTAACAATTTATGGCCAGTCTAAATGGACAACAGAATATCACCAATTACAAAAACTTAGAGAAAAAGAACAGCAGATAAGTGTTGTTAATGAACTCTTAAAAAATCATATAGCTGAACAAGCATCAACTTCTGATACTAGTCTAGCTTCACAAGATTTTGTAAACAGGATATTTTTAGAACCAGCACCTCCACGTCCTGCCCCTAATCTTCCTCAACCTTATTTAGAATCTAGTTCAGGCCATAAATATCTCTTTAACATACCCGTGGGATATTGAAGTAGAACTCAGCAGTCAGCTATACAACATATTGGTATTCCCTTAGCGCCTTTCATATTCCATAGCAAAATCGTCCTCCGGACTTTGCTGATAACATTTTGGGCAAGCAGAGGGTGAAAATTCTCAAGTTAAACTCCGTTCTCCTGTCAGATTAATCACTTGTTAACATTGACTTATTGTTAACAAATGAACTCCTTGAAAGTCTTGAAATATCCATCTTAAATATCTGAGTCTTTCTTGCCACTTTCATGTAACAAAGCTATCAGTGAATTGCTATAATAGGACTTACACCAAATACGAAATTATACACTATCTGTAGTTGGGAGTGGTATTTGACCCTACTATATATACTGGTTCTGCGTAAGTCTTGTATAATAGACATTTAAAAATTTTATTTTTGGGTGTTCTAATTTATGGTCAAATTACCATTACAGACCTTATTAGTTTTGCAGACAAAAGCTCTGTTGTCTATTTCTTTGCCTTTAATAGCAGCAAGTTTTTTTCCAATATATCCAGACACTGAGCAAGTTAATAGTCCAGTCTTTGCCCAACAAAATGTTAAACCTAACCTTCAACCTATTGCTGACCTTGAATCAAAAAAGACAAGTCAACCCACTACAGAGAAAACCCAGGAAAGATTGGAAAATTATGATGATCAGAAAAAGTTGGAAGAGTGGCTAATTTTAATCCTTGTGCCGATGAGTTTGTATTTGGGAGTTCTCTGGTTTTGTCCGTTATGCTTATTAGCCCTACCTGCGGAATTTAATATACCGAAAACACCCATAACTCCAAAGGTGAAACTACCTGTTGCTATCTTACTTTTTCTCAAGTATCGCCCTAGGGTCCTAGATGCTTGGGTTGCAAAACATCTAGAGATTTTTGAAAAGAAGTTTCTGGAAAATGCCACTGTTGAGGAGCGAAAAGATTATGTTTCTATTCCAGTTGAATTAAATAGTCAGGAAATTGATGAACTGACAGCGGAAATTTTAAGTGAACTTTTGAAAACAGATAAGCAAGTGCGACTGTTAATTTGGGGTGAGGGAGGATCGGGAAAAACAACTATTGCTTGTCACATTGCTAAATGGGCAATGCAAAAGCAGTATCAACCTAAAGCTTTAGCTAATCATTTGATGTTACCAATTTTAATTGAGAAGGAAATTTATAATACTGGGGATGGCATTAAACCGATAATGGAAGCAATTATGGCAGAAATTCAGGAGTTGAGCAACAACAAACAAATAACTGTTGATGAATTATTAGTTAAACAACTCCTGCAACAACGCCGAATTTTACTAATAGTAGATCGCTATTCGGAGATGAGTCAAGAAACTCAAGAAAAAATTAATCCCGACCTGAAAGAATTTCCAGCAAATGCTTTAATTATGACTTCCAGAATAGAGGAAAACTTTCGGGGTATTAATATCAAAATGAAAACTCTCCGGTTTGATGGGGGAAAGTTAGCTTACTTTATCGAGCAGTACTTGAAAGAGTGCAGTAAGTGGTATTTGTTTGCAGCGGATCAAGAAGAATTTTTAGAGGAATGCGCTCAACTTGCACGCATTGTTGGTGAGCAGAAAAGTATAACTGTTTTGCTGGCAAAGCTTTATACTGAGAAGATGATTAATAGTAAGGAGAATAATTTTACCTCCGAGAGTTCTCTCGACAATATTCCCGATTTGATACTTAACCACTTAGACAAGTTGAACCGTCAAGGCGAAAGAGAGACTAAGAATAAATATCCTACGGTGAAAAAAGATGCTCAACTAATTGCTTGGAAATGTTTAGAGAAAAATTATAGGCCATCTCATACGGAACGGGAAGCAGTAGTTAAAGCTTTTGAGCTGTTGGGCAGAAATGATGCAATTTTATGTCTTGAGTATTTTGAACAAAACCTACGACTGCTTAAATCTATTGGATATGGTAATAAGAGAAAAGACAGAAGCAAAATTTACTTTACTCTCGATCCATTGGCAGAATATTTGGCTGCACTATATTTAGTACAGGAGAAATGTCAGGATGATGAAGAAAAGTGGCGAGAGTTCCTGGCAACAGCAGAGGAAAAGTTGGGTAAGGAAGAAATTAAAGGCTTTTTACTAGCACTCAGAGATTGCTGTTTGGCAAAAGGTTCGGAGGTTAAAGTACCCAGTTTTGTCCCAAATGAAATTGGGAAAGTAGCAGGATTAGATTTGGATGCTTTGCAAAAAGAGCTAGAGAAGCAAAGGGTTAAAAGGCTTGTCCGTAACTTGTTTGCTCCAGGGGCAACGGTAAGTGATCGCCTCGATGATCTTAAAAAAATTAGAGATAGTGGTTTGATTGCTAAATTTGCTGCTCCCGATCTGGTTAAATGTTTAATAGATGAAAATTCAAAAGTGCGTTCCGCTACTGTGCTGGCGTTGGGCAACTTAGGCAATGCTTCTGAACCTGTAGTGCAAGCTATTTTAGCCCTACTTGAAGATGATCATTTGGGGGTACGTCGTTCTGCTATACAGGTTTTAGGAACCTTAGGCAATGCTTCTGAAATTGTGGTGCAAGCTCTTTTAGGTTTACTTCAAAATAGCAATAACGATTTGGTGATGCGTTATTTTGCTGTAGAAGCATTGGGTAATTTAGGCATCACTTCTAAAGTTGTGGTGCAAACTCTTTTAGATTTACTTCAAAATAGCAATAATGATTTGGTGATGCGTTATTTTGCTGTAGAAGCATTGGGTAATTTAGGCACCACTTCTGAAGGTGTGGTAAAAGCTCTTTTAGGTTTACTTCAAAATAGCAATAACGATTTGGTCATGCGTCATGCTGCTGTAGAGGCATTGGGTAATTTAGGTAACGCTTCTGAAGTTGTGGTGCAAGTACTATTAAACTTAGTTCAAGATAGTGATTCTGTTGTATGTTCCTCTGCTTTAAAGGCCTTAGAAAAGTTAGACAAGAATTCAAAAGCTAAAAAGTAAAAAACTCAAAAGATATTTTCTGACTATTTTCCGTATAATATCCTATATTCTCATTGCTATAATTTTATTAAAATTTGTTCTTTCAACTATTAATTCAAATGACTATCTCAACTCCAAATACTCCCAAACATAAGAAAGCTAAAGCTCTCAAAAAAGGTGCTCATCGCCCCGCTAAACAACTCTGTAGCGAATGCGGTTTGTGCGATACATATTATATTTCTTATGTCAAGGAAGCTTGTGCATTTCTTAATCAACAATTTGACAACTTGGAACAGCAAACTCATGGATGCACTCGTAACCTGGATAATGAAAATGAAACCTATTTTGGCGTTCATCAAGATATGATGGCAGCTCGCAAAAAACAACCTATAGAAGGGGCACAATGGACTGGTATTGTGAGCACGATCGCTTGTGAAATGCTTATTCAAGGTATTGTTGAGGGTGTGGTTTGTGTCCAAAATACTCAGGAAGATCGCTTTCAGCCGATGCCAGTTATTGCCCGTACCCCAGAGGAAGTATTGGCAGCAAAAGTTAATAAACCGACTCTTTCTCCTAATCTTTCAGTATTAGAAGAAATTGAAAAATCTGGGATAAAAAATTTATTGGTAATAGGGGTTGGTTGTCAGATTCAAGCATTACGAGCAGTGGAAAAAAATTTAGGTTTAGAAAAGCTCTATGTTTTGGGAACTCCTTGTGTAGATAATGTCACAAGAAAGGGTTTGCAAAAATTCTTGGAAACTACAAGTAAGTCGCCGGAAACTGTTGTACATTATGAATTTATGCAAGATTTTCGAGTACATTTTAAACACGAGGATGGAACAATAGAAAAAATACCATTTTTTGGTTTAAACACTAAAAAACTAAAAGATATTTTTGCTCCTTCTTGTCTCAGTTGTTTTGACTATGTAAATGGTTTAGCAGATTTAGTAGTTGGATATATGGGAGCTACTTTGGGTTGGCAGTGGATTACTGTTAGAAATCAGACAGGAAAACAAATGTTAGATTTGGTAATGAATCAATTAGATACTCAACCTGTAATTTCTCAAGGAGATAGACACCAAGCTGTTCAACAAAGCATTCCAGCTTATGACCAAGCTGTAACTTTGCCAATGTGGGCCGCAAAATTAATGGGTGTTGTAATTGAAAGAATTGGTCCTAAAGGCTTGGAATATGCGCGGTTTTCTATTGATTCTCATTTTACTCGTAATTATCTTTATGTAAAGCGGAATTATCCAGAAAAATTAGAAGCTCATGTGCCGGAGTTTGCTAAGAAAATTGTAGGACAATATCAGTTGCCAGAATAACTATAGCAATCATATTTTATTTGTGTCAAAAATCTTGCTACTATTTGGGAATAGGGAATAGACAATAGGATTGCTATATACAGCTCAAAAAGTTAGTACTTACATTCCGCACGTCAAGCTGTAATCCACCTTATTCCTTAAAAATACCCTTGTAGTATATTTGAAGTGCGCAATGTAGGTTGTTTTTTTTGGCTGACCATGGTAAAAAAATTAAGGGACAAATATATCTGACTACTTCTTCTGTAAATTCTTTGTTCTGATACAGGTCCTTTACATGCAACGTTCCTATATACTCCCCTACTCCTTAAAAAGACTTTTTCAGCAAGCTCTAGCTAGTGTCATATCGGGGAAAAAAAATTCTTGCTTTATGAGAAAGTCAATGATATACTCATAAATATTTTTACTGCTAAATCAGCAGTGTCCTAGGAGAGCCGTATATAGGGGGGCGTCATATTAACAACTTTGGCGAAGTATTGTGAAATAACCATAGGAGCTGAAGAGAGTAAATTTTGGAAGCGCTGTTCCCCATTTATGGTTTGAGGAGGATGTAAATTAGTGAGGTTCTAATGGCTAAACGCCGCAATCCAAAAAAAGAAAAAGCACAACGTAATCAAGCTTACGCACGCAAGTTTCGTAAAAAGAAGAATACAGGTTTTTTCTCAAAGCGTTATTCATCTAAGTTTGCATCTGGTAATAATCAAAACGGTAATGATCAATCAGAAGAGAGTGCTGGTGCTGGTGCTGTAGAAGAATAGTACATCTTAATCTTCAAAATTCCTAGTGTCTAGTTGCAAAAATTAGTAATATTATTTTTAGGTTCAATTTCCTTGGATTCAAGCTTTTTTATTAGCTTAGTAAGTATATTAATTAATACAATTAGACACTAGCTAAGAATTTTGAAATACAAAATCTAGGTTTGAAAACTAGAGAATCAAATCTAGATTTTGACAATTATAGGGCTTACACATAAACCTGCTGATCAGAGAAAATTTCGTAATTTTAAACATATAGAACTTACCCATGAACACTATTGGTAGGGTTTGTTTTGCTGACGCAAAGCGGAGCGAACGCTTCGCGACATAAAAAGCATTAGCGTCACCCACTAAGGCTCTATATATAGTACCTTCAACCCTAGTTAGGGCAATCAGGGCAATGAAGCCAGTTTCTTGCTTGGGTACATCAGTCCTCCTAAATTAGATTAAACTGTAAATTTCTCCTTGGCAATAGCAATTTCTGTTTTAACTTGTTCAAAGCCTGTTCCACCATAACTATTGCGTGCTAATACTACTTGATAAGGGGCGATTACTTCATAAATATCACCTGCAAATACAGGATGTAATTCCTTCCATTCTTCTAGGGTTAAATCTTTCAGTAATTTACCACCAGAAATACAAGTTTTCACAACCTTACCTACTAAATTATAAGCTTCTCGAAATGGTATACCATGAGTTGCTAAATAATCTGCCACATCTGTAGCATTAGAAAAGTCTTCTGCTACTGCTTCTGTGAGACGTTCACTATTAAATGTCAAACCTTCCTGCAATAAGATGGTCATTGCCTCTAAACAGCTTTTAACAGTTTTAATAGTATCAAATAAGCCTTCTTTATCTTCTTGTAAGTCTTTATTATATGCTAGCGGTAGACCTTTCATAACTACTAACATACCTTGTAAATGACCAAATACTCGACCTGTTTTTCCTCTAACTAACTCTGCTACGTCAGGATTTTTCTTTTGAGGCATAATACTCGAACCTGTGGAACAAACATCAGTTAAAGTTACAAACCTAAATTCTTCAGATGACCATAAAATTATTTCTTCTGCTAAACGACTTAAATGCACCATAATTATACTAGCTGCGCAAAGAAATTCAATAGCAAAATCTCTGTCACTTACCCCATCTAAACTATTAGCATAAGGTTTTTCAAACCCTAATAACTCAGCAGTATAGTGTCTATCAATAGGAAAAGTTGTACCAGCTAAAGCACCACAACCAAGAGGAGAAATATTTACCCGATGATAAACATCTCCCAACCTTTCCCAGTCTCTTTCTGCCTTATGAAAATATGCCAAAAGATGATGAGCTAAACTCAAAGGTTGTGCTCTTTGTAAGTGAGTATAACCAGGAATTAAAGTTTCAATATTAGACTCAGCTAATTCCAATATGACTTTTTGAAATTTTCTCAATAAAATCCGAATTTTTTCAATTTGTTCCCGTAAATACAACCTTGTGTCAGTTCCTACTTGGTCATTTCTCGACCTAGCTGTATGTAGTTTTTTCCCTACATCTCCAGTAATTTCTGTTAGTCTTTTTTCTACAGCAAAGTGAACATCTTCGGCATCTTCAACTATATGAAACTTTCCCGATCGATATTCTTGACGAATTTTTTCTAAACCAGTCAATAATTTTTCCCCTTCCTCTACAGAAATAATACCTGTTTTAGCTAACATTTTTGTATGAGCTACTGAGCCATTTATATCATGCTCAATCAATTCAATATCAAAGCTAATACTAGCATTAAATCGAGCTATAGTAGGATGCAATGCTTTTTCAAATCTTTCGCTCCAGGTTTGTTTATCTTGCGTCATTTTGCAGATTTTTCCCTGTTTAATAAAATTTTAATAGTGAATAATTATGGCAAAATACTTTTAACCATCCAACCAATTATCAGACCAACTAATAGTGCCCATCCCTGACCACATTCTATAAAGTTGTTCCAAGCTTTTTGTATATCTAACCATAAGTCTATATCAAGTTGTTGAGCAAAAATTTGCCAATTATACAATACTTTCACTCCTAATAAATCTAACAAATTACTGTAATTATTAATTAGATTCAAATCTAATTTTGTAGTAATTATATTGTCGAACATCTATTTCTTCTCCCCCCATTCATAAAAATAATCTTGATTCTTTTCATTACCGTTATTTTCAATTAAGTTTTACCCTCATTACTACCAGAGTCATATCATCTGGATTATGATTTTCTTCTCCAACAAATTTTTTGACTTGGTCAAATAAATAGTCTAGTATTTCTTGTGGTTCTTGACAATTTTGACAGGCAAATTTGACAGCTTGACTTAACTTAATATCATCGTAACGATCGCCATTCTTATTAGCTGCATCTGTAAACCCATCTGTGTAATAAATTATAGTATCTCCTGGATGAAGTTTAACTTGTGCTTCATTATATTCAGAATCTACTTCCAAACCGATTAACATTCCTAGAGTATCCAAATTCACAATAGAATTACTAGCAGCTTGCCACAACATAGGAGGATGATGGGCAGCATTACTATAGGACAAAATTGTAGTTTCTGGATCGTACTCTGAATAAAACAAAGTTACAAATCTATGGGAATTTTCCAGATCGGCGTACATAACTTGGTTCAAATGTTTTAGCACTTGTGCTGGTGAGTGGCAGTTTAATACCTCCGCTCTTAACATTCCTCTAGTCATAGTCATAATTAAACCAGCAGGTACCCCTTTACCCATAACATCTCCAATTACAATACTCCACTTACAAGGTTCCTGTTTTTTGTGCTTGGAATTAACCTCGCCGTAGTTAGAGGGAATAAAGTCATAATAATCTCCTCCTACTCGGTTCGCTGTTTTACACCGTGCTGCCAGGGTAACACCAGGAATTTCTGGACATTTTGGTGGTAATAGTTGGAGTTGAATTTCTGCCCCTATTTCTAACTCTCGGTCCAAACGTTCTTTTTCTCGTAAAGAGGTGGATAGTTCATCGTTGGCGATCGCTACTGCGGTCTGGTCTGCTACTAGACGAATTAATTTTTGTCTTGTTGGTGTCCATACATATTCTGGGTCATGACTAAATACATATAGACGGCCTCGTTCTGAGTTCTTCACTAAAATTGATGCGCCAAATAATTGAACATCATTTCCTAAATAGTTGCTAACTTGGTAATCCAGACTAGCAGTTTGAATCGGGACTTCCTGTAGTTCTGCAGGCAAGGTTGTTTCTGTAATCAATTGACGAGTTGCTATTTCTAATGCTTGTCGGATATTCTGACATTTTTGGCCTTCTTGGCAATATAGTTGTTGGAACCTAACTTGTCCATTGGGCTTAAATAATACCAATGCTCCGCCATCTGCATCAGTTACTCGACAGCTCATAAGTGGAATCAATTCTAGAAACTGATTCAAATTATTGAAGCTACGCAACGCAAAGCCTAGAGAACTTAATAAATCATTAACATTTTGTTTTTCCTCATGTACACGAGCAACCATTTCTTGATGAGCATATACAGAGGTTATTGGTGAGAAATTGCCAGTGGCAATATGATCAGTAGGTTCAGGGGAATTTCCATACACAGGTACTACATTCATAGATTTTTTCTTGATAGGTTGATTGATTAAAGTTTATTGATATTTGATAGTTTGTATTATTTCATTATTTAAGTTTATTTTTTATGGCTTTTTTATGTAAGCAACGTTAGCTCAAATTATGACATTTATTATTTTCCTAGATTACTGCTTCGTTGATAATTTTGATTGGAACTATATTTGATCCTGATTTTCACAAAAGTAGACTACAACAAAACTTCTACCCTCTGCCTTTCAGTCAAAATATTTGTATTTTATGTTAATGAAAACTGCTATAATTTATTCTCTTGTATTAATTATAATGTTGCTTAGTTAGAAGTTTATTAAGTCTAAATTCTATAGTGATTATTTTTGTGAATTAGTAGGAGATTAAATATAGATAAAAACATACCTAGTAAAAGTAATATCAATATTTAGTTGACAGAGGACTTGATCAAGGATAAAGTACAGCTATGGAAGAAAAGATGCCTGCACTATAGGAAGATGAAAATACTAAAAATATAGATTTATTTCACAACTTCTACTTCGATACAGTTTCTGATTCTCAATGGTCAAACCAATAAACCTTTAACCACTTAAAAGAGCTTCAACGAATTCATAACTAGAAAATGGACGGAGGTCTTCTATTTTTTCTCCCACACCAATAAAGCGAATAGGCAGACCCAATTGCTTGACAATAGCAAGTGCAACACCACCTCTAGCAGTTCCGTCGAGTTTTGTCAATACTACGCCACTCAGTTTAGCAGTTTTGGCAAATACTTCTGCTTGTCTTAAACCATTTTGACCAAGTGTAGCATCTAAAACTAGTAGGGATTGTACTATTGCATCTGGAGCTTTTTTCTCTACTATGCGATAGATTTTACTCAGTTCATCCATCAAATTTTTATTGTTTTGCAGTCTTCCAGCTGTATCTACTAGTAGTAATTCTGTATTTCTAGCTTGAGCTGCTACTATAGCATCAAAAACTATTGCTGCTGGGTCAGTATTTTTACCAGGATTAGAGATTACCTCTACCTCACTCCGTTGTCCCCAGATTATCAATTGTTCTACTGCAGCAGCTCTAAATGTATCTGCTGCTGCGATTAAACATTTGTAGTCTGACTTCGTAGCTAAATGAGCAATTTTACCTATAGTTGTGGTCTTGCCAGCCCCATTTACACCATTCAAGAGCCAAATATTTAAGGTATCCTTTTCTGGGACAAAAGTTAAGTTATATGCAGGAATAGCTATTTCCAAGTCTTTGAATGGCTCATCTAGGATATCTCGTAAGATTTTTTTCAAATATGCGATCGCCTCTTTTGGAGGCAAAGCTTCTTCACGCAATTTATTTTGTAATGTTTCTATGATTAAGTCTGTTGCCTCTACTCCAACATCAGCTTGTAGCAACATTGACTCTATTTCCATTACCGCATCTTGATTTAGGGGGCCTTGTCCTACAATTGCCCTCAATTGGTTGAGTAAGTTGCGTCGAGTTCTGTCTAAGCCTTGTCGTAATTTCTTCAGCCAAGAAATTTCTTCAGCAGAAACTTGATCTGGGCTACGGCCTTGAGCTGCTAAAACTTCTGCTGACCAAAGAAATGCTTCATCCAAAATTATGGGGTCTATTTCTTCTATTTCAGTATTTAAACTTGTTTCTTGGAGAGTTTCTGGCTCTGGTTCTTCTATAGCAGTTTCTTTAAGGTGTTTTACTCTTGCTTGTCTTTCTGCTTGAGCTTTAGCCCAGAAAGATAACTCTTCAGATGCTTGAATTATCGGGGCAGTTTCCTCTACCACTGAATCTGACTCTACCAGAATTTCTAATTCTGGAGATTTTATTTCGCTAGTGGTAGTTTCCCCTATATTTAGAATTGGTTTAACCAGACTATCTGTTGCTGTAGATTCTGTTTTTTCTACTGTAATATCTTCTTGTTCTTCAGTTTTAAACTGCTTTGGTATACTTGACCTAAATTTTGCTATTGTTGCAGGTGTTGGAGTTTCTTGTTTTTCCTTTGTTTCA
Organism: Trichodesmium sp. MAG_R03; assembly: GCA_023356535.1. Classification (GTDB taxonomy): domain Bacteria; phylum Cyanobacteriota; class Cyanobacteriia; order Cyanobacteriales; family Microcoleaceae; genus Trichodesmium. The sequence goes on along the minus strand of JAKQYF010000061.1, from coordinate 5,646 downwards.
ACTTTATCTGTAGCAGTTTGAGATACTACTTGACTTTTTTTCTGTTCTTGAATATTTTTGTAAGCTGCTTTAGCCCAATTCAAATAATCTTCTGTGCTTTGTGTGGACTCCTGCCCTGATTTTTCTTGCGATTCAATTATTGCTTCTACCTTTTCTTTGTTAGATGCAGGTTTGTCCTTTGAAGTTTTGTCTGAACTGTCATCATATTTACGACGGAACCAATTAAAAACCATATTTATTCTAGATATAGACATTACTATGTTTAAATAGTCTATCTTATATAGCAATCCTAAATCATTATGTAAATTCACATGCTTTGGCTTAATGATTCCTCAAATTACATTCATTTTATCGAAAACTCTTCGTAATACCCCATTGATAAACTTATGGCCATCTTCACCACTATAACGCTTGGCTAGTTCTACTGCTTGACTTATCGCCACTTGTTTTTGAATTCCAATAAACATCATTTCTGCTACTGCAATTCTAAGTATATCCAGGTCAATTCTAGGTAAACGTTCTACTTGCCAATCTATTATTGATTCTCTTAGTAATTTATCAATTTCTTTCTTATTACCATTTACTTTGGTCATAATTTCCATAGCATAGCTACGAACTTCTAATTGATTAGTAAGTTGAAGAATTTCTGGTAATTCAACAGCAGTGCCAATATGATTAATTGCTCTTTGGCCTAACTCTATAACTTCATAGAGCATTGCTCTGGCACTTTCAATATCAGTAGTGCCGATCTGACTACTCAGAAGGCGATCGCTCCCTCTCTGTAATTCTGCTGCTGCAGTTTCTAAAATATCTTGAGCCTCCGTTCTTAAAGTCCTAACTGCTGCTAATACAACTTCTTGAAGTTGCTTTTTTTCTAAACTCCCTGAACTAGTTTGCAATTGACTTAAGCCAAGGAGAGCTAGTTCACGAGCTGTAGAACGGGGAGCTTTTTTCATAATGTGTTTATAATATTTGAGTCTAATCTGTTAAATTATTTTTAGTAGAAAGTTGTTGATCTGATTTTTTAATCCAGACGTGCTGATTTTAGTTGATTGTTAAGTATTTTTTCTTGGCTAAGTGCTGTTGATAAACTAGGATCTACTATCCCACCAGATATTAAAACTTTAAAAGCATCTTCGACTGACAAAGAAATATTAATCACATCTTTTTCTGGTACTATGGCGTACCAACCAGATGTGGGATTTGGAGTTGTGGGAATGAATAGACTTAACATTGAATCTCCTAAATGAGATTTAATTTCCTTACCTATAGTACCTGTGACAAAAGCTATGGTCCAAATTCCTCGACGTGGGTATTCTACAAGTACCACACGGCGAAATCTTTCATTAGAATCCCTCAGCAGAGTTTCTAATATTTGCTTTAGAGTGCCATAAACTGATCCAGCAAATGGAATTGCTTGTAATATTTTCTCTCCTAAATCTAATAGCCATTTTCCAGCAATATTTCTGGCCATCAGCCCTATTATTAGAATACTTAGCAATGGTACTGCTAGTCCTACTAAAAAGTTTAGTAGAGCCACCAAAATTGGATCTAAACCATCAAAGGGATTAATTTGCTTTGGAATCTTGGTGAGAAGATTAATTACCCACCGAGCAATAGTTATGGTCAGCCAAATTGTAGTGGCCAATGGTATTACTACCAATAGACCAGCAATTAGGTCATTTTTTAAATCCTGTCTTATGCGTTTGAACACTGATCACCCACTTCCTCATAACTGGCTAGATATTTTTTACTCCAGCCAAAAATCAAGTTTATTCAATATATTTTATATCTTAAGTTTTCAGATTAACTATTTTTGATTTTGAATATTGAATTATTTATAATTTTTGAATATTTTTGCAATTATGGTAAATTTTTGTGGTATTGCTTTTAAGTATTTCGGTACCGGAATTTTCTGCCAACAACTATCAAATAACCTCCTGATGGAGTAACTGCACCATTCAGATTAAGTCAAAATATTAGTTGACTAGGCAGTGAAAGTGCTTGGAATAACCATTGCTAGCTAAGGCTGTCAGCAATATCTAGGTTCGATTTAAGTGTTATCAAAATTCTAACACTTGTTTGTAGTACTATAGTGCAAAGTCTAGTTGACAAAAGACATTTATAACTTTTCTCTATATAATGCTTGTATTGAAGAAGAAGTCAGGAGAAAAAATTAATTAGTGAAGTATTCGTAGCTGCCAAATAAAGTGTCAAGAAAGTGCAATAAAAATTATCACTTTGGGGTAAGCAAACAATTTTGTAAGAGTGCTTAAAAGCCATAGAAAAATCGAGATAAAACAAAAATTTACTAACGAAATACCTTCCTCTAATCTTAGCAGTAATTATTTAGGGTTTGCTGAAAAAGTCTTTTAAGGAGCAGAGGAATAGATAGGGACGTTCCATGGAACGTCTCTACAGAGGAACAGGGAAGGTATAGATGAGGTAGTCGGATATACTTGTCCCTTGATTTTTCTGCCATGGGAGTGCCTGAAATCCTAGCTTTTTCAGCCTTTTACCACCGAACTTCTGGTACTTTTTGCTGGCAAAATAAGACTAAAGCCTTTATATGTCAATGCTGTTATAATTAATCAGCAAGCCCTATTTATTCTTCATTACTGAAGTACTGAGTACTAAAAGCTGATGCTCACTAGAATACTTCAAAATTTAGGTTAAATTATTTGATAAATTGTATGAATAATTTCCGTTTTCATCAAGATACTATTGCAGAAGTTAAGCAAAAAGCTAATATTTATGATGTTATTTCAGAGCATATTTTCTTAAAAAAACGGGGGAAAGATTATGTGGGATTATGCCCTTTCCATCAAGAAAAAACTCCTAGCTTTACCGTTAGTACTACTAAACAAATGTACTACTGTTTTGGTTGTGGTGTAGGTGGTAATGTTTTGAAGTTTTTGATGGAAATTGGCAAGTCTTCTTTTAGTGATGTCGTGTTAGATTTAGCTAGACGTTATCAAATACAAATTAAAACAGAATTACCAGAAAATAGACAAGAGTTTCAACGGCAAATTTCTCTGCGGGAAAAACTTTATGAAATCTTGGCAATGGCTAATAGTTTTTATCAATATGCTTTAAGACAACCCCAAGGAAAAGTTGCTTTAGAATATTTACAAATTTCACGTCAAATTTCCCAAGAAACTATGCAAAAATTTCAACTGGGTTATGCTCCTAATGGTTGGGAAACTATTTATGGTTATTTGGTAGAACAAAAAGGTTTTCCTGTGGAATTAGTGGAGCAAGCAGGATTAATTTTGCCGAGAAAATCTGGTACTGGTTATTATGATAGATTTCGCAATCGTTTGATAATTCCTATTAATGATGTTCAAGGTAGAGTTATTGGTTTTGGTGGGAGAACTTTGACTGATGAACAACCTAAATATTTGAATTCTCCTGAGACGGAATTATTTGATAAGGGAAAAATTTTATTTGCTTTGGATCGGGCAAAAACTGCTATTGCTAAACAAGATAAGGCTGTGGTTGTAGAGGGATATTTTGACGCGATCGCTCTTCATGCTTCGGGAATTAATAATGTTGTTGCTTCTCTTGGTACCGCATTAAGTCTAATTCAAATTAGACAACTTTTACGTTACACAGAATCTAAACAAATTATCTTAAATTTTGATGCTGACCGAGCTGGTATTCAAGCTACTGACCGAGCAATTGGAGAAATAGAAAAACTTGCTTATAGTGGGGAAGTTCAACTGAGGGTTCTTAATATTCCTGATGGGAAAGATGCTGATGAATATTTAAGAACTTATTCTGTTGAAAAATATCAAGAATTATTAGTTAATTCCACTCTATGGATTGATTGGCAAATTCAAAATATAGTCGGCAGTAAAAATTTGAGTCTGGCAGACGAGTATGGTCAAGTAAATCAGGAAATAGTTAAAACTTTAACAAAGATAACTAATGATAATCAGCTTACTTATTATCTTCAATATTGTGCAGAAGTTTTGAGTAAGGGAGATCCTCGGAGAGTTTCATTAATTTCTGAAAATTTATTGACTCAAGTTTTTATTAATTGGCAAAAGCTGTTAGCTAAGGATGAATTTTTATCACCACCGTTACTGGTAGGGAAACAATTAAAATCTAATAAGCAAAATAATAGAAATTTCACTAAGGGGAAAAAAAATAATTCTCTGGGAATTTTATCTCCACCTGTAAAAGGGAGTTTATTAGCGGAAGCTGAGTCTTTATTACTGCGTATTTATTTACATTGTCCGAACTATCGTCAAAATGTTAAAGATGCAATAGAGGCCAGGGATTTACAGTTTAGTTTCTCTGACAATCGATTTTTGTGGCAGCAAATTATTTCTGTAGAAAACATCTCGGAAAATAAAATTAATGAATCAGATAATTTAATTTCTAAGTTACAAGATATTTGTTTGGCAACTCCTCATAAACTTGCTAATTTAGAGCATCTTTTTCATTTAGATGAAAAGACAAAAAAAAATCTTCTTAGAGCACCTTTAGTAATTCGTTCTACAGTAGCAACTATAGAATTAATTATGTCAAAAAAACGTCAAAGTGTTGTTTTGAATATGTGGCAAGAAACTGATTTATCTGTTGAACCAGAACTAGCTAAAAAATATCAAGAAAAATTTTATAATGAATCACAATGGACTCAGGAATTGGAGCGATTAAGACTGACGACTATTCAGGATTTAATTCAAGTACCTTTAGGGGAATTAACTAACTAAAATAATTCAGGACTTACTCATTACCTCTATATACCAATCCTAAATCCTAAATAGGGCTTGCTGAAAAAGTCTTTTTCAGGAGTAGGGAACCCACCCCGAATATCTGCCAGGAGGAGATGTAGGGACGCTGCATAACAAAAATGCGTTTCATGTCACGTAGCGAAGCGTCCCTACAGAGGAACGGGAAATTGATATAGGAGGTAGTAGGATATATTTGTCCCTTGATTTTTCTGCCATGGGAGAGCTCAAAATACTAACTTTTTGAGCTCTCAGGACCGAAAACTAGACACTTTTTTCGAGTTTAAAAATCCTAAAACCTTTCTGTGTCAATACTTTTGGATTGAATGAGCAAACCCTAAATAGGTTATGACAATTCAAAAAGATGATACAGGTCGCGATCGAAAAATACAAAAAAGTTCAAGACTTAAATTGGAACGAGGCTGAAAAATTATCAGGAAAAAGAATCAAAATTCAAGGTTTTCCACTCTGCAAAAAGGTGAAAATATTTTGGGCTACTGTATCTGCTAACAGAACAGAATATCTTGTCACTAATGACTTAACTCAATCGTCAAAAGATGATGTAGAGTTTGAATCTCAAACTCGATGGAAAATCGAAGAATTTCACAGAGAAATTAAGCAATTAACAGGTTTAGAATTTTGTCAGTGTCGTCTGCGAATAATTCAAAAGAATCATATTGCTTGTGCAATGGAGCGTGTGGAACTTCTTAAAAAGATTTGCTTCTAAAATAGGCAAAAGTATTTATCAAGTTAAGCACGGATTATTATCAAAATATCTAACCGACCAATTGAAACATCCTTCAATTAAAATGAAGGTTATTTGACTTGAATTACTATTGGTTTTTGAATAAAAATAGTTAGGCGATTGCTAACGCAAAGCTCCGCTAACGCACGTGACTATAGTGAA
>JAKQYF010000060.1 GCA_023356535.1 Trichodesmium sp. MAG_R03 | reverse complement strand
CATACCATTCAGCTTTTTGTGTTACAAATTGAATTGCGGAATATAGGCTATAATAAAATTTTGAATCAAAATAATTTATACCTAAACACCCGGCCTAAAAACTCTTGCTCTTTGCTTAAGCAAGTTGAATAAAATCATCAGCACCAATAACAGTTTCAGAAACTCCCTGTAAAGTCACCGAAAATTGGTCAACTTTTATTAATGTACGACCATACCATTCAGCTTTTTGTGTTACAAATTGAATTGCGAAATATAGGCTATAATAAAATTTTGAATCAAAATAATTTATACCTAAACACCCGGCCTAAAAACTCTTGCTCTTTGCTCAAGCAAGCTGAATAAAATCATCAGCACCAATAACAGTTTCAGAAACTCCCTGTAAAGTCACCGAAAATTGGTCAACAAAGATACGAGTGTCGTTACCTATCTGGGAAATAGTTAATAGCTCAAAACTCAGACCATTGCCTAAACCTATTCCATCTATTCCATCTTCAAAATCAACAATGATATTATTTCCATGATCAGCAGCAAAGTCAAAGCGATCGCCGCCTGTTCTTCCAATCAAAACATCATCCCCTCGATGACCACTAATAATATCGATACCTGCACCGCCATCAACCATATCATTACCTTTACCTCCATAAAGCAAGTCGTTACCATCTCCACCAAGAATTAGATCACCTTGACGATGACCAGATATGAAATCATTGGCGCAAGTTCCGATTAAGTTATCACTTTCATCTGTACCCAGAGTTTCATTAGGAGAAATAAGGGACTGAGTAGCGGACCACACACTTTCCCCGACTTCTCTTCCTAACTGCCGTCCATTTATATCCCCATCATTAAAATGAATACCACCGTAAAGACGAGAAATACCAGCTTCGTCCGCAGCTTCGCTAAAAGTTGCCCACTCTAAAACTACAGGTGCTTCCGGCGTCTCCCCTGGTTCAAAACGAGACTCTCCTGCTGCAAAACTTACAGCAGCACCAAAATCATCACTACCAGAAAATCGTTTCAAAATTTCTGCAGCCGCAGCACTGTAGGTACTATGACCAGATACATATTCTGCAAAGGGAGGTGAGGGATCACTACCAGGGGTTTGATAGGTAAGAAAATCACTGGCTAAAATAGTTTGAGTTCCTTGTCCCGGACCTGCCCAAGCATCAATAGCAAAACCACCAAGCTTTGGATTAAATTCTCCAATTAAACCCAGTTTCCCTAATTCCCTTACTGTTCGCACAGGTCGAGCATAATCATAAAAAGTTTTAGCATCCCAAGCAGCAATACCAGCATCAAATACTGCGTTACCCAAGTTCAAGAAAAGTTTCACATCCTGATCTAAGGTATGATTATCTCTAGCAGAAACAAATTTTCCGAAAGTCATCCAAGTTCCAGGAGGGAAAGATGTACCACTTCCATCCTCCCAAAATTCGGCAATTAATTTTTGTTCATCTGTGAGGTTAGCACTGATATCAATCACTTTTTGTGTTTGTTTGATAAATTCAGGATTAATAATAGTACCTATAATATCTGGAGTAATATCTACCACAGACTGGTCTGAGAGAGTAATTGTGCGTGCTTCTAAGTCTAATTCACCATCAACAAGTAAAAAAGGTTCTGGTGCTTCTGGCCGTATTTCTTCCAGGGATGGGAGACTAAAGGGTGTGACTTTTCCCCAGTGAGGCGCTAAGAATGTTTGTATTCTTTGTTCTTCGCCTGCTTCAGCATCAATAGGCACTGGTTCAGGAGTCCAAAACTCAATGTTAGTAGTTTCTCCAGGGGGGTTAATAGGTTGATAACTGTTAATGTCAGAATAAGGAGTACCATCACTGTTAGGATGATTTCCTAGTTGGTTGGAACCATCATTGCGACGGAATGTTAATAGAGCTTTGGCGGAGACGTTACCAATACCGGCAGGAGTAGTAGTGTCAGTGGTGATATTATCGGGATTAAATCCTAACTCCACCATTACGTTATCAAAAATTTCTATTTCAGTGGGAAATAGCTCAGAGAGTACCTGATAGGCAGCAAAACTTATAGCTTCTGTTTTGTTAGCATCGGTGTTTTCTGACTGAGGACGTTGGAGATTGTCTTCTAGCTGAGTTGATGTGGCTAATGGATCGTATGCACTCCAAGTATCATAGATCGCTGTATGTAAGATACTGTAAGCGCGGGAGGTAATAGTTGGGCCAGGAGCAGTATTGATTACTGCTTGTTGTATGGCTCTGTCCCAGAGTACCGAAATGCTTGGTGAAGCATCTTCTACTGTGACAAGTTGAGTTTCAGCGTCTATGGTAAGATTAATGTTGTTGTCAGCATTGTTGGGTTTTTGCTGATTTTGCCTGTTAGAGTTATTCATTTTTTTTCCTTAATGTTAAGAGTTAATAGATAAGTGGATAAGTAGGTCGTGCACAATTAATTACACATCTATAACAAATTGAATTTTTCATCTTCTAAAGAACACGAATACAAAACTTACCCGGAAAACGGGTTGATCTACAAAATTTGGTGGTTTGAACAACAGTAATCAGCGGTATAAAACCAGTTTCTTGGTGGGTTTACGTAAGTCCTCAATAAAAGAGGTTAATAATTTTGCTTAGATAATTAATTCAGGTGGAGATTATCGTTATCAGCAAGAATTAATAGTAGTCAAATTTTGTCATGATTTATGTTGACTAACTTTTGAGGCTTGTTTCTCTTATAGTTAAGATAGAGCGTCCCTACTGTAGTTTGCTCAAATTCTTAAGCTATACTTAGAGAGGGAAAAAAAATTGTTTTTTCAGCAAGCAAGATAGATTTTGAAGAGTTAGAATAAAATGAAAGTTAAAAATAAAAATGTTAAATCAGATGTTAAAATAGAAAATATATTATGTTTAAATAATAATTGTCCAATTCAATTTGTATTAGGAATATTAGGAAGCAAGTGGTCAGTGTTGATTCTGCAAGAGCTGTTGAATGGCGATCGCCGAACTCACGAATTATTAGAAGCTCTACCTGGAATTAGCTCGAAAACCCTGATGTTAAGACTGAGAAAGCTAGAAAAGCATGGTTTATTAGCAAGACGGGTGTATCCAGAAGTCCCTCCCCATGTTGAATATTCTCTAACGGAGAAAGGTATGCAAGTGCAACCAGTAATGATAAATCTCAAACAGTTAGGAGAGAAATGGTTGGAGCAAAAAAATTGTGGTTATTCCATGGATAGCTGAACAAGAATAATATGCTTAAACCAGTTTTTAAGTTGCGGAACCATATGAAAAAAATGATAGCCCTCTAGGGAGGTTGTATGCAACCTCCCTAATTTTTGGCCTACTAAGTAAGTTGATGTTAAAACTTGTCACAAAATTTCAAGAACTCTCAACTTTACTGTTTGGAAAAGCTAGGAGTTAGTATACAAATCTTAATCAGGACTTACGCAAAGGCTCTATATACTATATATAGTGCCTTTGTCCGTTACGAAGTGCGCAATTCAAGTCGCGAAGCGTTCGCTCCGCTTGGCGTCAGCAAAACATACCCTACCAATAGCGTTCATGGGCAAATCCTATTAATATAGCAATTCTAAATCATTTATCAAATCACATGCCTTCTTAAAAAAGAGCTCCAACTCCTTTTCCTTCTGCCTTTTTTTTGTTAACCGCTGATGATCTCATGGCGAGTAGAAAGTAAACATTAGATTGTTAGACTTATGGGACTCTTTATATCAGTTTTATCAAGGAACTTTATAGCTTTTAATTATATAAAAAAGTGATGGTTTAACCTGCCGGATTCACAACATTAATTTAGAATTCAGTATTCTATTAATCGAAAAAAGGTGATTGAATGGCTTTAAACAAATACGGTTTTGGTAACCAAAAAAAAAATTAGTTAATAAAGTAGACAACAAAGACTATTTTTACATATAATATTGTTGAGGAATAAAGATAGATTAATCTATCATCTGGTCATATTATTTCTCTGTAACAATGGGCTTAATAATTGTTGCTCAAAGCCTTATTACACTGACTATTTTTATCTATATATTAATTGCAACTTCATAGAAAAATGGTATCAGCTTAACCAGATTAATCATTGGTATTGCTACTTGCTACCCAATATCTACATATTTGAGATATCGGGTTGAAAATTAAAAGCTTTATTGATAGGTGGCTTACTTGCTACATGATAGTAATAACACTCCTCATCCTTACCGTGTTTCATGTCGGCGATAGCCGAAACTCCTAACTATTAACTGAAAAGCATTTTAAAATTGGCCAAATTTAGGTTTAATAGCTTGATTCAAAAACGCCATATTTTAGTGCTGAAGGTCAAATTATTCAGAAAGTACTCCTGAATTAGTTAACAGGTAGTTGTATAGGAAGCTTAAAAAGAGGATTTAATCAGCGCGTGAAATACAATTGTTGCAGACAAGATTCCCGCGCTACATTGGAATCTACTATAAAGCCTCCCAGGATTTAGGTAACGGCACTAATTGTAGTGTAAATATCTAAAATAATCACCAAAAATACACCATATATAAAGGCCCGGCGTAAGTCCTGCTTGAGAAACCTAATATTAACATAGATGAAGAGCTAAAAAAATGAGCGTTATCTTATCTACCCAAAAAGCCTGTCGTCATTCCAACAGTCAAGTTAGTAGAAGCAGTAATACTCAAGCTAAGTGTGCAAATAGTCCTGAAAAATTATAACTAACAATACTTTAGCCTGATTTAGACTGGTACCAAAACCACAACCGTCATTTCTTTCCCATGTATTCATGGTTAAAAGCCAAGATCTGGAATTTTGGCGGCATAATTTGAGCAGAAGGATAAAAAAATAAATGACTCAAGAATTTCATGTTTCAATTACTCCCCTCGGAGAAGACGAATATTTTGTCCGGACAGAAAAAGTACCTATTGGTGGCCTAGTGGCTGAAGAAATAGTCGAATGGCCTGTACAAGAATGGCTAGCCCAAGCTCGTCATCTATTTCGCGATCCATTAATCGATATCCTAGAAGGAAAGTCCAATTCTCAGGTAGTCATTCCCAACCAGATTATGGCCAGTTCTGGGGAAGTATTAAGTCCAAGTTTAGTAGCACTAGGCCAAGAAATGTATCAAGAACTATTCAAAGATACCCTAAGAGATAGCTGGAGTTGTGCCCAAGGAATTGCTCATAATCGAGGTGAGGTCTTACAGTTACGTTTAGGTACTAAAGACAGATATATATCCAGTTTGCCTTGGGAAGTACTCCACATAGGCGATCGCCCCCTGGCAACTGGTACTGATATTGTATTCTCTCGCTATCAACCTAATGCTTCTTTACCTAAATCTACCCGGATATTAATACCTGAAGAACCATTAAAAATTTTAATGGCGATCGCAACCCCTACTGATAAGGACAGTCTACAACTAGAAAAAGAATATGAGGCATTACAACAAGAACTGCAAAAAAATAGTGGGGAAACTCAGATTCATCTAGACATTCTCCGACAACCAGGGCGAGAACAACTTACCCAAGCATTAGAACAAGGTAAATATCAAGTTTTCCACTATGCAGGTCATAGCAACTGGGGTATTTCCGGTGGTGAAATATCCTTAGTGAGTAATGTAACAGGTTTAACAGAAAGTTTGAGTGGTAAGGATCTATCAGGTTTACTAGTTAACAATGGCATTCAGATGGCCATCTTCAACTCATGTAGAGGCGCTTACAACCATCTTGTTAGCCCCACTGATGAAGGAATAGAGCTTAACTTAGCAGAAGCCATGGTAAAACGGGGAATTCCTGGAGTGCTAGCAATGGCGGAACGCATTCCAGATGAAGTTTCTCTAATTCTGACACGTTTATTTTATCGCAATCTTAATCAAGGTTATCCAATAGATTTAAGTTTAAGTCGAGCAAGACAAGGCTTGATTTCTGCCTATGGTTCACATCAACTTTATTGGGCATTGCCTGTTGTTTATCTACATCAAGATTTTGGTGGATATCTAATTGAACAACAAAAACATTATACAAATAAAATACAAGAGGATTTCCTAATACCTATTGATGAAAAAATTGAGTCTCCCAAGTCATCAGAAAATCTAACTCGCGTACAACCAGATATTGATTTAGGTAACCTGGATCAATATTCTACTGAACCTCAAATTGATAATTTGAATTTCCAGGTTAAAGACAGTAAAGATCCAATGATGACACTTGAGGATATATTGCCAGAAATAGAAATAGCAAAGCAACTAAATAATCAAGACAATGAGCAACAAGAAGATTTAATAACATTTACCCAAAGTAGTGAAGAATTAACTCAGTTAATATTCACAACATCAAATACTCAAAATAAATATCATAAGTTTCCCTGGAAAAAAAGATTAACATTATTAACATTAGGATCTGCGATTTCAGGAATCATTTTATTTGTTGGCATTTACTCCATTAGTATCAATAATCGTCAATTACAAATGAGTGCTAAATTACCAAAAGCACCTGCTCCAACTCTCAATTATAAATATAACAGAATTCGACTTGTTAATGAGACAATTAATAGGACTCCAGAAGTACAAACTTTGGCAATTCAACAGTTTAATCAAAACGATCTTCAGGCTGGGAAAATGGTAGTAGAAACATTATTAGAGCAAGGAGAATTAGCTAAAGCAGCAAAAGTTATAGCTGCTGTGCCAGAAAAGCTTAGTGAAGATCCAGAAATTAATTTTATTAAAGGTCGATTAGCTTGGGAATTATTCCAGGATAGAAATCAAAATAACCTGATAGATGAAGCTATCAATTCTTGGGAAAAGGCTGCTGCCCAAAGTCAGTCAACTATTCAATATCAAAATGCCTTAGGCTTTGCTTATTACACCAAAGGAAACATAGAAAAAGCTTATACAGCTTGGTTAAAGGTGTTGCATTTATCTGGAGAGATTGCCCCAGAAATAGAAAAAATTAGTCCTGTTTCTTATAACTCCCAGGAAAATTTATCTGTCAAAAATAGAGCAGCTTTAAATGCTTATGCAGGTCTAGGATTAATTATGCTTAAATATACTCAAAATTTACAAAAAACTCCCGGTCAAGCTTTTAAATATGCTAGTAAAGTTATGAGAGAAGCTGGCCAAGAGTTTCATATCCTACAACTACGAAAAAATTGGTTGTGGTCTCCTAAAGCACGTCAAGATTGGGATTTACTATTGAAACTTCGAGAACGGCAGCAATTTGAACATCATAAAAATTCAGAAGAGCTGGCTTAGCATATAGTAATGATAGACCCAGTAACAGTTTATAGCTGCACTCAGAAGTCTCAAGTAAGGGAGGTTAACTTTAGACTTGTGCTTAGTGCTATACTACTGGATTTGATATGATTTATACAGGACTTTGGTTTGCATAAGTCCTGATCATAACAACTATGAATAGCTTACTTAATTAAAGTAGTAATGGTTAGATATATTGAAAGTTGATTTCTCAAATAACTAACTTAATTATAGAAAATATCACTATGACACAAAAACATGAAAATACTGTCAATTTTTTTAACTCAGTTTCTGGCTGGATACTTTCACACCTAACTGCTGTTTTGTTAACTCTATGTGGTGTTTGGTTATTTCAAAATCGAACATTAAATTATTCAAAAACTATACCTTTAACTCCTGACCCAATTAACCTTGAAATATATAATAAAGAAAAACCTATTAATTATAGTGCCAATACTGTAGAAGCAGAAAAAAAATTAGCTATTGAACAGTTTAGTAAAAATGATATTCAAGCTGGGAAAAAAGCTATCGAGTCTCTACTAAATAGAGGTGCTTTTTTAGAGGCAAAAGAAGCTCTTAAGATTGTAAAAGATGCATCTAATAATAACAACATTATGGACCCTGATATTAATTTTTTGTACGGTCGATTGGTTTGGGAGTTAGCTCAAGATGGAAATAGAAATTATACTGTAGATGAAGCTTTATTTTTCTGGGAAAAAGCAGTTTCTCAAAATCCTGATTATGTTCTATATCAAAATGCTATAGGTTTTGCTTACTACACGAAAGGAGACTTGAAAAAAGCTTATGATACTTGGTTCAAAGTCTTAAAATTATCAGGAGAAACTTTACCAGAAACATTGCAGAACATTTCGACTCAAAATATTACTACTCTAGAAGTTGAACAAAAAGATGCTCTTAATGCTTATGCAGGTATTGGATTAGTAATGATGAAATCTGCTCAAACTTCTCAGGGAAATGAGCAAAGAGAACGTTGGTTGAGAGCGCTACAATATCGGACAAAAGTAATGAATGAAGCTGCCAGAGAATATCATATTCCTCAACTGCGACAAAATTGGTTATGGTCGCGAGTGGCGCTACGAGATTGGGATTTTTTGATGAGAACAGATTGGAATATATTAAGGAAAAAAAATAATTGATATTATATTATGTCTGTATTAAGTATTCTATATACTTAGGACTTACTCATGAACCCTATTGGTAAGGTGTGTTTTGCTGGCGCAAAGCGGAGCGAACGCTTCGCAACATGAAAAGTGTACTTCGTAACGCACCAAATATAGCACCTTGGCCTAAGTTCTGTATAATTTAGAACTACTAACTAATTAGCTGGAGAGAGGAATTAGATGAGCGCTCACTTTCGAGAATTACTCAAAATCATTGGCAGTGGTACACACACAGGGAAAAATTTAACTCGTCAAGAAGCAGCAGTAGCAATGCGGATGATTTTGTTAGGAGAAGCAACACCTGTCCAAATAGGTGCTTTCTTTATTGCTCACCGTATTAAACGCCACACTGGTGAGGAGTTAGCAGGAATGTTAGATACCTATCACGAATTGGGGCCAAAACTTCAAAGTAAACCATTTATGGGTACAGTAACAGTCTTAGGTTGTCCTTATGATGGGCGATCGCGGACTGCACCTATCACGCCACTCACTGCTTTAATTTTGGCAACAGCAGGAATATTTGTTGTTATGCATGGTGGAGCACGGATGCCGACAAAAGAAGGAATACCTTTTATTGAGATATGGCAAGGGTTGGGGCTTGAGTGGGGAAAATTATCCCTGGCGCAGGTGCAACAAGTATTTGAGGACACTGGCTTAGGGTTCATTTATCTACCAAAACATTTTCCCCAAGCAGATGCTTTAGTAGAATACCGTCGAGATATTGGCAAACGACCTCCGATAGCAACGATGGAATTAATTTTGGCGCCGTTGGTTGAGGAAGTTCATTTAGCTGCGGGGTATGTTCATCCTCCCACAGAAGGTAAGTTTCGTCAAGCATTAGAATTACATGGTTTGAGAAATTATACAACGGTGAAGGGTTTAGAGGGAAGTTGTGATTTGCCCCGCGATCGAACAGCTATTATTGGGGTGTCGGTGCCATCTGGAAATGATGTCAAATTTGAACGTCTGTTATTACATCCGACTGACTATAGTTGCGGGGGGAAGGAAGTTGCATTGGGCTCAACTACGGAGTTAGTAGAGGAGATGCAAAGAGTATTACAGAGCAAGGAAAGTCAGCTAATGTCAGCAGCTATTTGGAATGGCGGTTTTTATTTGTGGCGTTGTGGCATTTGTTCTGATATTAACAAAGGTTTGTCGAAAGCGGAAAGTTTATTAAAAAGTGGTAAAGTTAGGAATAAGTTGAGAGAAATTAAAGCAAAAACTGGGATATAAATTTAGTAGGTGTATTCCTCAAAAATAACGAACTATAATTAATTATTTATCTAACAAATATCGTTATTTAGCAATTATTATGAATACTAAGCTAAAAATTATTTAGATTTTATATCTTCTATTGTCTTTTACCTCTTGCTTATTGACTCTGAAAAATTTTGGATATATAGTTCAAATGTTAAACAGCTAACTTCCTATCTCTCCTACTCCCTAATGATAGCGATCGCTTAACTTTATAAATTATAATTCATCCCCATAACTAATAGCAAACTGGCTAACACACTACCAAAAAATCCTATACCCAAATTCGTCATATTTGACTGACTTGCAGATGCCATTGCAGTATTAAAATCTGGTGCAGTTAAACGTTCATAATTTTTGACAGCTACAATTGTTTCTGGTAGGGATGATATTAAACTTCCCAAAAAATAATGCAGTCCGGCAAAAATTGCATCACCAAATAATTTATTAAGAAAATTATCATAAATGTTCATCCAAGCGATAAATAATGTATTCAACATATAGGATAATACAATTAATGAAGCTGTCCCTATAATAAACTGCCACCAACTTGCTGTATAATCATCTGCATTAATATCATCAAATAATTCTGGTCTTTTTTTCTTAATTTGTTTTTCATAAAAGAAGAAAACTAACACACCTGCTAAACAAATTAAACCGCCAAAAAACACCCAGAGCCAACTGCGAGAGCTAATTCCTTCTGGGAAAGGTGCAAACACCGATTTACCTGTAATGCACCAGTAAGCTGTACTGGCAAAAGCAAACATCAATAACGACATGAAAAGATGCCATAAAAATAGCATTTTTTCTTGGTTAAACATTTTGATAAAAGTTTTAATAGCAGATATTTTGCCAATCAATATCCATTTACTAATAACAATTATTGGCGCCACAATAAACATAAGATAAATATTAGCAAAATTTGAGCCTAGAGGAGTTGCTATACCGCCTAGTCGTCGAAGACTTAGTGATAGCAACATGAGAAATAATTCCGGGTTATTTGTACTAGAGTTAATTACTATAGTGCGTTTGTTTTTTTCTAAATATTTACTTGCTAAACCTGCGGCAGCATTTACCATAATATCTGTAGCAGTCGGAATCAAATAAAAGCAAAAAATGACTACTATGAAAGCAGTAATTATTACAAAAGCAGTTTCATTGGTAGAATTGTGTAGTTGTATAATCCAAGTGTCCATAGCTTTAGATATAATACCAATTAAAAAAAAGAATGTTACAAATAGTTTTAAACTTTAGATATCAAATAATTTGCTGAAATTACTGTAGCGTCAAAGTTTTTAGCCTATAAAGTCTGACTTTTGACTTTTGACTTTTGCGCAACGGTATAAGATTTAAGATCAGGACTTACCTAGCCACAACCATATATAGTAGGGGTTAACGGCGTTAACCCCTATAAATAGTCTATAATTTCATCTTTTGCGTAGGCCCTGAATATCAGGAATTGAGAAGTAGTCATACCAATTACCATGAACTTTGCTATACTTGGATTTTCTATTTCTAAATATTATTTGTTGGCACAAATAATCGATATTATTGGTAACTTCGGTTATTAAGGAAAGTTATTTTTGCAAGCTTTAAAGTATAGCAGGACTTTTGAGAATTGGTATCACGTAAGCCAATATTACAGCATATTTCGGGCAAATGATGTACAAGGTAAATCATGAAAATCATATAGTGCGGGCATCTTGCCCCCGGAGGTGTACCTTATAATAACGGAAAACGCTGTAAGTTATCTGTATAGAATGGTAATATTTCTCCATTCTATATAGATCAGGTTTTCTATAAAGAAAGCTAAAATAAATAAAGACTATCCTACTGGTATAGTCTTTGTCTATTTTGTCTATTTTGTCTATTTTAACTATTTTTACTCAAGATTCCATTGATTTATGTTTAACTACCAATAATAGTAGGTATAATGTTTTTGACAATAACTTCAATTTCAGCTACTATAGCAATCCTAAACTAGTCGTAAGATAACAATTTTTTACCAGAAGAAAACTGAGTTATATATATTATCATAATTCATTCCTGACTGGTATCTCTTACCATTTTTATTATTTTAATAATGGTAATATAACTTATTTGACATAATATAAAATGCTCACTTATAACTTTTTTTAATTTTAATACTTGCTATTAATTAATTTTTGAATATATCATTATAAAAATTCAATTACAGTTGATTTTCCTATATTTCCTTTGCATCTTTTAAACCTACTAATTACTCGCTAAAATCTAACAGATAGCTATAGCAAAATTCAAGGCTTAAATTTATATTTATGTTTACCGTCCACAGGCTAGTATAGTTAATACTAACTAAAATCATACAGAGGAGAACTCTTACCAATAGAACAGCAACGTGGACGGTTTTTAATAAAATTAGTATATGTTTTATCTAATCAAAACTTACCTACTACTAGATCATCTTGGTACAGTTACCCCTTCTACTCGCTGGCGGAACTCTTCCACACCTGGATTAAAGTCTATTGGTAAAACTGCCACAACATTCTCGTGAGGACGAGGAATAATTACCCAAGATTCTAATGTAGCACCGTAAGCTTTTTCTACTGCTGCAATTCCTGCATCCATAGCAGTTTTTACTTCCGAAACATCACCTCTAATTTGAACAGTAAACCTTGCACTACCAACCCTAATATAGCCAACTAAAGTAACTCGACCAGCTTTGACCATTGCATCTGCAGCAGCTAAAATACCTGGAAAACCTTTAGTCTCCAGTGCTCCAACAGCTTGTTGCGCCATTCTATTTCTCCTAAATTTTAGTTAAGAATTAAATTCTCTAGATTAATTGTAAAAATTTTAGATGTCTGCCGTCAATGAACTATTATTCAGCCAAACCATTATATAATTTGGGACAAAATTCATCTAAACTGTTCGCTAACTTCTGTATATTCTAGTGGTAATACAGATTCTACATTCTCCGGGGGATTAGGAACAATATAATGACTGTCCACTATACCACCATAGACTTTTTCTGCTGCTCCAATGCCAGCTTGGACTGAAGGATAAACTTCAGAAGTTGGTCCCCGAACTGCAACTACAAAGTGGCCTCTTTCGGCTAAACCATAATAAACTAAGGTAACTCGCGCAGCTTTAACCATCGCATCTGCAGCAGCTAAGATTCCAGGAAAACCAATAGCTTCTATGACACCTACTGCTTCTGGCATTAAAACACTCCTTATATTATCAAGAATCAATTAATATAATTGTAATCTCAATAGGTAATGCTGTATATATAAATTGATAAAAAGGCCATAACACTCATTCCCGGATATTTAATGCTATACTACCTATCGGCTCCTACCCAGCAAGCTTTCAGAGATTTAGATAGGGAATTTAAAAATTTCTTAATCATTAAGGAGCTTGGATTTTGATGGGCTTAAGAAAAAAGGGAGATAAAGATAGTAACCATAAACTAGACCCACCCCCCCTTCACAGTCAAAAAACGGTGAACGCTATACAGGGCAAGCGTTTGAGTGATTAAATATCCTGGTCCTTGAAAGTCTTATACTATAAGGCTTTCACAAAAAAACCTGCCCCTGTGATACCCACCCCCCCCTACATTAAAAAAACCGCTCTCAAATAACAAAGCCACCTCCAAAAACTGGAAGTGACTCGAATACAATCAGGACTTACGCAAAGGTACTATATATAGAGTCCTGGTGCGTTACGAAGCGCGCTTTTCATGTCGCGAAGCGAAACACACCCTACTCATGGTGTTTCTACGTAAGTGCTGTACAATAAAGAATTTATGACACAAACAAATCAGAAATTGTTTGTGTTGGCAATCCTAGAAGTTCTGTTGCTTGAGATAACATTAATTAAGTTAGATATATAGTCGTTTCACTTGAGATTGAGACAATTTTTTCTTGCTATGAAAGGATTTAAGCCGAAAAAGTGTTTCATTCTTAAATTAAATGACTATAAATCTTTTTATAACCATAAATATCTATGGTTTGCCTAACTTTGTCTAATTAGGGTTTCCTGAAAAAGTCTTTTTGCTCTTTTTAGTAGTCAGTAGTCAGGAGAAATGGAAATTTAGAGGAGGTAGTCGGATATATTTGTCCCTTGATTTTTCTGCCTTGGGAGCGCCCAAAATACTAACTTTTTTAGCTTTTTTGGACCGAAAACCCGGTAGTTTTTTCGACTAAAAAATGCTAAGACCTTTATGTGTCAATGCTTTTATCTTTAATCAGCAAACCCCAATTATTTTTATACTCTTGATTACCCTATCTCAAAAAAATTAGTAATCGAAATCGCCACCACCCATACCAGAACCAGCAGGTGTGCCTTCCTTGGGTTCAGGTTTGTCAACAATAATACATTCAGTTGTTAACACCATACCAGCAATAGAAGCAGCATTTTGTAGAGCAGAACGAGTTACTTTCCCAGGGTCAACAATACCAGCTTCAAACATATCAACAAACTTATTGTCTGCTGCATTAAAACCAGTATTGAAATCCTTCTCTTTCACCCGCTCGCTAATCACAGCACCATTTTGACCAGCATTTTCAGCAATTCGCTTCAGTGGAGCTAATAAAGCACGACTAACAATTAAAGCTCCAGTTAACTCTTCAGATTGTAGATTCTGATTTGCCCAAGTTTCTAACTCAGGAGCTAAGTGAGCTAAAGTTGTACCACCACCAGGAACAATACCTTCTTCTACAGCAGCTTTAGTTGCGTTGATAGCATCTTCCAAGCGTAACTTGCGGTCTTTCATTTCAGTTTCAGTAGCAGCACCAACTTTCACAACTGCTACACCTCCAGCTAATTTAGCTAAACGCTCTTGTAATTTCTCTTTGTCGTAGGAAGAGTCCGTTTCATCCATTTGACGGCGAATTTGTTCGCAACGTGCTTTAACTTCTTTTTCATTACCTTCAGCAACGATGGTAGTATTATCTTTAGTGATAGTAATGCGACGTGCTTTACCAAGCATATCTAACTTGGCATTTTCTAGTTTTAAACCAGCATCTTCAGTGATAACTTGACCGTTAGTTAATACTGCGATGTCTTCTAACATAGCTTTACGGCGATCACCAAAACCAGGGGCTTTAACTGCAGCAACATTCACCACACCCCTTAGGCGGTTAACAACTAGAGTTGCTAAAGCTTCTTTCTCAATGTCTTCAGCTAAGATTAGTAATGGTTTGCCAGAACGAGCAACTTGTTCTAATACTGGTACTAAGTCTTGTACTAAAGCAATTTTCTTGTCAGTGATCAAAATCTGAGGTTCTTCGAGAGAAGCTTCCATCCGCTCCATGTCTGTTGCGAAGTAAGGAGAGATATAGCCTTTATCAAACCGCATACCTTCAGTGATTTCTAGCTCAGTCTGCATTGACTTTCCTTCTTCTAGAGAAATCACACCTTCTTTACCCACTTTATCCATGGCTTCGGCAATCATTTGGCCTACTTCTTCATCATTACCAGCAGAAATAGCACCAACTTGAGCTATCGCCTTGGAATCTTCAATTTGACGAGCGTGCTCGGCAATTTTTTCTACTAGAAAACTAGCAGCTTTGTCAATACCATGCTTGAGAGCAATAGGGTTAGCACCAGCAGCAACGTTCCGTAGACCTTCTTTTACCATTGCATGAGCAAGTACGGTTGCGGTTGTTGTACCGTCACCTGCTACGTCGTTAGTTTTGGAAGCTGCTTGACGAATTAGGCAAACACCAGTATTTTCTACATGGTCTTCTAATTCGATTTCTTTGGCAATAGTTACACCATCATTAACAATTTGAGGTGCGCCAAATTTTTTCTCTAAAACAACGTTACGGCCTTTAGGGCCCAGTGTTACTGCTACAGACTCAGCTAGAATATCCATGCCTTTTTCTAAAGCGCGACGAGCATTTTCGTTGTAGATAATACGTTTAGCCATATTTGTGATTTCTATTGATTAGTAATTTTGGATGCTTAGTTTGTTTATGTTGATAGTTAGTTGTTTTAGCAATTTAGTAAACATCAACTATAAAGAAAAAGTTTGCTAGTGCTATGGAACAACTCCAGAATTATTAGTTAACAATTGCAAGAATGTCTTTTTCTGCCAGCAGGACGTATTCATCGCCTCCAAGTTTGATATCGGTGCCAGCATATTTGGAGTATAAAACTTTGTCTCCTACTTTGACTTCCATTTGTGCGTAGCTACCATCATCGTTGCGTTTACCAGGACCTGTTGCAGCAACTTCTCCTACTTGCGGTTTTTCTTTTGCCGTTTCAGGTAGAAGAATGCCGCCTGCTGTTTTTTCTTCAGATTCACTGACTTTAACGAATACACGTTCGCCTAAAGGTTTAACAGTAGAAACACTCAGTGTTACAGTTGCCATTACATTATCTCCACATAAATTTTATTGTTGTTGAGAGTCTTTTTAGGTGAAGCAAAGTTTTCAGCTTCATTTTTTTTTAGCACTCTCACCATCTGAGTGCTAATGTAGCTGAATTATTATGGCGATCGCAACTAACTAAACTGTACGGGTTCCCGAACTGAGAATTTGGGTATTTACCAAAAGTCATAATATAATAGTCAAAAGTTTTAGGCTACATGTAGCTGAAGTCAAAAGTTAAAACTCAGAAGTCATAAGTCAAATTCTCAGCAGGAACTAAATTTGAGAGCAGCGAGAATATTTTCACCATTCTGGAGACTGCCATAATAATACGTACATATGTTATACTTCACATTCCGCATTTCTTAACATTAAATTGATAAGTTTTATTAATGTATTGCCCAGAATGCACTCTCTGAGACCTTTATAGCTATGGACATTGATTTTTCCTGTTATAAAGAATTGTAACTAATTTTCTCAGAAAGAATTAGTTATTAATAATTTTTATTGATAACTAATTCTAGAATAAATGTTTTGCGTATAAGTCTCTTTTAAAATGTAAATATACATAAAGATATATGAAGAACTGCGGAATGTCGGTTATACCTTTTCAGAGAAAAAAAGATAAAATAGCAAGGTATAAGGCAGAATAGTTAAAAGGATTTGGAAATACTAGTTTTTTCATGAGTATATTTGTTATAATATATAGGTTTTGGCTTTTTACTGGGCAACGGTGGAGCAAAAATTAATCTCAGAAGACTATAAACTAAAATTATGCAATTAGGACTTACGCAAAGAAACCGGGTTTCTAGAATAAATCTTTAGTTTTTAGCAATAAACACTATTGACTAAAAAACAAGGTTTTTGAATTCGGCTACATAAGTTCTTGGGAGCTATTTTCCACAACCAAAAAACTATTCTTTAGTTATATCCACCTAGATGATAGAACTATTGATTAAATATTAAAATCTAAAATCTATAATCTATAATAAATAGGGGATCAATTCCTTTTCAGCATTAGATGCAGTCCTACTTTTTTAAGTGACAATATACAGCGTTTTCCGTTGTTATAAGGTACACCCACACGGGCAAGATGCCCCCACTATATGATTTTCACCATTTGCCCTGTACATCATTTGCCCGAAATCTACTGTATATTATTAATTTCAAGGAAAGTTGTAAACCTGTCCTACTTCCAACTGTATGTTATGAAAGCAATGGGTTTACTCCTATATAAAGTTAATGTTTTCAGGAATAAAAAAAGTGAGTTCTTCAATCATGAAGGAAATAAATACTACAAATACAAGACAGTTAATGTTGGTTGATGATGACCCTAATTTAATCTTATTGGTGAAAGATTATTTAGAATTTCATGGATATCAGGTAATAACAGCAGAAAATGGTCGAGAAGCTCTAGAAGTGCTAGAAGAACAAATTCCTGACCTGATTATATGTGATGTGATGATGCCAGAAATGGATGGTTACAGTCTAGTACAGCATATTCGAGAAAATTCAGCTACAGAATGGATTCCAGTTCTATTTTTATCTGCCAAGGGTCAAAGTCAGGATCGAGTTAAGGGTCTCAATACTGGAGCTGATGTCTACATTGTCAAGCCATTTGAACCAGAAGAACTTGTAGCTCAAGTAGAATCTTCTCTGAAACAAGCTTCTCGCTTAATTAAACATCAAAACTCCAATGTTAACAATGGGCCAACAATTAAAGTGCGCCGAAACGTAGACTTGACCCCCACAGAGTTAAAGGTAGTCCAATTAGTAGCTAAGGGAATGGCTAATCGTGACATTGCACAAATTATGGAAGTTAGCCAAAGAACAATTGAAAGTCATGTGAGCAA
This sequence comes from Trichodesmium sp. MAG_R03, assembly GCA_023356535.1. GTDB lineage: Bacteria > Cyanobacteriota > Cyanobacteriia > Cyanobacteriales > Microcoleaceae > Trichodesmium. Next base: position 7,754 of record JAKQYF010000060.1, on the reverse strand, counting down.
TATGCTTGGTAAAACTGGTCTCCATAATCGGACAGAGTTAGCTCGTTGGGCAATTGAAAGTAAGAATGCTTAAATATAAGATATTAAGTTTCTCAGAATATATCGAGGTTTAATTTTTTATCTATCTAAATTCCTTGATTTTAGGGCTGTAATTTTCTACTGCCCGAAATTTTCTGTATTTAGGATTTTGCATACATACCTTCCTTTTATTAGGTCAATTATTTTGGTTTTCCCTAAATTTAGTTATTAGATTAATCAAATATTAACTTATGGCTTTAATAAAAAAAATTAAGGTTTTTTATGTAAAATAGCAGGTAATCAATAAATTTAATAGGTATAAAAAGAATATTTTTTATCAAAAAAAGCCAGAAATCTAGAAGAATGGATTGCCATCTTAATTAAAATTATAAGTAGACAAAAATATTATTTTATCTGCTTATTATATAAGGATAATTGTTAGCAGTTTGAATATGAAATATGCAAGGAATAAATAAGTCTTAATAGGCTAAATTAACTGGCATTAATGATAAAAATCTTGCTATATTAATAGATTTATCTGAATTATATAAAAATAAATATTAAATTAAGTTTCTATGAAAAGTTCCATGAACCGTCTTTCTATATTTGTTGATGGGAATAATATGTTCTATGCTCAACAAAAAAATGGTTGGTTTTTTGACCCAAGAAGAGTATTAGAATACTTCAATAAACCAGAAGCAAAATTAATAAATGCTTTTTGGTATACCGGTTTAAAAGACCCACAAGATCAAAGAGGATTCCGAGATGCTTTAATTAGTTTGGGTTATACAGTACGCACTAAAATTTTGAAAGAATATTATGACGATGTTTCAGGTCGCTATTCTCAGAAAGCTAACTTAGATATTGAAATTGTTGTAGATATGTTTAATACGGTAGACCAATATGATCAAGTGGTTTTGTTTAGTGGAGATGGGGATTTTGAAAGAGCTATTGAGTTATTGCGCTCTAAAAATACTCATATTACAGTTGTTTCCACAGAAGGAATGATTGCTAGAGAACTGCGAAATGCTACAGACCAATATGTAGACTTAAATGATATTCGTGACCAAATAGAAAAAGTAGAATATTAATGACTAAGGAATGAGAATTACATAAAGTCCAGTGATGAAAGGCTTTGAGGTTCCTAAATTTATATAGGGAGGGATCGAGTCTGCTTAGGAATCTAAAAGCCTTGCATATTCCACGATCATACTATTATTTTCTAAGATTAAACATTTTCAGACAAAAAAAGAGATAAAACTGCCTTGAATTTCTGTGGTTAAGTGAGCGCCAAATTTGAGGCTGAAAGTGATAATTAGGTACTGGATTTATTGATAAAATGTGCTATACTTAATCCTAATGATCTAAAATTTTGACATCTTCTCCAGCCTGAAGGCGTGGAGATTTATACTTAGCCTTATCTGTTCGGTGGGTTGACGTTTTATTTGGATACTGCTACCTTGAGGGCAGCCCTACTCTTCCCTCCACTTCCCCTTAATGTCTCAGATTGCCTACACGTAACGCTACAATAATACTGCAGCTAAAGTTAAGCTACAAAGTAGAATTATTATTCACTTCTCTTGTGAGGGAAAGTCCCGTTGGTAAAGCAAGTAAGTCATTCATACAACAAAGCTGTAAAAATTGACAAAAGTATTTTTCAGCATTGTCGATCTTTGACAAAATTAATTATCAGAAACTGTTATAAAATAAATCTGGTTCTGATGATTTTTGTTGCTATGATTGTTCTCACAGAAAAAAATTAAATCATTTGACACGGATATATTTGAACTATTGACTCCTGGAACTACTATTGCCGCGATCGCTACTGCTATTGTTCCCCAACAAGGAAGTGTGGGGATAGTCCGGATGTCTGGTTCTGAGGCCATGAAAATTGCCAAAACCCTATTTCATGCACCAGGAAAGCAAGTTTGGGAGACTCACCGCATTCTCTATGGCTATATTTGCCATCCCCAAACTGGGCAATTAGTAGATGAAGCTTTGTTATTGATCATGAACGCTCCTCGTTCTTATACCCGTGAGGATATAGTAGAGTTTCACTGTCATGGTGGAATTATTGCTATACAACAAGTATTACAATTATGTATTGAAGCAGGAGCACGGCTAGCTCAATCAGGAGAGTTTACTTTACGAGCTTTCTTAAATGGACGATTGGATCTAACTCAAGCTGAAAGTATTGCCGATCTGGTGGGTTCTCAATCTCCTGCTGCTGCTCAAGTTGCTTTAGCTGGTTTGCAAGGTAAGTTAGCTAGTCCAATTCGCCACTTAAGAGCTAGTTGTCTCGATATTTTAGCAGAAATAGAGGCACGCATCGATTTTGAGGAAGATTTACCCCTCTTGGATGAATCTGAAATTAGTCAAAAAGTGGATAGTATTTTGGTTGATTTGTCAATTTTATTAGCAACGGCAAGTCGGGGAGAGTTATTACGCAATGGTTTGAAGGTGGTTATTATTGGACGTCCGAATGTGGGCAAGTCGAGTTTGTTAAATGCTTGGAGTCGTAGCGATCGCGCTATTGTTACTGATCTTCCTGGTACAACGAGGGATTTAGTAGAGTCTCATTTGGTAGTGGGTGGTATTCCAGTGCAGGTTTTGGATACAGCGGGTATTCGAGAAACTGAAGATCGGGTAGAAAAAATTGGGGTAGAGCGATCATTCCAGGCTTCTGAGTCTGCTGACATTGTTTTGTTGACGATTGACGGTCAAGCTGGTTGGACAGAGTTAGATGAAGTTATTTATCAACAGGTAAAACATCGGTCTTTAATTCTGATAATTAATAAAATTGATTTAGTTCAACCAGAATTAATTCAGTCGATTTTTTATCCAGAAACTATTAAAAATGTTGTGACTACAGCAGCTATTAATAATCAAGGAATTGAGGAACTCGAAGCAGAGATTCTTAATGCTGTAAATTTAGATAATTTGCAGGCTGTAAATTTAGATTTTGCGGTTAATCAAAGGCAAGCAGCAGCTTTAACTAGGGCTAAGGTGGCTTTGGAGCAATGTTTAAATACTATAAAAAATAATTTACCTCTAGATTTTTGGACAATAGATTTAAGGAGAGGAATTTATGCTTTGGGAGAGATTACGGGAGAGGATGTAACAGAATCGGTTTTGGATATAATTTTTAGTCGCTTTTGTATTGGGAAGTAATTTTTTTGAGAGTAGGTAGGGACGTTGCATATAGCAATGAGTGCTCACATACATCAAATTTCGGCCATAAAACGTACAGGGTCAATGCTGAATCATGTAGCTCATCTTGCCCGGGTAGGTTTACCTGATAAAAACGGAAAGGGTTGTATTTACATATTACTATCGTCTTTAAATGTAGTATAAATTTATGCTGCTATTACCAACACTTTCACATATATTAAATTGGTGGCTATTTGTAATATTTGAGATCCTCCCCGGCCTAAAGGCACTGGGTAACAACCGAGCCGTAGCTCCGTGCGAGTTGAAATCTCACAGGCTGCTGCTACTTTGGCAGTAGTCTTATGCTGAGCAACCTCTCCGTTTTTTGTCTCGGTATGCCCACCCGCGACTAATATATTTCTTGCTGCATTTTCGTCTCGATAGAACGACCTGACCCTACGCGACCATGTTTAGCTCCACAATGTACGATATTCCCACCCACGAATTGATCAATCTAATTTTCCACCAAGAAATCCACAACAACAGCAAATTTGAGATGTGGTTTCCCAAGGGCTTATCACTCTGAAATCACGGCCATATTTTTGTGCAAATCCATTCTAGAAATGTTCTGAATATTCTCCTACCGTGTTTGAGAAATGGCTCTTGATAATTTCCGATTCTTAACCATCCCAGAAACAACTCAAACCTCTAAAACAATTGTTTGGTTTTCACTAATTATTTCAGTAGATAATTTGTGTAGAAAATCTCTCCTTGTGTCTTTCAGTAAGGCAAGAAATTTAGCTATTTTTAGTCTAGCTTTTTCATATCCTTTAGAACCTTTAGTTTTTTTAGATAATGACTTACTTAGTTTTCGGTACTTCGAGCATTCCTTTCCTTAGTGGTTTTGGTGCATCAATTTTTTTACCATTTTGGGTCTTTGTTTGCAACGTCCCTACAGCTCGCTTTAGTTTTAATTCCTAAATCTATACCTACTAAATTATCAGTTTTAGGCAATGCTTCGGGCAAAACTTCTACTACAAAACTTAGGAAATATCGATGAGCTGAATCTTTGATTACTGTTACTGATGATGGAATAGCCGGTAGTTCTCTTGACCACAAAATTTTCAGCTTTCCTATTTTCGCTTACGTAAACTTTATGCTGACTAACTTTAAATCCACCCTTTGTAAATCTAGCTGTTGGCAATGACATTCTCCTTTTAAATTTAGGAGGTCTTATAGGTTTACCTTTACTGAGCAAATAGTATCTTTTGTCGTGGGGAATTTGGGTTCTAAATTCTAAATTCTAAATTCTAAATTCTCAATTCTAGCTTACTAATACCCATTTTAAATAAGTAGGGTTTGTTGAAAAAGTCTTTTTACTCTTTGTAGTAATCAGTAGTCAGTAGTCAAAGGACCGAAAACTATAACTATGAAAAATTATGATACGGTTTAATATATAGTAACATAATCAATATATACAATAGGACAAACAAATGACTGGATTTATCACAAGATTTTTTGGGAAAAAAGACGATAATCAAGCAAAAGCAGCCTTCTTCCTAGATCCAGACAGTGCAAGTAGTCTTGGTGATGTAGACTATATGCGGAAATCTAAGACAGTCAAGAGGAGCTATCCCAAAGCAGCAGGTAAAATTAATCAGATAGAAGGAGAGACAGAAAAATCTGTTTCTTCTATGGGCAAAAGAGAAAATGTAGCAGAAACTAAAACTGCTTCCTATTCTTCTAGTTATACTCCAAGCACATCTACTTCTAGTTCTAAAAAATCTTCTACACCTACCCCTACTCCTGTAAAACCTCCTACCATTGGTAATTCTAATGATCGAATAGATTTTAAAAGTATGGCTCGTAATATCAATAAAAACAGATAATTACTTTTACCGAAAAATTGGGTTTAAAGCCTCGCCCATAAGCGGGGGAATTTTTAGTTGATTTTTTTCACAGGTTATGTTGGAATTATTTTGAGTTCACAAGAAATATATTAGTCGCGAGTGGGCATACCGAGACAAAAAACGGACATTGAGGCCAGCAGCCAGACTACTGCCAAAGTAGCAGCAGCCTGTGAAATGTCAGCCCGCCCAGGGGCTACGGCTCCGTAGGAAACCCAGTACCTTTAGGCCGGGAAGGAGATCAAATCACTTCCCGCTCTTTGTTAGGTAGGCAACCAGCGAGTAATATGCCCGCACTACAAGAATTTTACCTAAAAATTGGATCTCTTCTATTGCCTTCCCCATAAACGGGCGACATCTGATATCTTCTTATCTTCGATTCTTCCACGCATCATTAACTTAAGGATACTTTACAGGTAGATAGAGTCAACTACACTAATGCGCTTTTACTAAAATTTTCAACTACCCTTTAGTCTCTCAATTTAGATACTATAGAACCCGATTATATATATAGTAATAGTATATTTTTATAATCCTATAATTACTTTAATATTCAATCTCCACATCTCCACATTTACTCAACTATACAATAATTATTCAACCAGATTTGATATCACTTGCTAATTGCTGACTGCTTTTTATAGCAGTCTCGAGGGCGGTTAGGACATTCCCCCTCCTCTCACATTTAGTCCATGCTCCCAATTTAACTTCTGAATTATGACTTCAGCTATAATTTTATCCATTATCTAACTGCCCCCAATAACTAGTAAATATCTCACTACCATCTTTCGATACATGAATTTCTAGATGGTTCCTTGCCGAATTTAATTGATTTTTTAGCCCAGGATTAAACACTCTTACCCTTTGATTACTCGAAGAAACTAGAGAATAAGGAGAATGAATAGCTAAGGCTTCTATAAAGGGTCCATCAATTAAAACATCTAATTGAGATAATAATTCTTGAGCACCAACGGGTGCATTTTTAGATTGTAATTCTACAAGAGTAAACCCACTAAAAGATAGTATATTTAAACCTCTATATTTTAAGATTTTTGCCAATTCTGCTAGTGCTGGTGCTTGCAAAAAAGGCTCCCCTCCAGAAAAGGTAACTCCTGTATTTTGAGGATTATTTAAGATTTTATTTGCTAGTTCTTCAATACTTATTAATTGGTTAACATCAAAAGACCAAGAATCAGGATTAAAACAGCCAGAACATCCCTTTGTACAACCTTGTACCCAGACAACCCCACGACAACCAGGCCCATTTACTTTTGACTCATCAATATAGCCCATAATATTTAGGTATCCTGGTGGAATTTCTATTGGCGTGGTTGTTGGTAATTTAGCTGTTAGGTTATTCATCTTTCACTCCTTTTTTTATTTTTAAATAATCTGAATTCTATTTCTGTTTCTAACAAACCAAAATGTTTGTATTTCTGTAAATATTATCTGCTAATTTATATCCAATATATTGACTAAAACACTCAGTTTTCAAAATATTATTAATTGAATATATTCGATCATTGCAGTTTATTTAATTTAAGGTCTGCGGAAAAATTATTTTCCGCAAGAGAGTAGGGAAAGGAAAGGGCTACAAGTAAGTTGGTGTTAAAAATTATCCCTATACAACAAAATGTAAAAACTTATCAAGTTTACTTTTTGGAGAAGCTTGGAGTTATTATACAAATCTTAATATAGCTAAGTTTTTTCATACCTGCCTAACTTAGTAATCCTATTTTATTCATGTCATTCCTAGGAGAATTAAAAGTATTGAAAAAAAACTGACCAAGATATGGGACAGTCTATATTCATTATTTATGGAACAGCTAATAACAAAATGTTTGCCTTAAAAGAGACAAACTCAAACGTGAACTTAATTTTTTTTGTTTCTATAAGTTTATTATATAGGTAAATATTATTTCAAGTATTATAGTATACAAATAACTTTTTATTTACATAAATTAATAGGTGGCAGTGTAGAGAATAGAATTTTTGTAGTTTTGTTTCTGATAGGGAAAGGGATTTAATTGTAAATATCACTACATATACACATAATATTGGTTTTTCTAAATTTATACCTCACTAGTATGGGAATTGCTATAGTCAACTATCAGTAAACAGTAAATACCTGAAAAATTACTATCAAATAGTAATAACTATATCTAACATTAATTGTTGCCAAACATCCGAATTCGTCAAAGCATAAGCATCAAAATCATCACCATATTGTTGATAAAGACTATTAAAGCTATCGACCCAATGAACAATAGTTTCTGTCATAGATAAAGGAGTATATTTCCCAGCTTGTCGTAAATATTTACCCATCTCAATTAAATCTCCATTTCGATGGGCCTGCCATGCTAACCAACTCAAAGTATAATAACGAGATTTTCCCTCTAATTGGCGAATAGATATTGGTAAATTTGGTCTGCTAAAAAAGTCATCTAAAACAGACATCATACTAGCGGCTTGTTGAGTAGATTTTCTCGTGGCATTACGATGATGTTGACGATAACAATAAGTAACTTTTGGCAACCACACTGCCTCACAACCATTCATAGATAAACGCAAAACTAAATCAATATCTTCTCCATGATGCCAACGAGTATCAAAACCTCCGACACTTTTTATCCAACTTTTACTAAACATCATAGAAATAGTTACAGGTTTCCAAACTAC
>JAKQYF010000006.1 GCA_023356535.1 Trichodesmium sp. MAG_R03 | reverse complement strand
GTTTTTCCTTTCGGTTCATTTTATGGGAATAGTTTCTTGGTTTGGGACCAAAAATTACACCACCACCACGCCATAGGGGAGAACGAATTGAACCTGCTCTTGCTCTACCTGTTCCTTTTTGCCGCCAAGGTTTACGACCACCACCTCTAACTTCAGATCTAGTTTTGGTACTAGCTGTTCCCTGGCGGTTATTTGCCATTTGTAGTCTTAGGGATCTGTGAACAAGATGTGTGGCACTTTCTTCCTTAGCTACTCGTAAGTTAAGAGTTGCTTGCCCAACTTCTTCACCTTGCCAGTTTTTTACGACACAATCAACCATCTTTTTTTCTCAAAAATTTTCTCTATTTTTGACCTACTCTCTTTGCTGGTGTAATACTTATTAATGTGCCTGATTTTCCAGGAATACTACCGTTAATTAATAATAGGTTTCGTTCAGCATCTATTCTCACTATCTTGAGTTTTTTAGTAGTGACTTGCACATTTCCTAAATGCCCTGCCATTTTCTTTCCTGGATAAACGCGCCCTGGAGTTGTTCCCGGACCTGTGGAACCTGGTAAACGATGGTTTTTGGAACCATGTCCCATTGGTCCACGTCTAAAGTTATGACGTTTTTGATAACCAGCAAAGCCTTTTCCGATACTTTTTCCTGTGACATCAACCAGTTGACCTACTTCAAATAAATCGACTTTTATTTGTTGACCTAATTCAAAGTCACCTGTATTGTCTACTCTGTATTCTCGTAGATGACGTAAAGGGGTACCGCCTGATTTAACTAAATGCCCTTCTTGAGCATTGGTTAAATACCTATTAATTTCTTTTGGTTCTTTTGTCTTTAGTTGACGAGTCTTATTTTTGGCTTCACCATATCCAATTTGAACTGCAGTATAACCATCTGTTTGTTCTGTTTTGATCTGGGTGACTACACATGGACCACCTTGAACTACTGTTACAGGAATTGCTTTTCCGGTTTCAGCTTCAAAAACTTGTGTCATGCCTAGTTTTGTGCCAAGGATACCAACTACCACTGTCGCTCTCCTTAATATTGATTTTTTATGTACTACAAAAACATGTATGCTTCATAAAACTGATACAAAACGTCATAATAGGTGACAAACTCATGTTTAATTCCTGCTTCAGCTAAGGCCATGGGGATTACTAATCCACAGGTATTAACTCTCAAGCCAACCACATTTTTTAAATTAATATTTGCTTTTAGATTCGCGCTCTATTGAAATGTCATACTCAGGGCAATCATAAGTCCTTAGATATAATGGCATATCTTTAATATGACTACGCCTACTACAATATGACCACACCTACTACAAATTTTTGAAGACGGGAAAAATCTATCTACCACTACTAGCTTAGAACTGTATCACTGAGTCTTATATTCAAGCTCTAAGTATTCAATACTAAGCTTAATGTTTTCATTTGATTTAGATAGATTTGACTTTATACACGAAATCTGCAGAACTTACGCAGAAACAAGATTATAGTAAAAAATTTGGGGGTTTGAACAATAATAGTCAGGACCACAAACCCAATTTCTTGGTTAGTTTGCGGAAGTTCTAAATTGCTTTTGAATACAGAACAGTAAGATCTATAACCTAGAAAAAATATAGTCAGGATTATACTGACATTTTTCCTAGATAGAAACAGTTAGGATATAAGCTGCAAATTTTCTCCTGAATATCATATAAATTCATGAGGTGACATACTCCCGAACTAAGCTGATGCTATAGTGTGGGCTTCTCGCTTCCCAGTCCCGTTACTCCGTCGAACTCAATGAACTTTAAGGACTCAATCCCCTACCGCCCTGTTTTTTATATTTATCCCTGGGTTGACATCACGGTCTATTACTATACCGCAGTATTATCAATCAATGGGACATCGAGTCCCATTAATTGACCCTCGATTCATCTCACACCAAATCAAAGATTATGGCGTGAGGCTTCTCAACAATTTAGCTAATATTTAACAATATTTAATAATTATCGTCTTTTGAAAACGATAATTATTGACTTGCTACACTGTTATTTTCAGCTTTTATTTCTCTATTTATAACTTTATGTTCCCTAGGACTTGAGCAGCTTACTACTCAGTATCCGTTTTATTATTTGTTAACTAGCTATCAGCTTTTTGGCCTTGGGTTAATCCCTGGCAACTATTGCATTAAATGGTTTAGGGTAGGTAGAAATCCTCTTTTAAACATTTTGCTAACTGCTTAGCTTCTTTAGCAGCTACTAACAAATAATTCCTATTTCATCCTATAAGTATGGAGTTTCCTTAATCTATAGACTGTCGAGATTGAACCAATTGCCTAATATGAACTAATTCTCTCTTCACTTTTTTAGATAAAAAAATAAAAATAGGGAGGTTTTTAATGGCTTCAAGGCCACATCAACCTTATTTTCAGCAACAATATATAATTGTATACTATTTACTAAGAGTTGTCTATAGATTTGAATAATTTTTTTTGAAATGACTAGTAACACAAGTATCAAGTATATTTTGCTTAAGAAACTTAAGAATCTATAGTATACACTAAAATATAATCAGCTTAGGATCAAAGAATTAGGGACAAAATTAAGCATGGCACTGATTACAACTGGTCAAGGAATGATTCGGGATTTAGAGAAGTCTGGATCTTTGGCGGTTTATGTTCCTTTGGAAGGAGGATTTGAAGGACGTTATCAACGTCGTTTAAGAGCCTCTGGGTATGTAAGTCACAATATTACTGCCAGAGGGCTAGGGGATTTGGCCATGTATCTCACGGGAGTACATGGAATTAGACCTCCTCACTTAGGAAAAAAAACTGTGGGTAATAGTGCAGCAGTTGGGTATGTCTACTATGTACCACCAATTGTGAACTATAGGTTAGAACATCTACCACCTAAAGCTAAGGGTTTAGTTCTGTGGATTATAGAGGGTCAGATTCTATCTAGTCAAGAAATTGAGTATTTAACTGTCCTGCCTAAGTCAGAACCACAAGTGAAGGTCATAGTGGAAATGGGTGGGGATCGCTACTTTCGGTGGACACCACTCCAAAATACCTTGGTTCCGGTCTAAGAGTTTTCCCAGCTCAAACTTTTGGAAACTAGAGTTAAAGTTGGTCTGCGAATCGAAACATACATAAAGAAATTAATCTGCCTTGGGAAACAAGGTGGCTAGAGACGTTCCATCTTAGTAGTTATGGATAAAAGTTGGAAATAACTATAGAGAATAATAGATAAGTCCAATCTATAATTTGTATAGTGAGGCATTAGCAGGTGAGACAGTCAACCTAAATTATAACATAGCTTTATTAGAATATTTCACCTTTGTACCTCGAATTTTTTTGAGCTAAAGATTAATATATTAAGCGTGAGAGAACGCTACTATCCTTTAAATTCGTTAAAAGAAGGCCACTGGTTTAAGTTGATCTGTGGGGCAAGTTTTCAACACCTGCCAACGGTGAGAAATTTAACATTAGCTTATACTCTGGCAGGTGCAGATTGTATTGATGTGGCTGCAGATCCAGCGGCGATCGCTGCGGCGAAAGAGGCTGTACAAGTGGCATCTCAGCTCCAGTTTTGGGCCAAAAATCATAAATTTGGCTACCAAGCAAGGCCATTAATAATGGCCAGCATCAATGATGGAGAAGATCCTCATTTTCGGAAAGCTGAGTTTGACCCTACCATTTGCCCCACAGACTGTTGGCGACCTTGTGAGAAAATATGTCCGGCAGAAGCTATAGTTTTTTCTGAAAATAGAGATGCCATAACTCCTAGTTATTCAGGGGTTATAGATGAACTTTGCTACGGTTGTGGCAGGTGTTTGTCTGTATGTCCAAATCAACTAATACAAGCCCGCTCCTATGTATGTACTCCTAGTTCTATTGCATCATTAGTATTGCAGACTGGTATAGATGCAATAGAAATTCATACTAAAGTGGGAAGAGAAACTGATTTTCAGCGACTCTGGAACAGTATAAAGCCTTGGGTAAGTCATTTAAAGCTAATTGCTATTAGTTGTCAGGATGGGAAGGGACTGATAGGATATTTACAGAGTTTGTATGAAATTATTTCTCCTCTTCCTTGTAATTTAATTTGGCAAACTGATGGTAGGCCGATGACTGGAGATATTGGTGCAGGTACTACCGCAGCTACAATTAAATTGAGTCAAAAAGTGTTAGATGCAGAATTACCAGGGTATGTACAACTAGCAGGTGGTACCAATAATTCTACTGTAGTTAAATTAACGGCTCTGGGTTTGCTAAGAAATAAAAGTCTAGAACAAGAAAAAGATTCTATCAATAAATTCAATACTCCCATTTCAGAAAATAAATTTATTGCTGGTGTAGCTTATGGTAGCTATGCCCGGATTCTGTTATCACCAATTTTGGAAAAATTAGAAAAAATGCATAAATCACAACTAGAGGCAATTGAATTTGCTTATGACACAGCTAGTGTCAATACAAAAGATGTTAATCAAAACCAGAGTCAAAACTCTCAATTAACAAAGCTAGAAGCTGTACCAGAAATTCTTTGGGAAGCTGTTAGTTTAGCTAATTCTCTGGTTTCCCAAATCAAAAGATTGTAGATAAGGCAAGAGTCTAAATTAACTAGCTATCAGCTTTTAGCATTGAGCTATCAGCTTTTGGAGAATGGGTAAAAATCTCCTTCTCAGCCTCAAAAAATGATCTTACTGATTGTTGATTGCTGAGCGCTTCCTTAATGTGAACTTTAATCAACCAAGGTTTCAGTTTTTGCCTCTAATTCATTTCTTCTATCACCCATGTAGATAAAAGTCACTTTAAACAAAGAATGCACATTACAGACGACCTTTATAGACTATTAGAAATTGTGCCCGATCAAATCAGACGGCCTTTACAACAGCATCAAGACCGAAATCATCTGATTGAAATTGTGATGGATTTGGGTCGTCTCCCAGAGGCTCGTTTTCCATCCCAAGTAGAATATCTGGGGGAAATTCCTGTATCGAGAAAAGACCTGAGTTATTCTATAGAACGAATTGGTACTTTTAGCAGTGATAATCGGGCAGGTATTGAACAAACGCTACATCGAATTAGTGCTATGCGCAACCGCAAGGGAGAAGTTATTGGTTTGACTTGCAGAGTGGGGCGAGCAGTTTTTGGCACAATTGCTATGATTCGTGAATTAGTGGAAACGGGAAGGTCAATTTTAATGCTTGGTCGCCCCGGTGTAGGAAAAACAACGGCACTACGAGAAATTGCGCGGGTGCTTGCTGATGAATTAGAAAAACGGGTCGTAATTATCGATACTTCTAATGAAATTGCTGGGGATGGAGATGTTCCTCACACTGCGATTGGTCGTGCCCGCCGGATGCAGGTTGCCAGTCCAGAACAACAACATCGAGTAATGATTGAGGCAGTGGAGAATCATACGCCAGAGGTGATTGTGATTGATGAGATTGGTACAGAATTGGAAGCTCTGGCAGCGAGAACGATTGCAGAACGTGGTGTGCAGTTGGTGGGTACTGCTCATGGAAATCAGATTGAAAATTTGCTCAAAAATCCTACTTTGTGTGATTTGATTGGGGGTATTCAGGCTGTGACTTTGGGAGATGATGAGGCTCGACGGCGGGGTTCTCAAAAGACTGTTTTGGAGCGTAAGGCACCACCAACTTTTGAAATTGCTGTGGAGATGTTGGAAAGACATTGTTGGGTGGTTCACGAGCAGGTAGCTGATACTGTTGATGCTTTGCTGCGTGGGAAAAAACCTAATCCAGAGGTGAGAACTATGGATGATAATGGTGAGGTAAAAATTAAGCGAGAGTTTAATGGTTCCCCTGGATTGAGTCCGAGTCTTAATCGTAATGCACGGAGATTACTAGCAGAGTCGGGGGAAATGTTGGCTTCAGATGGTGGTTTTCGGAATTCTGGTTATATGATGCCGTTGCCGAATACGGGCCAAATTAGTCAATCTTTAGAGTTTTCTGAAGCAAAGTCTTTTGAACAGTTGTTGGATGAGTCTTTGTCTGGTAATGGGATGTTTTCTCATAGTACTGAGAGTCGTTGGGAGGATAAAGATGCCAGGCCAAATGGTGAGGATTTGCCTTTGCATATCTATCCTTATGCTATTCCACGACATCAAATGGAGCAGGCCATTACTACTTTGGGTTTGCCTGTGGTTTTGACTAAGGATATTGATAGTGCGGATGTGATTTTGGCTTTGCGATCGCACACCCGAAAACAATCTAAGCTACGTCATGTGGCTAAAACTCGTCATGTGCCTATTCATGTGATTAAAAATAGTGGTTTGCCTCAAATTGCTAAGGCGTTGCGACGGTTATTGGATATGGAAGATCCTGCTACTCCTGAGTTTGCTGCTTCAGCTTCAGAGGATGAAATGGAGGCATTGGAGGAGACACGGTTAGCGGTAGAGCAAATTGTGATTCCCAAGGGGCAACCTGTTGAACTTTTGCCACGGTCTCCGAAGGTGCGTAAAATGCAGCATGAGTTGGTTGAGCATTATCGTTTGAAGTCAGCTAGTTTTGGAGATGAGCCTAACCGACGTTTGCGTATTTATCCAGCTTGAGCAGTCTGGTTAAATACTTATACTTTAGTGGAAGGAAAGCAAAGGGCACCAAAGTACTTATGCAGAAGGGAAGAAAAGGCTAGAAGGTAGAATTTAAGTAGTTCTGTCTGCCTACAGGGCTTTTCATGATGGGCAGACGACAAAGTAGGGACGTTGCATGCAGCGTCCCAGAATGAATTATCATTTTTTTAATGCTTGCAAGTATGAATAAAAGTTTGGTAGATTTTTGGAGAAATAGTGTTACAAGCCTTGCCTAATAATAACTATGAAGTTTGTTATACCATTTTTCTGTAACAATGCACTTAATAATTCTTGCCGATACAAGTATTTTACTGATAGTTGTTATCTTTTATTAAGCCCAACTTCATGGAGAAATGGTATAAGTAAAAATACATCTTACATAAAAATTGATAGTTATTACTAATAACAGAGACTGTAATAGACTTTCTTGATTAAAAATACTTTTGTAGTATTTTTGTGGTGCACAATGTAGGCTATACTTAAGTATTTAGTTGCTACAGTGTTCCTTATTCTCTAGGAATTAACTCTATACAAGATGAATCCTACTCTATTACAAAAATTTATTCAATTAATTGCTAATTATGTAGGTCTGTATATTCGAGAGCAAGATTATTGCAGTTTGTGCAGTAAAATATCTGTGCGGATAAAATCACTAAAATATTCTTCTCCAGAACAATATTATCAATTTTTAGCCAATCAAAATTACACAAGCAAAGATGAATGGGAAAAGTTCATAGTATTGTTAACTGTAAATGAAACTTATTTCTTTCGAGACCAGGAACAGTTGGGACTACTCAAAAATCTTATTCTACCAGAAATTATTAAGTCTAAAATAATTTCTAATGAAAAAAAAATAAACATTTGGAGTGCTGGTTGTTCTACGGGTGAAGAAGCTTATTCTTTAGCAATTATGGTTCAAGAATTAATTCCTAACTGGCAAGAATGGAATATTTTAATTTTAGGAACAGATATTAATGAAATAGCACTGACAAAAGCCAAAAAAGGTGTTTATAGTAATTGGTCATTTCGTTTGATAAATCACCAAATACAAAAGAAATATTTTTATGAGCTTCAGGGAGAATGGGAAGTTAACGAACAAATAAAAAAAATAGTCAAGTTTAGCAATATAAATTTAGTTCAAGATCATTTTCCTAGTAATACTGATTTAATTTTATGTCGCAATGTATTTATCTATTTTGAAGCTAAGTATATTTCATTAGTGATACAAAAATTTTATAATTCTCTCCTAAAGAATGGGTATTTCATGACAGGTCATGCTGAATTATATGGTCAAAAACTAGGTCAATTTAAGGTTAAAGTTTTCCCAGAATCTTTTGTTTATTACCGTGATAAAGATGAGCAATCTGAAAATGATCGGGTTGAAAATTTACCCATACTGACAGAAAAGACAATATCTATAAATAAAAGTTGGCGATCTTCATTGATTAATTTAATTTATGAAAGCAAAATATCTACTAATTCTTGTTTTTTTCATGATATAAAAAAACAAGAATTATTTAATTTAAACGCAAAAAATAATCAAAAGAAAAACAATGAAATAGCTATAAAAACTAGTAAAAAAAAGAGTAACATTAAACCTAGTAAATCCGAAAATTTGTTGTTAGAAATAGTAGGATTATTTGCAGCTAAAGCTTATACCGAAATGATTAAAAAAGCAGAAGAATTTTTGAGTCTAAATACCAAAAATTTTATGGTTTATAAGTTGCTCGCTCAATCCTATGCAAATTTAGGTAAGTATGAGCGTGCTATTGTTTATTGTAATCAAGCAATAGCAATAAATACTGCTTCATTAGAGCCTTATTATTTGTTGGTTAATATAGCAGAAGAACAAGGGAATATAGAAGAAGCAAAAAGTTTTTTAAAGCGGATAATTTACCTTGACCCACAAGAAATACCTGCTTATATAGAACTTGGTTTATTATATGCAGCAGAAAAAAATATGACCCGGGGAGAAAAAATGAAAAATGTAGCTTTAGAACTCCTGAAAAAGTTACCTGATAATGATATTATAGAATATAAAGGAGGAATCAAAGTTTCTGAATTAATCAAGTATTTAGAAGCTGTTTGAGAATACCACACCCAAACAACAAACCGGGTTTATTACCCTAATTATTTTAATTATAAAATTTCTTCTATCAACCCAATTGCTACCTAAGCTTAAGAAAACGAATATGAAAGATAAATCATATTTGATATTTTTACATAATAACTGTTTTTATGGAATAGAAACACTATCAGTTAGAGAAATATTTTTACTGCCAGAAGTAACGATGATTACGGAAATTCCAGACCCTATTATTGGTGTAATTAATTTTAGAGGAAATTTATTGCCTGTAATGGATCTAAATCTCCGTTTCGGTTATCAGCAGCAAAAATATTATTTGACAGATAATCTAGTGGTGATAGAGTCCCAGGAATTTACTATGGGCATTATTGTCAATCAAGTTTATGAAGTCAAACAAATTCCGACAACAGAAATATATAGTCAAGAAGAATTATCTGATCGAGGAAGTAATAGAAATTATCAATTCCACTTGGCTACAGGTTTGGC
Source organism: Trichodesmium sp. MAG_R03 (assembly GCA_023356535.1). Lineage (GTDB taxonomy): Bacteria > Cyanobacteriota > Cyanobacteriia > Cyanobacteriales > Microcoleaceae > Trichodesmium. Next base: position 43,136 of record JAKQYF010000006.1, on the reverse strand, counting down.
TAAGTTAGAAGAAAAAATAATTACTTTATTATCTAGTAATAATCTTATTAGATACATGAAAGAAGTAGCCGAATTTTCTGTAAATAATCAGGATAATATAGATGCTTTATTAAAATTTTGTCCTAATGCTACTCCAAAAGAAAGAGCTATCTTCCAAGAACGGGCAAAAAACTTGAGATTAGAAATTCAAAGTCAAGATTTTAGTAACTTAATTCCTCTAGCAGTAATTGGTTTAAATGAAGAATATTTTGCGATAAATTTAGGGGTAGTACAAGAGTTTACTTATATTCACAAATATACTCCTATTCCTTGTACTCCTGAACATATTTTTGGGAATATAAATTTACGGGGTGAAATTGTAACTTTATTGGATATTCGAGGTGTTTTAAATATGCCAATTCTCTCAACAACAAGTACGAACAATCAAGCCTTAATCTTTAAGGTAGATGATTTAATAGCTGGTATTAGGGTAGATGAAGTATTGGATATTATGTATCTTAATCCTTTAGATATTAAGTCAATTCCTAGTGCGATTAATAATTCTAAAGCTGACAATGAATATTTATTAGGAACTGCTATTTATCGAGAAAAGATGATGAGTATTATAGATCTCCAGAAAATTATTACATATAAAGGTTTAATTGTAGAAGAAGAAGTTTAATAGTTTTATGGAGTAGGCAATAACTCTTGCCTACTAATTGCTTATTTTCTATTACCAAAAATTGGTACAATTTTAGACACAAATAAAATAGGATTGCTATATAGCAATCCCAAATAGTTTGTCAAAATTCAAAAAGTAGAAATAAATTACGAAGCTTTTACCCATTGCCTATTCTCTATTCTCAATAAGTGGCAATATTTTTGACGCAAATAAACTAGGATTGCTATAGTATAATAGGCAGGTTAGAAAAAGTTAAGATATGTTCGCATAATTAGGCAATTAAAATGAAATTAACAAAAAAAATTTACTATGGTTTTTTTGTAATTCCCAGTTTGATTTTATCATGTATAGCAGCTTATTCTATCTATTCATTTTCCCGGATAGATAGACAAATTCAGGCTATATATGATGAGAGAGTTATTCCCTTAGCACAACTCAAAATAGTTTTAGATGGTTATGGAATTTCTATTATTGATGCTACTAATAAAGTGGAGAAAAGAACTATTACACCACAAGCTGCTTTAGCATCTATCAATGCAGCTATGAGTAGGATAAAAAAGAATTGGTTTGCTTATAAAGAAAGCTTATTGACTCCAGAAGAAAAACAGCTTGTTGAAGAAATAGAAAATTTATTAGAACCTGTAAATATAAAAATTCAGGAACTACAGGGAATATTATCAACAGAAAATAAGTCTAATATAAATACCTTTCCCATAAATTTCTATGAAGCCATTGATCCTTTAACAGAAAAAATCAAGGAACTCATTTCTTTACAATTTTTGGAAGCCGCAAATGAAAGGAAAAAAGCAAGTAAAATTTATCAACAAACCCTGGTACTATTTGGCTTATTATTAATTAGTGCAGCAATTATTGCCTCTTCTTTTGATTTGTTTTTTAGTAATTCTATTAATAAAACTCTGAAAGATATAACTTTAACCATTACAAATACTTTAAATGAAATTGCTATTGCTACAGAACAACAGGAAAGAATGACAGAAAGACAAACTGTAGCAGTAACTGAAACTAATACTACTATAGAGGAGTTAAATGTTTCCTCACAAAATACAGCAGACCAAGCAGCATCAGCAGTATCAGGAGCAAAAAATACACTCAATTTAGCTTCTGTTGGTATTAATGCTGTGGATCAGTCACTAGAGAAAATGAGCTTACTAAAAAATACAGTAGAAGCGATCGCTCAACAAAGCAATAGATTAAGTGAGCAAACTGAAAAGATCGGTGACATTACAAACCTAGTCAGTAATTTGGCTAACCAGACTAATATGTTGGCCTTGAATGCGACTGTGGAGGCAGTAAGAGCAGGAGAGAATGGTAAAGGTTTTGGAGTTGTTGCTAGTGAAATTCGTAAACTTGCAGACCAAAGTAAACAGTCCGTTGAGAAAATAGATGCTTTAATTGTTGATATAAAGAATAGCATTAAATCGACAGTAAAAGTTACCCAGGAAGGAACCAAAGCTGTTGTTGAAAGTGAAAACCTTGCCAGGGAAATGGTAAAGATATTTGGTAGTGTACAGAACGCAGCAAATGAAGGTGCATTGAGTAGTCAACAAATTGCTTTAATAGTTGAACAACAAGCTGGAGCTATTAAACAAGTATTTGAAGCTATTAATGCTCTTCAAAATGCTGCTCAACAAACCCAAACAGGTATTTCTCAGACAAAAATTGGGACAAAAAAACTGAGTGAAACAGCTATGAAATTAAATGGTGAAATTTAATTTAACGAATAGGTAAAACTCAAAATTCTGAGCTAAAATAGGATTTACACAGGGGAACCCAGAAACCGGAGTTTTTTCGTCTTTGTTGGTAAAATCAAAAAACAACACCTGATTTTTACTGTAAAGATATTATGATTAATAGTCTATTTGAGAAGTTGAAAAAAGTCAAATTGCTGAAGGAATAAATTATGATAAAAGATACTGAACTTCGGGAAGTATTTCAAACGACAAGTGAAGAACATCTTCAAAAACTTGATGAAGGTTTTTTATGTTTAGAAAAACATCCAGACGACTTAGAGAAGTTAGAAGAATTATTACGAGAAACTCACAGTTTAAAAGGTGATGCTGGAATGTTAGGACTTAAAGATTTATCGCAAATTGCTCATCAAGTAGAACATTTGTTAGAAGAAATTAAACGAGGAGGAAAAGTTATATCTCCAGAAATAAGCGATCGCCTGTCAATTGGATTAGATGCTCTTCGTAAACTTGTACAAGAAGCAGTCACCGGAGAAAAATCAGGTATAAATACTATTTATATACTAGCAAATTTGATGGGTAGTAAAAATATGGATACTCAATCAAAAGAGGAAAATCAAACACATTTAATACCTCAAAAAACTACTACTATTTATACTCCTATATCAGAAAAAATAGAAGAAAAAAAAGTTAATAAAAATAATTCATCATTCCCAGATGCAGAATTAGAAGGAACAGCAGAAAATACTCTAGCAAATAACATTGATGAACTCACTACTAGCAATATAGAAAAACCAACTTCTCAATTGACTTCATCCCTCACTAAAAGCGAGTTAAATGAAAGTAGTGTAATCATTGAATCTTCCCATACTTCATCAACCTCTTATCATATTGAAACAGTCCGGGTACCTACTCGTAATCTAGATTTTTTGATGACCCAAGCTGGAGAATTAACAGTAACTAAAATTAGACTTATTCACCGACTAGCAGAAATTGAAGAAATCACAAATTTGTGGGAAGATTGGAGCCGAGATATATTTAACAATCGCTTTGTTATCCATGATATAAATGTTAGTAATAGCAATACTCTTAGTGATTATTTCATCAAACAATTACAAAGCTATCATCATCGAGGCGAAGAACAGCTAGAAAAGCTAGGGGTATTAATTAATAATCTCAGAAATTATATCCATGAAGACTTGGCTAAACTTGACTTAATTAGTAATGACATAGAAAGGGGAGTTCGCACCCTGCTAATGCTACCTTTATCTACTATTTTTAATATGTTTACTCGCATTGTTAGAGATTTAGCAAGGCAAGAAAGTAAACAAGTAGAACTAATAATTCAAGGTAGCTCTACTAAAGCAGATAAGCGGATTATTGAACAGATGAAAGATCCTTTAATGCACATAATTCGTAATGCTGTAGATCATGGTATTGAAACACCTGGAGAACGCAAAAAATTGGGTAAACCAGAAGTTGCTACAATCAAATTAAGAGCACATAATACTAACACTAATGTCATAATTGAAGTTATAGATGATGGCCGAGGGCTAGATACTGAGGAAATCAAAAAAACAGCAATAAAACAGGGTATTTGCACTGAAGCAGAATTATCTTATATGACAGAAACACAAATTCAATCCTTAATTTTTACTCCTGGATTTTCGACAAAAAAATTTGTTACTGAAGTTTCTGGTAGAGGTATAGGTTTAGATGTAGTTAAGACAAATGTAGAAGAACTGAAAGGAAATATTTCAATAGAATCTCAACACAAAAAAGGCTGTTTGATTAGAGTTGTATTAAGCACTTCTCTCGCTACAATAAATGTATTAATTGTAGCCATTGAAAATACTTATTATGCTTTACCAGTTGAATATGTTCAGACAAGTTTAATGGTGTCTATAGCATCAATTTTTACTATTGAAGGTAGGGATACTATTATTTTTGATAATGAGCCAATATCAGTTACTCGATTAGCAGATTTGCTCGAAATTTCAGTTACTCATCAGGAAGAAATCACTGATAAACAGGAAATTCCTTGTATTATTTTAAATGTAGGAAGTGAGAAATTAGGTTTGTTTATTGATGCCTTAATTGATGAACAAGATGTTGTGCTTAAACCACACAGTAAATTATTGAAACGGGTGAGAAATATTGCTGGTGCAACTATTATTGGCACGGGTGATGTTTGCATGGTTTTAAATCCTCAAGATTTGCTTAGGTCAGCGCAAAAATTATCTACATCTATGCCAAGTTACCATGTGATTGAACAATCAAATAATCAAGAGGTTGAAACAGTTAATAAAAAATCTTTAATATTGTTAGTAGAAGATTCTATTTCTACCAGAACCCAAGAAAAGAGAATTCTTGAAAAGGCTGGTTATGAAGTTATTACTGCTGTTGATGGATTGGATGCTTTTAATAAACTACATACTTGTTCCTTTGATGCAGTGGTTTCTGATATACAAATGCCTAATATGGATGGTTTAAGTTTAACAGTTAAAATTAGGGAAAATAAAAATTATAGTGAATTACCGATTATTTTAGTAACATCTTTAGCCTCAAATGAAGATAAACAAAAAGGTGCAGAAGTGGGAGCTAATGCTTACATTACTAAAGATGGTTTTAATCAAAAAGTTCTTTTAGAAACTTTAAAAAGATTGGTTTAATAATAAAACCTTTATAGCCCAATACGGTTCATACAAGATGAAAAATTCTATGATATGGAACCATTATATAGGGTTTTCAGACTACATAACTGTAAAAAAAATTTTTAACTGCACTGTATTGTACTATAAATAATTATTCTGAAAATGACAAAGAAAATAAAGGTTATTAAGATATTAGTTATTGATGATTCGCCAGTAGCTTTAATAGTTTTAAAAAGAATTTTTGCTACAAGTCCTGAAATTGAAGTTGTAGGCACAGCTCAAGATGGTTTAAAGGCGCTAAAATTAATTCCTCAAGTACAACCAGATGTAATTTGTACTGATTTACACATGAGATATATGAATGGATTAGAATTTACTAGGGAGGTTATGTACAAGTGTCCACGACCAATTTTAGTTATTAGTAGTTCTGTTCAAGAGCATAATACCCAGAATGTTTTTCAACTTTTAGAGGCAGGAGCTGTTGATGTTTTTCCTAAACCAAAAATTGAATTAACTTCAAATTATGATGGAATTAAGCAGGAATTAATTAATAAGGTTAAAATTCTTTCTGGAGTTAAAGTTTTTACGCAGCACCGTTGGGATCTTAATAGGGTAAACCAAGAACATCGACAACAATTATTTATATTCAATAAACAAAATCAGCTAAAAAATATTCCTATTGTTTCTGCCTCTAAAACTAGACCTAAATATCATGACTCCTCAAAAATTATTAAACTTTTAGCAATTGGAGCCTCTACCGGTGGTCCTCAAGCTTTAAAGACTATTCTTCATAATTTACCTGCAAATTTTCCTATACCTATAATTTGTGTTCAGCATATTAGTTATGGATTTTTAACTGGGTTAATAAATTGGTTAGCTTCTGAATGTAAACTACCAGTAAAAATTGCTATCTCAGGAGAATTGCCACAAGCAGGGGTGATTTATTTTCCACCTGAAGGGCATCATTTAGAGTTAAATAATAGAGGTAAATTTGTTTGCTCAAAAACACCAGTAATTGGCGGACATCGCCCTTCAATTACTGTTACCTTTAATTCAGTGGCTAATTTTTATGGCTCCTCTGCTACAGGTGTGTTGCTAACTGGAATGGGTCGAGATGGAGCAGATGGAATGCAAGCGATCGCTCAAGCAGGTGGCCTGACAATTGCCCAAGATGAAGCTAGTTCTATAATATTTGGTATGCCTAAAGAAGCTATTGCTCTTGGTGCTGCTCAATATATTTTGTCCATCAATGATATTAGTCATAAGTTACTAAATTATATTGGCAAGGGCAGATATAGCTGAAGTTATAAATTACATTCTTGCTGTGACTATAATTTGAGAATGTTCGTGCCAGTCATAGTAACTGCTATAAATTAAAAGTTTAATATTAATAATTAATTTGAGTTAAGTAGGGTTTGCTGAAAAAGTTTTTTTTAGGGAGGGAGTATGGAGTAATAAGTAGGGAGGAGGGAGCCATAAGTTTTGATAAATGGGAATTACAGAGGAGGTAATAGTAAGAATTGCCCCTTAATTTTTCTGCTATAGTCAGCCTATCAATCTTAACTTTTTGAGCTTGAGCCACGGAGAAGTTGGTACTTTTTGCTACCCAAATAAGGCTAAAGCCTTGATCTTTTAATCCTTTGAGATCTATGTTGATATTAGTATAAAATCGTTGATTTGATGCCTCTTTACATTTTGTTACATAGCGACAAAATTTAATGTCAGCTAACTTAACTAGATTAACTGCTTATATAACATTCAGCTATCAGCTCAAATCAAAACTATTGGTTATCAAAGATTTCTATTTTATTAATGCCCTAACATTTTTTTGTAGTGCTATAATTGAATTAACGAAAGTTGTATAATTTCTGTTCTTATCTCTTTCTTGGCTTTGCTGATGCCTACTTCAAATTAATTTAATAACTTACTGATTACCTGATTTAACTTTTCTCTATTAAAAGGTTTAGTTACATATTCTGTAGTACCAGCTAAGTATCCTTGAACTTTATCAAAAGAACTGTCTCTTGCTGTTAACATAATAATTGGCAAACTTTCAAATTGAGGAATGCTGCGTACTATACGACATAGTTCTAAACCATCTATACCAGGAAGTGAAACATCTAGCAATAAAACTGCTACTTGCTCATTGTAAATTATTGACAACGCATCTATAGCATTGTCAGCTACTAACACCCGATATTTTTGACCCAAAAGTTGCTTGACAATACCCTGCATAATTTGACTATCATCTACTGCCAAGATCGTCTTTTTCATACTTTCAATTCTAGACATATTATTTCCTAAACTTAGTCCCCCCATTTGTCCATGAGTAAACATTTTGAGTATATTTCTTTTGTTTATCCTTATCAGATTATAGGTGGTAAATTAGTACCTTAGGTAACTCTAAACTACCTATGATTTTATTTGAGATTTAACTACTGTTAGTCTATGGTATTATCCTTATAGTAAAGAAACATAATTTTACCAAATTAAAAATCATTAATCTATTTCAAAATTAGATAATAGAATAATAGAAAAATAAGTAATTTTTGAATCAAAACAATAAAAGTTTAAATAAACAAGGTCAATACAATGGAAGTAAAATCACTATACTATATATTAGCCTCTGAAACTTCCTTTCAGGAAATAGTAGACTTGGCAGCAGATATAGCTGAAACTCCAATAGCATTTATTAATTTTATAGATTGTAACTACCTTTGGTTAAAATCTCAAACAGGTCTAACAAAGAACAAGGATGTCTTCCTAAACTTTGTAGAAAGAATTTTAGAAACATCACAAAAAACAAAAAATCAATTACAGGATACAGAAACACAACTATTAATTATAACTGATACATTAACAGATCAAAGAATAGCACATCATAGTTTAGTAGTATCAGAACCAAAAATTAGATTTTATGTGGGAATTCCGATCAATATTAAAGGTGAACAAATTGGCATTTTATCATTAATGGACTATGTATCCAGAAACTTAACAGAGAAATATAAAAAAGCATTAAAAAAACTCAGTATTCATATCAGTAGCCAAGTAGAATTGCAAAGAAAATTATATACTTTTAGTGGAAATATTATCAAATTACAAGAAATAGCTAACGAGGATCGAGAAGAAAAAACATTACTTCCACTAGAAAGAGCAATGGCAGCTAGCAACAATGGCATAGTGATTACTGACTATACTCATCCTAATAATCCAATTATTTACTGCAACCCTGCCTTTGAAAAAATTACAGGCTATTCTAGTAAAGAAGTATTGGGGAAAAACTGTAGATTTTTACAAGGTAAAGACACCGACTCAGCAGCACTATCTCAAATTCACCAAGCTATAAAATCAGAAACAAATTGCTTAGTAGTCCTAAAAAATTACTGCAAAGATGGTACTCCCTTTTGGAACGAATTAGCAATATCTCCAGTCAGAGATAATGATGGCCGTGTAAGGCACTTTATTGGTACACAAACAGATATCACGCAAAAAAAACAAGCAGAAGAAGCACTCAGAGACAGTGAAGCACGTTATCGACTTTTAACTAATAATTCAACTGACTTAATTTCTAGGCAAACCTCAGAAGGTATATATTTGTTCGCTTCTGCCGCCTGTCGTCATCTGCTTGGATATGAACCAGATGAATTAGTGGGGAACTGTATATACGATCTATTTCATCCCGAAGATCGGAAACTCGTAAATACTTCTCAACAATTGGAAGGAGATACCTTTACTCACCGACTGCGTCATAAAAACGGTTCTTACATCTACTTTGAAACAACTTGTCAAAAAATTCAAGATTCAGAAACTGGTCAAGTTCTAGAATTAGTAGCAGTGTCACGAGATATAACAGAGCGAAAACGTGCAGAAGCAGCTTTGCTAGAACGAGCAAGTTTATCAACTTTGGAAGCTGAAGTGGGAATAGCACTCGGAGCAGTTAGTTCCCTGAGCGATATTCTCCAAAATTGTGTAAAAGCGATCGTCGTAGAATTAGATGTTATCGCTTCAGGAATTTGGACTCTGAACACTAAAACTAGTCAACTAGAACTACAAGCATTATTCGGTAATAACTTAGAATTAGAAATCAAACATCAACAACAACTACTTACCCTAAAAAGTGTATTAACTTCTAAATCTCTAATTTTAGACATTAACTCTGATAACCAACAGGAAATGCTGACAAATGATTTTACCCTACTGACTTCAGATAGTCGGGTTGTTGGAGTCATGAATATATGGAGTTACAACCTTCTTACCGAGTCAGCTAGAAATGTACTCAATTGGATTGCACGTGCGATCGCTACTTCTATAGACCGAGTTAGAACCCAAGAACAATTATTAAGTAACCGAGAAGCTTTACTATTTCGTCTTGCCAGTCAAATTAGAGATTCCCTAGATCTTGATAAAATACTAGGAACTGCCGTTACAGAAATTAGAAACCTCTTACAAATTGACCAATGCTACTTCATTTGGTGCTTATCTGCTCAAGTTACTAGCATTGCTATCACCCATGAAGCTTCTAACCCTAAAATATTTGTTCAAACTCCAGAATATAACAGGGAGCAGACTACAATTTTATCAGATAAAATTCGGAATCTTGAAATTTTACAACTTGATAATACAGAAATAGTTAATCAAAATTACCTGAAACCAATGCAGCTATATCTACAACGGTTGAGAATAAAATCTACATTATTGCTACCATTGCAAACCCGCTCTGGTCAAATGGGGGGAGTCATCTGTAACCAATATAGTGATCATCGACCTTGGAAAGAGAGTGAGGTAGAATTACTCCAAGCAGTAGTAGATCAATTGGCGATCGCCATTGACCAAGCTGAACTTTATGCTCAAACCCGTGCAGCAGCTTTAGCAGCTCAAACTCAAGCTCATCAACTTAGTGGAGCTTTAAAGAACCTCAAGCAAAAAGAAGCTCAATTAATTCAACAAGAAAAAATGTCATCTCTTGGTCAAATAGTAGCAGGGGTTGCCCATGAAATTAATAATCCTATCAATTTTATTCATGGCAATCTCACCTATATTAAAAATTATACAAAAGATATTCTAGAATTATTAAAACTTTATCAAAAGTATTATTTAGATCCTGTTGTAGAAATTAAGAACAAAACTCAAGATATAGAGTTAGACTTTTTAACGGAAGACATATCCAAAATTATATCTTCAATGGAAATGGGTACCGAACGTATTCGTAAAATTGTTCTATCACTAAGAAACTTCTCTCGTTTAGACGAAGCAGAGAGAAAAATAGTAGATATTCATGAAGGTATTGATAGTACCTTGCTAATTTTAGACAACCGGATCAAATCAAAGGGGAAAGATTCTGGAATTGAGATTGTTAAAGAGTACGGTAATTTGCCCAAATTAGAGTGCTATCCAGGACAACTCAACCAAGTCTTTATGAATATTATTGCTAATTCTATTGACGCCCTTGAAGGTAAATTGAAGCCAAGGATAATTAAAATTACTACCCAGCTAAACTCTGAAAAACCAGAAATAGAATCTAATCTTGAATACGTTACCATCTCTATTCAAGATAATGGCTCTGGAATAAAAGAAAACTTAATTAATCAAGTTTTCGATCCATTTTTTACTACTAAACCAGTAGGAAAAGGAACAGGCCTTGGTCTTTCCATTAGCTATAAAATTATAGTTGAGAAACATAGTGGCATCTTAAAATGCACTTCACAATTAGAAAAAGGCACTGAATTTATCATTCAAATTCCTATCAAAGTACTAAAAACTCTCAAATAAATAATTTAGAGAATTTTAGAGAATTTCAGTATGTGGTAAAATCAGTATTATAAACCAGAGGTAAAGAAAAAGAAAGAAGAAAGAAGAAAGAAGAAAGAAGAAAGAGTTTGATTACTACTTATATAATGTCCAGTAGTATTGTTTGTATATAAAGCCTAGATTTACGTTCTCCACGACAAAATGTAGTCTGAAATAAGAATAGGACTTACGCAAAGAAACCCGCTTTTTAGAATAAATCATTAGACATCTACGAAAAAATAGGGTTTCTGAGTTCGCCTGGGTAAGTTCTGAAGAAGTCAGGAGTCAAGAAAAAACCATAGAGATCAATAGGAGTCAAGAATTCAGTAAGTATTTATGCTTAATATTTTCCTGAGAATTTCGTACCTTCGGCGTCCCGTGGGAATCCCTCCTGCCCTCTGCCCTCTGGCTTCTGCCTTCTGCCTTTCTTTGTTAAGTTATAGTAATTCCGAATAAGAATGGGATACTTTTTCAGCTAAAAACCCTTTCACAGCAAGAAAATCTTGTCTCAATCTAAATCAGAATGACTTAAACATAATATTATACCAATTACCGAAAAATTGGGTTTAAAGCCTCGCCCATAAGCGGGCAACTTTTTAGTTGATTTTTTTTCCACAAGTTATGTGATCATGCTTTTTAGTTCACAAGAAGAAATATATTAGTCGCGGGTAGGCATACCGAGACAAAAAACGGGCATGGAGTCCAGTATAAGACTACTGCCAAAGTAGCAGCAGCCTGTGAGATGTCAACCCGCCGAGGGGCTACGGCTCGGTTGTTACCCCGTGCCTTTAGGCCGGGGAGGATGTCAACAAAAACTTATATTTACAGGACTTACGTATGAACACCATTGGTAGGGTGTGTTTTGCTGACGCCAAGCGGAGCGAACGCTTCGCGACTTGAATTGCGGACTTCGTAACGCACCAGGAATCTATATATAGTACCTTTGCGTAAGTCCTGATTTATAAATCAGGACTTACCCATTAAATCTATATATAGTGCATAAGTTTGTAATTTTTAAGATATTGCTACTATAGGTAGCACCGTTGCGTAAGTCCTGTAAATATTATTAGTTCGAGCAAATGCTTGATATTTGGTAACTTCGGTTATGAAGAAAAGCAATTTTGCTAGCTTCCAAGTATAGCAAGACTTTTGATAAATGGTGTGACTCGGTCGAACTCTAGTACCTACTCCATACTCTCAAGAAGATGTAGAAGGACTTTTGAGATTTGAGATCAGCAACTTAACAAAAATTTCCTCTTCTTTGCCTATAGCCGATAATATTTTGCCAATATCATCGGAGCCTATTCAACCAACTAAAGAAACTACTTCAGTTTAGCTTGGCTATACTTGCTGAAATAAGTTTGAAAAATCTGTTTAGCAACTGAAGCAGCAGCAGCAGAACCATAACCACCATTTTCAACAATCACAGCGATCGCTATTCTTGACTGTTCAGCAGGCCCAAAACCCACATATAAGGAATGAGACTTTTGTCCCGTTACTTCTGATGTACCTGTTTTTCCTCCTGTAAGTGGAATGGTACCATCATTAAGCGATCGTGCTGTACCATAGTTAACAACATCAATCATTCCTTGTTTAATTGTTTTGACATGTTCTGGTTTTAATCCTATAGGAATAGGTTTCATTTCTGGAGAGTGAGTTTCATTGGCAAATAAGTGAGGTTTAACCTGTTTGCCACCATTAGCGATCGCTGCTGTTGCTGCTGCCAACTCTAAAGGTGTCACCAAAACCAGACCCTGACCAATTGCCATAGTGATTGTATCACCTAAATACCAAGGATCATTATAAATTCTACGTTTATCTTCTTCAGTAGGAATAAGACCATGATATGCAGAAGGTATGCCCAGAAGGTTTAAATTTTTGCCCCCTAAACCAAGTTTATATGCCCATTGAGCTATTTGTTTGTGACCAATAGTCATACCTGTCCGAAAAAAGAAAGTATTACTACTATAAGCTAATGCAGTTCTAAAACCAATAGGACCATATCCTCCACTATGTTCATTAAAAGCAATACCTCCAATATAAATAGAATCAGAAGTTTGAATAATTGAGTAGGGAGAAAATTTGCCAGATCCCATAGCAGCAGCAGCAGTAACTATTTTAAATGTGCTACCTGGAGGATAACCTTGGAGAGACCGATTTAAAAATGATTGCTCTTCACTGTGAAGACTTCGCCATTTTTCTTCAAGCATAGGTTTTGTAAAGACATTGGGGTTGAATCTGGGATAACTTCCCATTACTAAAACTTCCCCTGTATTTACATCTAAAACAACTACTGCCCCTTTTCGAAAACCCAGAGCTGTTTCTGCTGCTTTTTGAAGCTCTATATTAAGGGTTAACTTGACCGTTTGTCCACTTTTAGCCTCTTTATCTTCTTCTTCAAAAACTCTTATTTCCCGATTTTGGGCATTGACTTCTATCAAATGCTGACCCCATTTTCCTGCTAGTAGATCATTAGCACTAGCTTCAACTCCTATCCTACCAACCATCATTCTTAGTTGGTATTCTGGGTTAGTTTTTAGTTCTGCTGGTGTAACTTCACCAAGATATCCTATGACATGGGACGCTAATTGTCCATAAGGATAATAACGAGTTGATTCAGGTCTAACTTCTACACCAGGAAATTCCTCAGCCCTTTCTTGTAAAGTGATGAAAGTATTACGGCTAACTTGATAGTTAAGATGTATATTCCTTTCTCCTGAAGTAATTGCCTGTTCTATTTTTTCAATAATTTTTTCGGCCGGTATATTAATGATAGTACTGAGTTTAGTTGCAGTAATTTTCCATTGCTCTTTGGGTTGTTCTTTTGGCCATAAATATATGGAATGCTTAAGACGGTTAGATGCAAAAGCTTTGCCATGGCGGTCTAGGATTAGTCCTCGATTAGAAGGGACTGGAATAGGTCGAATGCGATTGTTTTCTGCTCGCTCCCTATTCTGTTTTCCTTGGATTAATTGTAGTTGAGCTAGACGAGCCGCTTGTAGACTAATAATAATTGTTGTCAATAAAGTTATGACTATTGTTCGGTATAGTAAGGATGACTGACGTTCCTGATATGAGAGGTTATTCTCTTTTATTTTTCGGAACTCAAGAGAAAAAGAAAATTCACGTAGCATGGTTTCTTTATTTATAAATAAGGTTTTTAACTTACATTACGCACGACAAAATGTAGAATAAAAAAAAGAACTCACAAGTCATAATTAACAAGTCAGACAGAAGTCAGAGAAAATCATAGTAACTATATAGAAATCAATATAGCGCTACGTAAATACGTTATACCAACTCTCTATGAAGCTGCGCTTAATATAAATTTACAATATATAATAGCTGAAAAAAATCATAGAGCAATAGAACTCCGTTCCGCTTCGCGAAGGCTCTTTATCAAGTATTTATGGCCCGTCCTTTAAAAGTCAAAATCAATAAAACAGTTTCTGAACTGGAAATTTGACGAATCAGAAAAGTTAACAGCTTATTAATCTTCTAAATACCCAAAAATAATACCAATCTCCTTAAGTATGGCTACACATCATAATGTCAACATTTGATAAATATTAAGACAAGCAGTGTAGTCTAAGTTTATGAAATTGGTATAACTACCAACACCATTAGATTTTTCCAGAAAAGGTTTTAAAACCTTTATACTTCCCTTGTAAAATCGACATTTTCGAGAGGTCTATTGATCTACAAAACCACCGGGGAATATGTAGCTATTATATTAAGTCCATTGGTTCTAAAATCAAGACAGTCTTCATTAACCAACTTAATACCATAATGGCTAGGAATAAAGTACATAATAGTAGTATTTTCAGGCTAATTTAAATAGCTAATTTGATTCAGATTCAAGTAGAATATAAAATTATGTTCTCAAGTAAAAAAAGGCAAACTCTTCTGTTCAATAGACTGTTGAGAAATTTAATCAATAACCTCTCAATTTTACCCTCATTAGTCGACTCAATACCATATAGCAATCTTATTTTACTTATGTCAAAAATCCTGCCACTTTTTGATAATAGGTTTGGGTGTAATAGTCAATTTAGGTTATAATATTGAAGTGATCTATATTAACCAAAAAAGGTAAATTTTTGTGTTTAATACTTTATTAGCTGATTTCCGAATTATCTTTGATAGAGACCCTGCTGCTCGAAACTGGTTGGAGGTTCTCATTTGCTATCCTGGTTTTCAGGCTTTAGTATTTCATCGCATAGCTCATAGTTTACACTCCCACAAAGTTCCTTTCATACCTCGTTTAATTTCTCATATAGCCCGCTTTTTAACTGGAATTGAAATTCACCCAGGGGCTGTTATCGGTCAAAGTGTGTTTATAGATCACGGTATGGGGGTTGTAATTGGAGAAACGGCTATTATCGGAAACTATTGCCTAATTTATCAAGGAGTAACTCTTGGTGGTACTGGTAAAGAAACTGGCAAACGACATCCTACTTTGGGAGAAAATGTAGTTGTTGGCGGAGGAGCAAAGATTCTTGGTAATATTAACATTGGTAGTAATGTTCGTATTGGTGCTAGTTCTGTAGTTTTGAGAGATGTTCCTTGTGATTGTACAGTGGTAGGAATACCAGGTAGAATTGTATATCGTTCTGGAGTTAAGGTAAATCCTTTAGAACATGGAAGTTTGCCTGATTCTGAGGCTAAAGTTATTCGTGCATTGTTTGATCGAATTAATTCTGTTGAGGAACAAGTGAAGTTGATCAAAAGTTTACAATCTCAATTGCTAGAGTTAGAGTCTATTGTGGCAAAGCCTTGCCTCAAATCTTATGATAATAATCCTAATCATAGTCTCCCAGATTCAGTAATTAACGATTTTTTGGATCCCTCGGAAATATACTAAAACCCCTATAATTGTAAGCTTGTTAAGGTTTATAGTTTGGGAACCAAGGTTACTTATCATACTAAAATCTCAAAATGTGATGATTTTAAGCAGACAAGGGGGGAAGTTGTGAGGGAAAAATATATCCGACTACATCCTCTTTCTCCTGAGTTATGGCTTCTGCTCCTAAACTAACCTATAAGACTTATTCAGCAAACTCTAAGTAGTAAAAAAGTTTTAATAGATTTCAAACTAGATATTGGGAAATACCCCCTCAGTAGATAATGCTCTACTGTGCATTTTTAGCAAATGTTATTACTCATAGTATCAGTAAAGGTAAATAAAAAAAGCCGGACATGACATACAGCGGAATTCAATTGGGTAAACAATAGAACTTTCCTACCTGCAGGGTTTACTTGACGACTAAAAATTAAGTAGGCGGCCGGTTTCAGCTTTCAGGTTTCAGGTTGGGTGGTGGTACAGTTGAATTTCTACTAAAATTCATTACTGCTTTTATTTACAGCAGTTTTCATGTCGGTAGACAACAGTAGGGACGCTTCGCTACTCGACATGAAAGGCATTTTTGTTATGCAACCTCCCTAAAAAGTTTTGGTTATGGCGATGTAGTTCATCAATTTGAAAAGCGCTGTATTCAATTTTTCAGACAAAGAGCAAAAAGTCAAGTCAGGACTTACGCCACGATAATAATTTCTGATTACCCTGCAAGCAATTGGTGGCTTGCATCCTATCCACTGGAGGGGTTTCCGCGCTTCCCGCCTATCCTGGGTTTTCGACCTTTATTCCCAGGACTCTCTCAGAATTTTTTCTCGTTGCGAATTTCAGATTTTTGTGACGGTTTAGGACTGTCCACTTCGCCTACATGACCCCCAGGGATGCATCTACTAATGCGAGGTGATGCGGGGATTATTCTTGTGCACTCAAGAGTTTTGGGGGTCTCTATGCCGAACGAGAAGACGCTTTTTAAGGATATTCCTTACTGTCTCCATACCGTCTCCCCTTTACCCCCAGTGTGCCGATCACCCTTACCTCGGGTTGGGGCCTGATGCCAGCTTCACTCTGCTAGCGGTAAGTTCTAGCTCGGTGTGGCCAGATAGGGAGTCTGCTGTCCCTTAGCAGGCTGAAGTTTCACCAGCATCCGAAATTCAGTTATCAACAGGCTCTTTTTCAGGGGCCTCGTCTGTTACAGCCTCTCCTTCAGTGGCCTCATTGATCCTACTTATACCTTTTTAGTTTCTAAAGGCTCCTAGTAAGAAGGAGTCGCACCACATATTCGTTCTTTTTCATGTCCTTTAGAACCCTTAGTTTTTTTAGATAATGACTTACTTAGTTTTCGGTACTTCGAGCATTCGTTTCTTTAGTGGTTTTGGTGCATCAATTTTTTTACCGTGTAGGGACGTTGCATGCAACGTCCCTACAGCTCGCTTTAGTTTTAATTCCTAAATCTATACCTACTGAATTATCAGTTTTAGGCAATACTTCGGGCAAAACTTCTACTACAAAACTTAGGAAATATCAATTAGCTCAATCAAAGTCACCCTAGAAGGGCGAGGCTTTAAACCCAATTTTTTGGGAAACTATTATTGCTCATGTATCTGAAAAGCTCTGTAAGGATATTAAGGATTAATCTCTTGAGTAGTCCAAGTTCTATAGATATCAATTTGATAAAGCCAGCGATTTTTGGCTTCTTCTCTTAGTTCTAAATGCTCGACTTTTGTTGGATCTAGTAATAATAGATAAAAGTTGAATAGGGGGTTAGCTCTGTCTGGTGGAGCCAATTTAAAAGCACTGGCTTCTACTTTACTTTTACCTGGATGAGGCCAGGTAAATTGCTGTCTAGCATTGTCTGAAATTTCTTGCCATGTAGTTTGTCTAACCTTAGTAAGTTTGGGGTGAGGGTTATCGGCTTTAACTAGAGTCAGTTTTCCTTTAAGGCGAAATTGTTCTCTGGTTTTGGGAAAATACCAGCAAATTTCACTCCAGGCATTTTTCTCTATTTCCTCTACTTTTTGGCTGCGACTATCAGTGATAAATTTTAGCTGATTAGTTTGCCATAAAAAACCTCGGAATACGATAGTACGATTAGTAGGTTGGCCTTCTGGGGTGACTGTTGCTAACTGGAGATAACGAGCATAAGTAAGGCTTTGGTTTTTATTTATGGCTCTGGCTAGGGGCGATCGCCAAGGTGCTAGTTCTTCTTCCTCTACTAAGTTAAGTTCCATTTTTGAGTAACTTTTGGAAAATTTTTTTTCTGATTGGGACTTGGTATAATCTAGTGTTAGAGTAAGTTCTGATTAAATCCGGTAGTATCTAAAAAAGTATATAAATTATTATTCTGGGGAAAGTATTAAATGCCCCACCATACTAATCATCTACCTCCCATCAACTCCGTTGATTATAACATTTTTGATATAAGCTTTTTTTAACGAATATCTTGATAAAAGCGTTTAAGAAAAGTAGGTGAGATGCCAAAACCCCATAAAAAACCAATAAATAGATAGATAAAATTTGCTTGCAAAACCCCCCACTTAGCTACACGGCGATCGCTAGTATGTACGAACTGATTTACCAAATAAATTCGTCCATATTTGATTAACTTCAAACATAAGTCAGCATCCTCCATAATGGGTTGATTAGTATCAAAACCCCCTACTTTCCAAAAGTCTGTACGACGACAGAAAATTACTTGGTCCCCAAATAAAATCCGCAAACCTTTAAAGAATAAATGGGGACGAAAAATTAGAGGAGCATAAAAAGTTTTAAGATAATTATGCAAGGAAATACCCCAGCGAGTAGTTTCAGAGTTGCCCATAATCGAAATAAATCCACCACAAACAATATTTGGATTTGCTAAAGTTTCGGAGATTATAGAAATTAAGTTATTATTTACTATAGTATCAGCGTGCAGAAAACAGATAATTTCTCCTGTTGCTTTTTCCCCACCTAAATTCATTTGAATAGAACGTCTACGTTGAGGAGAATTAATAATAGGAACTCCAAAAGAAGTGGCAATAGAAACTGTATCATCTTCACTCTGACCATCTACTATTAATATTTCTTTTGGTTGGGGATTAAGTAAAGAAAGATTATTTAGGGTATCAAATAGATAATCTGCTTCATTGAGGGTAGGAATAATAATAGAAATATTAGACATAAATTGATTGATATATTTCAGAGTTCATGATGATTAAATATTAATAGTATATCAAATTCCTGCAACAATTTAATGGATTTTTAATTCATTAATCGGACTTGATTTGAGCTAAAATATAGTCTTATTCCAGTTATCTTGACTGCACACACTATATACAAAAAAGTAGGCCAACATGATACTCCACCAGAAAATTTTGAACTACCATTTAACAGCCAATTATCTCTAGAGAATCTTTGAGTATTGATGGCTCGTTTAATTCTTTGGTATGGGATTAATTTCTCTACAGAAAGAGGAACATCTGCCTGGAATTTCAGAATGGTCTTATGGGGATTAATTATTAAAGAAAAATTAGGTAGAGGCTTTTTCTCTTTTTTTTGTACTTTTTCGGAGAAAAACTGTTTTTACAGTCTATGTAATGAATTCAACTTATATGTGAATAAAACGATAATAATAAAAAATTATAAGTAACTTTCTTTTTAAGTCTAATCTATTAATTACGATGACAAAAAATAACTTAGAATATTACGATTTAAGTGGTGATAAATGGTGGGATAAAAATTCTAAAATTTATGCTCTTTATTATCTCAATGAACCCAGGTTTAAATTTTTCGATAGATACATCTTGAAATGGCAGGGATTAAAAGTTTTGGATGTAGGTTGTGGGGGTGGTTTTTCCTGTGAGTTTATGGCAAAAAAAGGAACTATAACTTATGGTATCGACTCTTCGACAAAATGCATAGAAGCTGCTCAAAGACATAGTTATGAAAATAGCTTGGATATTAACTATAAAATCGGGGTTGCTGAAAAATTGCCTTATCAAGATAATACTTTTGATGTTGTGATTTGTGTTGATGTTTTGGAACATGTTTCTGATTATTGTCAAGTTGTCTCAGAAATATATAGAGTTTTGAAACCTGCTGGTCTTTTTTTCTATGACACGATAAATAGAAATTTTCAATCTCGATTTGTGATGATTTATGTAATGGAAAATTTATTAGAATTAATTCCTCTAGGGATTCATGATTGGCATAAATTTATTCGACCGGAGGAACTAAAAGAGTTGATGCTTTCTTTTGATTTTGTTGAGATAGAAATGAAGGGTTTTGATTTGTTTGGAGAAGTAGGTTATGTTTTGGGAGAGTTAAATATTTTGAGAAAAAATATGAAGTTTGATAGGTCCTTAAAAGTATTTATTCGGAAGTTATTACAAGTCTTGAAGGCAAATATTCTTAACTATCAGCTATATCGAAAAACTGGGTCTTTTCAAGTTAGCCTGAATGAGGATATGTCAATTATGTATATTGGTAAGGCTAGAAAAAGGGAGGAATGATGAATATTCTGTTGTTTATTTTTCAAGTATCAATTTTTCTGGATTTGGCATTGAAAGACAAAGACTTGGATTTCAATCCTTGGTGATTATTTTTTATATACTAAAAAATAAATTTCCTAGGCTTACAGCAGAAGTCATTTAAAGATGATTAAAGGTAGCTAATTTATTGTGGCTAATTAATGATACTTGATATTAGAGGCATTATTTCTATAGCTACATATTTTCTGGATGGTTTTGTCAATGATAGATTTTGGGTTAAACTATGATTCAGAATTAATCAAAAATTTTCATTGATGCCAATGTTTCCTGATTTTTTGCCAAAACTAACTACAAGTCTGACTGAATCTACATCTATTTATTTTGCTCAAAATATTAAGTCTCAATCAATTTTTACTCCTTTGACTTCTCAAGAAATTAATACAACTTTTTTATCCAAAGGAGAGGGTAATATTCCAATTTTATTACTACATGGTTTTGATAGTTCTATTTTTGAATTTCGTCGTCTTTTGCCATTACTTGCTACTCAACATGAAACTTGGGCAGTAGATTTATTGGGGTTTGGGTTTACGGATAGATTACCTAATCTAAAAGTTAATCCAGAAGCGATCGCTACTCATCTTTATTACTTCTGGAAAATTTTGATTAATCAACCTGTGATTTTGGTGGGTGCTTCTATGGGGGGTGCTGCTGCTATTGATTTTACTATTACTTATCCAGAGGTTGTGAAAAAGTTGGTATTAATTGATAGTGCTGGAATGAAAAATAATCCGATTATTAGTAAGTTTATATTTCCTCCAATTGACTATTTGGCTACAGAGTTTTTGCGTCGTCCTCAAGTGCGAGATAATATTAGTCGTAGTGCTTATTTTGATAAAAGTTTTGCTAGTTTAGATGCTAATATTTGTGCTAGATTACATCTAGAAATGCCTGGTTGGAGTCAAGCTTTAATTTCTTTTACTAAAAGTGGTGGGTATGGTAATTGTCAACAAAAATTGCATTTAATTCAGCAGGAAACTTTGATTTTGTGGGGAGAAAATGATAATATTTTGGGCACTGGTGATGCTGGTAAGTTTGAGAGGGCGATCGCTAATTCTCAACTGATTTGGATTTCTAGCTGTGGTCATGTTCCTCACTTGGAAAAATCTCAAGTTACTGCTAATTATATTCTTGATTTGTAAATATTTAATGATACAGCAAATTCCAAATATATGAAGTACAGATATTAAAAATTAAATGTTTTCAGTGCGGGCATCTTGCCCGCGATAGGTGTAACTTATCAAGGTTAAATCTGTTGTCAATAAAGTTATCAGAAAAATTAGTTGAAATCATAATTGCATAAATTTAATTTTCTCACCTGATAAAAGAATAACCAAGCAATTTGACGAATTAAGAAGGTGATGTTAATGGTTATGTAGCAGTTATCCTGAATATCTATTAGGAGTAAATTTCTCATTCCATATTAGTCTCAACATTTTGAAATGATATCTACCTTGAAATTTTGAAATCAGGAAAGTACAACCATGTCAAATTAAGAAAAATTAACAAATTATCTTGTTTGTTAGCCTAAATGTTTTAAACTCTTTATACAACAAAAATCTCAATTAGTTGAAAATTATGCTTTTAGAAGATTTAATCAGTGAAATTATTCGCAAGCGCAAAACTACTGCAAATATTCCTAAAAAGTCTGTGGATTATTTCAAGTGTCTGGAATTAAAGATAAGTAAACTTAAAGATTTACAGGAATCAATTCTCAAATTACCAACCACTACTTCTATGGGAGTTCAACAATTTTATCAAATTAATTTTCAGATAATATTAAACCGAATTGTTCAAGAACGTCAGGTCTGGGAAACTCTCCGACAAAGACTTAATCGTGACACAATTAATATTGGTGTTGTGGGGTTAGCACGTCAAGGCAAGAGTACCTTCCTACAAAATGTAGCTGGACTAACAAATGAACAAGATCAAGAAATTATTCCTAGTAGCGATCGCTTGCCTTGTACTACTGTTCAAAGTAATATTTATCATCACGAAGGGGATACTTATGCTAAGGTTTATTTTCACTCTGAATCGTCTTTTATTGAACAGATTATTACACCCTATTATCGAGAATTAGGCTTTAAAAATATTCCTAAAAATCTTAATCAATTTGCTAATTTGCCATTTCCTTCTAAGCCAATTAATCATCACCATTCTGCTAAAGCTGAGGCTATTTATGAACATCTAAGAATGGATTATTATGTTCATATAAATAAATATTCTAGCTTATTGCAGTCGGAAAAGCGTTTTATTAGAGTTCAAAAAAGTGAAATTAGAAAATATGTTTCACAAAGTTATGATGCTAAAAGTAATCCACAATTTTTCAATCATTTAGCTGTAGAAAAGGTAGAAATTTTTTGCACTTTCCCTGAAGTAGGAGTGAAAAAAATAGCCTTGGTTGATATGCCTGGTTTGGGAGATACAAGACTGGGTGATACAGAACGAATGATTAAAGCTTTGGCGGAAGATATTGATTTTATTTTGTTGATTCGGAGACCAGGTAAAAAAGGAACAGGGGATTTTTTACGGAGGGAGGATGTGAATTTATATGATGTAGCGTCTCAAGCTTTGAAAGACAAACTTCCTTTGAAAGAATGGGTTTTTATGTTACTGAATCAGGATGGGGAAAATGAACAGCTATCTCTGGATTTTAACAATACTATGGCTAGCAAAGGAATCCATGTTAAACAATGTTTGAAAGCTAATTGCAAAAATTCAAAAGCGGCAAATCAAGTCATGGAAAAAGTGCTTCATTATCTGATCAAAAATATGCAAAATTTAGACAAGCAATATATGTCTGCTGCCTTGAAAGATTTGAGTAACTTTCAAACTTGGATAGAGGAAAAATTGCAAGAAATACGGCAGGCGATCGCTGGTTATGCTGATATTGATACTGAATATGTGCAACTGAGAGAACTATTTTTAGCAGAACTATATGAGAGTATTGAAGGATTTCGGAAGAAACTACGAGAAGAGCTTTCAGAACCAAATAAGAACTTTAAAGAGCAGGTTGATCAAGCAATTAATAGATGTAAAAAACCAGAAAATATTCCTAATTTTAAGGATATTAAAACCTTGGCAAAGCGAAAAGGAATTGATCGAGCTTATTTTCTAGCAATACAACAGATGCGACCTAGTATATTGCAGCATTTTCATACAATAGAGGATGGTTTAAAAGACTATCATAATCAAACCAAATCAGATTTAGCAGATATATTTATAGATTTAGGAATAGGAAGTTTAGTAAATGCAGAAAATGCAGATTTTTGGGAGGCTTTTGCCGAGTTATTAGCTCAAAAAAATAACTTACCAAATTTAGCAAGAGGATTTAAATTTATTGCATCTTTTGAAGTTATGTACAAAGGTTTTATGCAGTCCTATGTATGGCAAAAAATTAGTGAAGTTATATCTCCTGATCCGGTGCAACCTATTAACACACCAGAGAATATAGATAATATTTTGACTAATCTCCAACAGCGCCATCAAATTGCCATTGAAGTGTGCCAAAAAACTTTGAATCAACTAGGGATATCTGTTAACCGGACAAGAGTTTCCATGGTAGAGGAATTTGCAGACCATATTACTCGTGCTAAAGGAGTGGAACTGGAATGGGAAATTTTATTAAGTAAAAATCGTAGTCAAATTTGGTCACAATTTCAAGAGTTAGAGACACAACAGGAATTACAGAAAAAATGGTTTGATCTAGTAGATGAAGCTTTATTTTGCAATAAGGAACTATAATATTGTAAAAGTATTTGGGCCATTCTATGAATGTCCAATAATTGTTTTTCTGTACTGTCAAATTAGCTGTAATTTATGTTCAGATAAAGTTACTTATGTACAAGGTAAATTGAATCTATGTTTAATAGAAAAAGAAGCGAAACTCCTGATGAATATGTAAATGAATCGACTCCAAAAAGACGACCAATTCCTTCACCAATTCGCTTGGGAATTTGGGGTTTTCGAGGATCAGGAAAATCTGTTTATATGCTTAGGTTATATGAATATTTAGCCAATAAAGGGAAAATTCAAATAACTGACCAGGATACAGAAAAATATATTAATGATGCTCTAGATGATTTCGATGACGGAAGATTTGTACCCTCTACAGAAGTAAAAGGGAAAAAAACTAAGTATTTCTACACTATCAAGAATGAGAATGGAAGTAATACTGAATTAACATTTTTCGACCTATCCGGAGAAATTTTAGAGAACCCTTATAAGACATTTGTGGACGAAAATAGTCAAGAGAATACTGTTGTTGATTATCTCCTTCAATGTCATGGGATTATATTTCTACTCAGTCCGTTACAGAATGATAAACAGAGTAAACCATACCATAGCTTACTAAGGAAACTATTTATCGCTATGCAAAGGAAAAGTGGTCAAAAACCATTAGAACAGTATGTAGCTTTTGGCATTACTAAAATAGATGATCCAAACGTTAATCAAAAGTGCCTTGAAGAAAAATATCATTATCCTGAACAAATGTTTCTAGAAATGCTAGACAAAGGACCAAATGTCCAGTTAGAATGGTTAAAAAACTTTTTTCATGCAAAAATAGATGTTCCTAAAGATAAATCTAAAAATCATCCTAGATTGAACATAGATCCTACTCCAGAAAATCGCTGTCAGTTATTTTATATTTCTGCTTTTGGCACCTACAAAAATAGTAAGGGTGAAGTAAAATCCCCTGTTGAAGAAAACAAGCAACAAGACACGGCATCAAAAGCTAAATTTAAAGAAGACCCTATCTTTTCAACAGAGGAGCAAGATGATCGAGATCCCTATGATTTTGCACAGGAAAGCATCAATACAAAAGACATTAGGCCCGATACAAAAGACACTAGCAGGAACAAATATAAAATTGACATAAATGCACCTTTCAATCCCATCAATATATTTTCACCTATTGAATGGTTAGTGAGAGGAATTAAGAATTGTCCGCCAAATATTCCGAATAATATTTCTGCATCAGATTCTAATACTTAAAAGCAATTTTAGTTATGGAGATATAATATCATGTCACAAGAGTCTAAATTTGACCAGTTTGTCTATGGCAAGTTTGTTATAGAAAATGATAGTGGATACTGTTTAGTTTCTTACAGTAAAAATTTTAAAAATAACACCTCAGAGCTGGAAGATATACATGAAAAAAAATATTACTTTTGGGAAAATAAAAGTATCAGCCATAATCATAAAGCTGTAGGAATTTGTATGAATAATACTTCGATTTTGCCAGAAAAAAAAATTATACTTATTCAAGCTGCTCCTGCTTTAAATAAAGATAAGGGTTTCTTTTCGATAAGTGGAAGTCGCTCATTTTTCCAGCACCGTTATATTTTTGTATCGGAGGCAGAAATAGCTGGATTTCAGAATCAAATTTGTATGTTATTGGGAGGTCTAGGTAATATGCGAATACCAACCTTCAGTAAGATTAATCAGTGTGATGACTCTCAGCAAAAATCCTGGCTTTTAGGTGCAGAAGATTTTGAGTCTTTACGAGCAAAAGAAACTCCCACTAAAATAGTAAAGGAAAGGATAGAAAAGGTATGGAAAAAACTTAACAATTATGAGCAAAATATTTTGCTTCAAGGCTTAAATGTAATTTTGAATGGTAAAAGATTATTGCTTACTGGCAAACCAAAGACAGTATCAGCATTATTACTTCTAGATATTATTTTGCTTTTCCTGCCTACTTATCTGCGCAGCAGAATATCTTTAGCTATAGGTTCGGTTGACCCTAAATATTGCGAGTGGGCACAAATAATACTTAAGACAGATAGTTTTTCAGGATATTCTTTACCTGAAAATATGGTGTTGTTAGATTTTACTCAAGATGAGTTTGAGAAAGAAGAATATCTAGACCACGAATATGTCAAAGATTTCATTGCTCCGACCAAAGATAAATATGAAAAGTTAATTACTATATGTGAGTATCTTGATAAGACTACTAAGGATGATTCTGATAATTTAGTTTGGGAATTTCAGGAAGTAGATGGTTGGTTGAAGTTAAATAATCCATCAATAGATTTTATTGTTAATTACCCAGTAGAGTCACAAGAAAAAATTGAACTTTTGGGGAAGTACCTTCCTCGAATGGAAGAAAAGGTGCAAAGTTTTCTCGATAAGTTTGGTAAAATTTCATCGATTCCAGATAGTGAAATTTTAAAACTTTTAGAGCTGTGGAAAGCATTGCCAATACCTGAAAATAATGGCAGCTTAATGAAGACTCTGTTATGTAAAATCTCTTCTTGTTTGCCGGATAAATTTTTAGAGATAGTAGAAATAGATAATAAGTTTTTTGCTTCTTTAGAAATTCTAATTGAAAATCAATTTATAGATTATTTGGTGGATAAAAATCTCGGGGATGATATTGTACAGGCATTACAAAATGCTTGCTTAAAACTGATACAAAATATTTCTCAAGAAGAAATTAAATATTTCCAAAAGAAGTCTGAAAATATAGACACTGTACCGATAGATTCTCTAGAAATCAGGCAAAGCTCTACACAAAAATATTTAAAACTGGAAAAACTAATAATCCGTTGTGAAAAGATATTTCGTTCTAATAAAGATAAATTCCAACTATGGGATTTAGCATTAGTTGAAGAAATTACGAGGGATGATTTTAAACATTTGTTGATCAAACAACTTTTTCCTATTTTTTATCTTCTAGAGAGAGAAACTTTTGATCAAAGTAATTTAAAGCAATATTGGCATAAAAATTTTCCTGATACACTTGATTCTCTGACTTTATATTTATCGCAAAAAGAGAAAAACATTTTCCATGTTCCTGAGATTGCTAATGATTTAAGACTTAGCAATGATGAAGCTAGCAAGCTTTATCTGATTTGTCTAAAATCTCACTCACCAAGTTATGAACAAAGTTTGCCACTATTGGAATCTGCCATAGAAAAGAGTATTAGTTTTCCAGAAGAGAAAGTGAAATTTAAGGTATATGATTTTCTGCGAGTTTATGAATGGTTTAATTCCCAATATTTTCAAGATATATCTCCAGACAAATTGACGGATGAGTCTCCAGATAAATTTTATGAACAGTTTAATTCCCAAGATTTTCAAGATAAGTTTCCAGACAAATTGACAGATGAGTATTCAGATTCATTCGAATCATTTTTAACTTCAAGGTACGTTCCAAATAGTAGTTGGCAAAATTCTCCAGATAAATCTCCATACAAACCAAATAATTCTCCAGACAAAGTTGAATTGTTGTCAATATTAAGTAAGTTAGTTATAGATAATAATTCTAATCGCTGGATAAATTGGCAAGAACTTTCAAATGTTCTTTATAAGGACGATATAAAACGAACTATTTTTCTGGATAAAACTATAGGAAAAGGCTTTCCTGTTGAGATGCTAGAAGCATGGCTTCAATTATTGGATAATTACCCGGAAAGTAAAGAGGTAGAAACAGAATTTATGGTTAGTCAAGCTTGGGATTTGCTAACTCGTAAAACATTGAGCAAAATGCAAAAAAATCTGACGGGTACTTACCAGAAATATGTAGGCAAGTTTATTGAATGGGCAAATGAAAAAGAGAAATTAGATTTAAACACTAAGGTTCCTCTTGACTTAATTAGTGGAGAATTGATAGAGTACATCACTGAAATCTGGCGTCGGGAAAAATCAATTAATGAACAACTATGGAATTTGTTAAACTCAGAAAGGGTATTACCAAAGTTGACCAATAAAGATTATTTGAAGTTAATAGATATTCACTGGCGTTTAAGTGCAAATTTACAGTCCCTATCATTAATCAGTTTGTATGAGAAAGCAAACTTTTTTGTTATGGAAGAAAAAGAGTTGTTGATGAAATATGCTCAAGAAATAGTCAGTGGTTTTAAAAACCGTCAAAATCTGATAATATTTATTAAAAAATGTCGGTTTTTCTACAATAGTTTAGAGATAGCAGAAATTATGAATTACGCTGATAAGAATCTTAAGAGTGAGATTTCCTATGATGAGGTAATGGGTTGAGGAATATCTTAAATACCCCACACAGAAATAAAATTCAAGCTTTAACTTTATGTTCTAGAATTAATCTGCCATTTTTGAAACTACCATAAATCAATAAAACCTAGTTAAACTATATATATTATTTATAGATTATTTGTGTTATGAACAATCAAGAAAGTGGATTTTGGGAATGTCGTGGAGATGAAAATAATCGCCACGCTCTACAAATAATGTCATCAGACGAGACTGAGTGTCGTGAACTTGGATGTCAAAAAACAAAGCCTCGCCAAAAACCTCAAAAAGGACAACTAACACCACAGCAAAATGATGGAAACAATGATTTATACTCGACAAATATTAACAACAATAATGAAAACAATATATCAAATTATAACGGAAATAAGAAAATTAAAACCGAGCTAAAACCCCAACAAGATATTAAACTGTTGATAGCATTGATTATTCTTAACATTGTCAGTGGGTTTACAACGATGTATGGAGCAGCACAAATTTTACCCAAATATATAGGTTGGTCTGGTGGTGCTGCTATTCAAACATTATTATTACTTTTAACTTCAGGTTCTACTCTCAAACACGCTCGTTGGTTAAAATGGATGGCGGTAGGTTCTTTTTCTATAATTAGTATTTATACTAGTTTCTTTGCTTATTATGATAATTTAGTAAAAGAAACACGAGAAAAGGAAGGCTTGAATCGAGCTATCTCTGCTCATAGGGCTTTATTTAATGAAGTTTTTAATCCTATTGAAAAAAAAGCTCAACAGTTAGAAAATGAAATTAAGACCAAAGAAAAACAAATAAAAGATGAAGTAGATGGGCGGAGACGTTCTGGATTAGTTGGATGTGGCAAAATATGCAAAGATTTAAAAGATGAAAGAGAAAATTTGCAAATTAGACTCAATCAAGTTAAGCCAGAAGTTAATAAACTAGAACCTTTATTTAATTATGATTTAGAAGGAAAAGAACCACAGCAAATTTTTGATGCAGATCGCAAAGCTTTGGCTCAAGTCAAAGCCAAATGTTTGCCGACAGAACCTGATTTCATTTGTTTGCCAGAAAAATATAATGGTAGTTTAGACCCCCTAAATCCCAAGTACAAAGAACTTCAATTAAAGTATTTTGATGAAGATAAAAGAATCAGAATTATTGAGCCTTTTCTAAAGATTGGAAAGGGTCAAGAAGAGGCTATTGCCGCACTTTTTATAGCTATACTTGTTGATGGTTGTATTATTTTATTAGGAATAGGAATTGAAATTCCTGCTAAGTCTAAAAAAATTGCTAAAACAATAACTTTAAAGATAGAAGGAACAGGAACAGAATTTTTGGATAAATTATTAGAAACAATTGACAATAAGGAGGAGATTGACCCTGCACTTTTTAAAAAAAATAAAACAGAATACTATAAGTTACTCCAAAGTCTCTACAATGAAACAAAATGGATTGAAAAAAATGAGGAAAAAAAATGGGTTATATTGGATGAAGAAAAGTTTACAGATTGGGCTATTAAAGAAAGCGAAAGGGTAATTAACAACAAACATCAAAATAATAGTAATATTGTTACATTTTATTTGCCTAATTATGACATCATTTCGGAGTAGGTTTATTGGGGTTAGATTTGGGTACAATGAATAATATGCAAGAGTTAATAAATTTGAGAATTAAACTGCCCTCGGAGGGGGTAAGAGGTCGTTTAATTTTGACTTTTTATCGTCGCTGCCACCAGATTATTCCACCAATTGAAAAAGCTAAAATTGGCAAAATTATAACTGCCATCCAACTTAAAAATCTGGCTTGCACTAAACTCATTGCAATACGACGATTTGTAGTTTTTTTCGGACTAATAGAAAGTGTTTCTTGTTCCAGTTGACTTAACCAAGAAACTGAGTTAAGAAAAACATCTCCATTCAGTTGTTGTTGAAACCAACCATTGGTAGCAAACTGAGAATTTCCTAACACTACCAAACGTGCTTCTTCTGATTTATTTTCTGATTTTACCTCTGTTGAAGTTGTCTCTTTTTCTACTTCTAATTCTTCAGTAGAAGTTGCCACAGTTTCATTGTTTGGCTCACCAGGAACTGGAGAAATAGGAGTAGGCTCTAGTTCTGTTTCCTGACTTTTTTCCTCAGTAGAAGTACGAGTCAAAGCTACACCTAAAGATAATGGTCCAATGCGATCGCGACCCTCATTGAACTTCAACTGACCCCTTAAATCTGTTTCTGCCCAACTTTGCTCATTAGTCCAAATTAGAGGACTCTCCTCTATCCCTTCTATGGCCTCACTTTCTATAGGTCGGGCAAAGGGATATAATGAAATACCACTACCAAAATCTTGAGTAATAGGATGTTCTCCATACTGAGTAACTAATACCACCCAGGGGTCAAGACCTACTAATCTACCAATTTTTGGGTCATCTATTGCTAGGCGATCGTCAACTAATATACCCCACTCTTCAAATAAATTATTTAATCCTGGGTCCGTGCTTGGGTCTAACATTATCAACACACCACCACCTTGATCTAAATACTCTTGTAAAGCAGTAACTTCTGCATCTAAAAATTCTCTTTGAGCACCAGCAATAATCAAAACATCTGCATCTTCTGGTACTTGAGAAATGCTTGCCAAATTGATAGATTCTACTATGTAATTTTTATTTTCAAGAGTATTAACAGCTTCAGACAAACCCTTTTGACCTTCTTTTAATTCTCGTTCCCCATGACCTTGAATAAAGTAGACTTTTAAAATTCTGCTACTAAGTATTTTTTCGATACTATTTGTGAGTTTAGATTCAGTTAGAGGTTCTAGTTGTCTGCTAATAATAACTTCTTTTTTATCTCCAACTTCAAGATGAATTTCTCCTAACTGTTTGACTCCAAATTGATTAGCTTTTCCAGGTTTTGCTTGAGGGTCCACTAACTCAAACTTAAATTTACCATTTCCTTGTTTTTGATAATTTTCTATTAGTTGGGTATATTGGTAATTTTCCCCCCGGTCAAATATCCAAAGTTTGGCTGGTTGTTCGAGATTTTCTAATACTTCTATAGTTTGTGGTGACAATGTAAATTTTTGGTTTTCAGTAAAGTCTATTCTTGTTTGATAACGAACTCCTAGAAAATTAATTAGTGCAAAAATAATCAATACCGAAATAGTCGCAAAAATTGCATTTGTACCTGCTTCAGTTGCTCGACCACTCCACCACGTTGTGGTTGAGTTGTGTTCTATAGAATAAGCCTGATAAACAATCCATAAACCAATTATTATTATGGCAAAAGTTATCAAAGCTAATGGTATAGGCTTCCAAGTTCCTGATACAAAACCTGCTGATACACCGACAATAGTTAAAATTGGTCCCAGCCAAAATAAATAACTCCAAGTACCTTTGATAATTTTCATATTATCTTTTTTTTTAACCTCTAAATTGTCTTGAATAGGAAATAAGGAGCCGATCACAATAAAAGCGGACGAGAAAGTCACAACTATAGCAATCTTATTTTATTTGTACCCAAAATATTAGCACTTTTTTTCAATCTTGAATGTGATACAGGAAATTCTAAGCATAGGAAGTACAGATATTAAAACTTAAATGTTCCTAGTGCGAGCATCTTGCCCACGATACCTCACCAAAGTGGAACACCTAGAAGGAGCTACTATATAGGAAATTCCAAGTATACAAAGTACAGAAATTAAAATTTTAATTTTAATTTTAATTTTAATTTTCCTAGTGCGGGCATCTTGCCCACGATAGGTGTACCTTACTAAAGTGGAACACCAAGGAGGGGTGATCATACAGGAAATTCCAAGCATACAAAGTACAGATATTAAAATTTTAATT
Organism: Trichodesmium sp. MAG_R03; assembly: GCA_023356535.1. Classification (GTDB taxonomy): domain Bacteria; phylum Cyanobacteriota; class Cyanobacteriia; order Cyanobacteriales; family Microcoleaceae; genus Trichodesmium. The sequence continues at coordinate 11,117 of JAKQYF010000006.1, read as the reverse complement.
TTCCTAGTGCGGGCATCTTGCCCGCGATAGGTGTACTTCACCAAGTGGAGCACTAAGGAGGGGTTATGATACAGGAAACTCCAAACATACGAAGTACAGATATTAAAAATTAAATGTTCCTAGTGCGAGCATCTTGTCCGCGATAGGTGTACCTCACCAAAGTGGATCAACAAGGAGGGGCTTGCAGACCAAACACCTACAGAATTGCAACTTATCCTTAGATTTTGCCGATAATTTCTGCCAGAATAATGATTAATTTTTCAGACATAATATAACTCAATTTTCCAGCCACTAAACATTAACAGAACTTAATTTATCCAGCCTATATTGTACCTCCAAATAAACTAGTAAAGCATTAATATCCGCCGGATTTACTCCACCAATTCGAGACGCTTGACCAATAGTTAAAGGCTGAAATTTCGATAATTTTTCCCGTGCCTCCAACGACAAAGTAGAAATAGCCAAATAATCTAAATTAGCAGGCAACTTTCGATTTTCTTGTCGGCTAATTTGGTCGATTTGATTTTGCTGTCTTTGCAAATAACCCGAATATTTAATATCAATTTCGGCTTCCTCTTTTTCAGCTAATGTTAAATCTAAATTCCCCAGATTATACTTTTCTAAATCTACATAATGGAAACCTGGTCGGCGTAACAAATCTGCCAAAGTAATCGAACCCTTAATTTTTGTTTGAGTATCAGTAACTATATTAATAGTAACCTCATCTAATTCTTTAATTCGAGTAGAATTTAACCTTGCTTTTTCAGCATTAATATTAGCTTGCTTACTCTCAAATAACTCCCACCGACGGTCATCAATTAAACCAATTTCTCGACCCAAAGGAGTTAATCTTTGGTCAGCATTATCAGACCGTAAAATCAAACGATATTCCGAACGACTTGTCAACATTCGATAGGGTTCTCCCAAGTCTTTTGTACATAGATCGTCAATTAAAGTACCAATATAACTTTGTTCCCGTGGGAAAATAATCATCTCTTCATTTTTAACAAATTTAACCCCATTTATTCCCGCCACAAAACCTTGAGCTGCTGCCTCTTCATATCCAGTTGTACCATTAATTTGACCAGCACAAAATAGCCCCTCAATTTTCTTAGTCATCAGCGTCGGATAACATTGAGTCGCAGGTAAATAATCATATTCCACCGCATAAGCAGGTCGTAACATTATGCAATTTTCTAAGCCAGGCAAACTCCGTAACATTTCCAATTGCAATTTCTCTGGCAAGCCAGTAGAAAACCCCTGAATATAAAGTTCAGGAATATCACGACCTTCCGGTTCAATAAATATTTGATGACTATGTTTATCAGCAAACCGCACAATTTTATCTTCAATACTCGGACAATAACGCGGACCCTTCGCATCCACCCACCCACCATAAACAGGAGACAAATGTAAATTGTCACGAATTAACTTGTGAGTTTCTGGAGTTGTGCGAGTGAGGTAGCAACACATCTGTTCTCTTTCCACCCACACTTCCGGGTCGAAGCTAAACCAACGGACTTTTTCATCCCCTGGTTGAGCTTCCAGGTTAGTGTAGTCAACAGAACGTTTGTCAACTCTGGCAGGAGTACCTGTTTTCAGTCGTCCGGTTTCAAAACCAAGTTTATTCAGGGTTTCAGTCAGACCAATAGCAGGAAATTCTCCCGCACGGCCCGCAGACATTGACTTATTGCCTACCCAAATAACTCCACCGAGGAAAGTTCCAGTAGTGAGGATGACAGCTTTACATTTGAAGGCGACGCCGAAGTAGGTTTCTACTCCAATAATTTCCTGGTTATCTCCCAGAACTAAGTCTGTTACCATGCTTTCCCGAACTTGGAGGTTTTCTTGATTTTCGATAATATTACCCATAACGGTAGCGTATTCCCGTTTATCAGTTTGAGCTCGTAGCGCCCAAACAGCAGGTCCGCGAGAAGAATTAAGAATGCGTTTTTGCAAATAAGTACGGTCTGCCATTTTACCTATTTCCCCACCTAAGGCATCCACTTCATGGGTAAGTTGAGATTTTGCAGGTCCCCCAACAGCCGGGTTGCATGGTTGCCAAGCAATTTTATCGAGGTTAAGGGTTAGTAGGAGGGTGTGGCAACCGAGGCGTGCGGTGGCAAGGGCAGCTTCGCAACCGGAATGGCCGCCTCCTACTATGATGATGTCGTATTCGTCTTGGAAGTCGAAAGCTTTAGTCATTTTAGTTATCAGTGATCAGTTATCAGTACCGACAGCTGAAGCCGGAAGCTTGAAAACTGGAATTTTATTTTTCATCCCCTTAAAAGGGAAGGTTTAAGACCTAATTTTCTGGTCATGGTAAATGTTTGGTAGCAATATTTTAATTTGAGTGTTTGAATATTGCACAAAACTACTTTAGTTATTGTTTAAGTTGATCAGGACTTATGCACGGGGGCTACATCCATTGAGGGCGAATGCCATTCACCCCTACATATGGCGTTTTCAAGGTGAATTGGCCTAAGTCCTGTTTATATTATAGCATTTACAGCAGATTTCGAGCAAATGATATACAGGATAAATGGTAAAAATTATCTAGCGCGGGCATCTTGCCCACGTGGGCGTACCTCATAAACCTCAAATATGCTGTATCATGGGAAGTCCCTTACACTGAAAGCAATTTTTATGTCAGTAGACCATAGTAGAGACGTTTTGCTAACGCAAAGCTCCGCTAACGCTACGGGACATGTTTGCGCAGCATTCTGTCAGGAAAACGCATTTTTGTTATCCAACGTCCCTACATGCAACGTCCCTACAAGGTTTTAGTTATGGCGATGTAGTTCATCAATTTGAGGACTTACCCATGAACGCTATTGGTAGGGCGTGTTTTGCTGACGCCAAGCGGAGCGAACGCTTCGCGACATAAAAAGCAAACTTCGTAACGCACCAAGGCTCTATATATATTGCCCTTGGGTAAGTCCTGAATTTGAAAAGCGCTGTAATGTAAAGCTGATAATGATAAATTTAGGGATCAATACTAAGAGTTGGGCGATACTGCTAAGGCAACGCTCCGCGAAGGCCATGCCGATATTGTTAAAACTACAACCACACAAAAGCATCGAAGAGCTGGAAAAACTTTACCGAAAAACTCAAGACCCCCACTTAAAGCACTCGAATACCTAATCCTTTAGTTGTTAGCTTCATGCCATAAAGTAGTGGCGCGTCAAGCTGAAAATAGTATCTTAGGCTCATAAACAATATCATCACAGACCATCAGGCGATATAGGTACCGCCGGATTTAATCTGACTTCTGTGAAACCGTATAACTTCTGCTATCGACTCTGACGAGCTTGCTGCATCCGCAAAGCCAAAATATGCTCGCAAGGCCCCTGATACAACTGATTTTGCTGATACCAATTACAATTACATTTCCCCTCAACTATCCGCTCATCGCGATCGACATCTAAAGAAGAATAAAAAATTATCCCCCTATCCCTCACGCTTCCTTTAATACTCAAAACCCCATTAATATCATGAACAGAATTTACCTTAACTAAATTTTCTTGCAAAAATCTAGTAGCACTTTCTTCCCTGGCATTTGCAAACCTTAACCTCTCCATTGGTAGAGGCTCCCGACTTAATTCTCTGACCCGATAAACCTGTTTATTCAAATCATAAATTACTCGTCCGGCTTGAGTATAAGCACCCAAAGCACCTAATACAGAAGTACGACTCAAATTAAGTCTTTTTGCTAAACTATCGGCAGTTTCAAACCAGTTTTCTCGCAACCCATTAAATATTATTTTCTGAGTCCATTCATCCACATCAGCACGAGGTGCCATTAAGTCAAAATTACCAGCTTGCGCCCAATCATTTGCCGTCCATCCTGATAATCCTAAAGTAAAAGACATATCTCCTAAATCTGCCACATAAAATGAGGGCATTCCTGTGCCTAATAAATGAACAGTAAATTTTTTAGTAATAGGAATTAAACGTTCTAAAATATGCAGTCTTCTTCGTCCCCAAGTTCGGATTTGTTGAGGGGAATTTCCAGTGTAAATCGAACGGTGACAAATTATTTCCAAATTCCAAGGTTCAAATACTATTTCTATTGGTTCTCCTGGTTCCAAAAAGTAGCTAATACTGCGGGGTCCATGTTTTTCTTTGTAGCGATGCAAGACCAAACACATATTATGAATATCCATTGGGTGCAAGTCGAATTTTGTAGCTGGTAATGACATCGCTGAACTGACTTGTAAAAATCCTCTTACCCAGCTATCGGGTAGGTCTATTTTTACTTCTTTAAAAGTTTCTTCGTTGGCAGTTTTAACTTCAAAACCGGACGGGTCTACTTGGAGTTGAGTTGTTTTATAACTACGAATTTTTTGAAATTCTTGATAGAGGGCGGCAGAATAGTCAATGTTGGTAGTTCCGCAGGCAAAATCATTGATATTTTTGAATACTTCATAACTGGCTCCAAGTCTTCCATAAGTTGATTCATCAACACTGAAACATTCAAAGAAAATTTCATCAGGATGAACAGTTATTACTGGGTCGAAAACAAACCAAGCATCATAATCAATTTTATAAAGATATTGAAAGAATTTTTGTTGAGCTTGGTAAAATGGTTTTAAACGTTGTTGTCGGTTTTTGTATAGTTGGCTTAATTCTGTACTAATTTCTACTATTTTTTGAGCTACTTCTTGACCTTCAGCTGCAATATTTTCCCAGTCTATTTCATCTTCTTGTTGAGCACGCCATTCTTTATAAGCTGTTTTGTCTTTTGGTTTATATCGGAGATCGGAAACTACTACGTCATGTAAGGCGCTTATAGCTTCACGAAATGCGACATTTTTTCCCAGTTCGCCGACAAAATAGGTAGGCTCTCGTTTGGTATCTGGAGAGAAGGACATCTGAGTATTTTTACCATTGTCACTAACACCTGTGTTGCCTTTATAAGAGTAGTTAAATTCCATAACTATCCAATATTCTTTGACTTTTACTTCATAGATGAATCTTTTTCCCTAAGAATTCAGGTCTATTTTAGGGTTTGCTGAAAAAGTATTTTAAGGAGCAGGAACCCCGCCCCTAACCCCTCCCAGGAGGGGAGTAGGTAGGGAAGTTTCCCTACGGGACATGAAACGCATTTTTGTTATACAACGTCCCTACAGAGGAACAGGAAAGGTATAGATGAGGTAGTCGGATATACTTGTCCCTTGATTTTTCTGCCATGGGAGTGCCCGAAATCATAACTTTTTCAGCCTTTTACCACCGAGCAACTGGAACTTTTTGCTGACAAAATAAGACTAAAGCCTTTATATGTCAATGCTTTGATAATTAATCAGCAAGCCCTATTTAGTTTTTTCTTTATTATTTAACTTTCACTCTAAATCTATGTACTTGATCATCTTACTCTTAATTATAGCAATGTACCCTAGCATATTTATACATTCTTTTTTGTAAACCTTTTCGACAATGCACTTTAAGCGGGGCTTTGTAAATAGCTGGTTGCTCAAAGCTAAACTTAGGGTTTGCTCAAAAAGTCTTTTTCAGGAGTAGGGGACCCATCCCTAACCTCTCCCAGGCCAAGAAGTAGGTACATTGCATGGAACACCCCTAAAGAGGAACGGGGAATATGCCCACCCCTAACTCCTCCCAGGAGAGTCGGATATATTTGTCCGTTAATTTTTCTGCCTAGGGAGCGCCCAAAATACTAACTTTTTGAATTTGAAGGATCGAAAACTAGAAACTTTTTTTGCATTCAAAAAAGCTAAAGCCTTTATGTGTCAATACTTTTATATTTTATCAGCAAGCCAACTGTTAAATAGATTAAACTAAATACGTGTTTAAAATACGTACTAGTAAGTTAGAATTTAGAATTTTGACACCTAACACCTGATACCTTAAATCAACAACTAATTCTATTTGGGCATAACATCAGTAAATAATTCTGTTCAGTTACTTAAAAATAAAGATTTATCCTAGAAACTCGGTTTCTTTACCTAGGTCCTGTCTAACAAGCAAAAATTTAAGTATTGGGGAAGTTCTTGAGGATATCAAACGAAGCCAAAGATGTTGCCAATAAACCATCCATAAAATATGAAAAACATTAATCCTTCCCAACGAGTTACCTGCTTATCTTGAGTTACAAAAAAGAATAAAATTGTTCCCATTAATAAAACTAATAACCCACTATCAATAACATTATCAGAAATTTCTAACTTGCCTATTAATCTTGGTATTCCCATTACCATTAATGAGTTAAAAATATTAGAACCCAAAACATTTCCTACTGCTATTTCTAGATTCCCTTTTCTGGCAGCAGAAATGGTAACTATTAGTTCTGGTAATGATGTACCAAGTGCGACTGCACTTAAAGCAATTAAGTCTTGACCAATTTCCAATATTTCGGAAATTTTAGTAACAGATTTAATGGTATAAGTAGCACCAAAAAATATAAATAATGAACTAATAATCACAATGACTATTTGTTTGAATGGGAAGCTTTTTTCTGAACTATTGATTTTCTCTGACTGCTGTTCTTCTTGACCACTAGTGATTGTGTACAAAAGATACACAATATATCCCAATATACAGATAATAGCTTCATTTATAGAAAAATTTCTATCTAAAACTGTTAAACTTAATAAAAAAGCTGAACTAACAAATAGTGGTAAATCTACATTAATTAGTTCATATTCTATTCTTAAAGTATTGCTGATCAATGATGCAGCACCAATAATTAAGAAAATATTCGCAATATTAGAACCTATAACACTACCAAAAACAATTTCAGAAGAGTTTTGATATACTGCTATAATAGATGATACTAACTCGGGTAAAGATGTTCCTAATGATACTATTGTTACCCCTACTAAAAAAGGAGAAATTCTTAGAGATATACCTATTTGTTCTGCTGCATCCGTAAAGAAATCAGAAGCTTTTATTAACGCGAACAAGCTGACTATAAATATTATTAGCCAGATAATTAAGTTTTGCATTAGTTGATTGTCTAAATTTATATATATAGCATTTTCAAATAAGATACAAAACAAGATATTGGTTGTTTACTAACATTTAAAATGGGAAGCAAACTTTCTTACCTGTTGCCTCTTGCCTGATCATTTTTGATATCTTCCCAGGCTTAAAGGCACCTATGCTTTATAAACATCTTTAGCTTTGAAAGTCAAAAATGCTGGAGAGAAGAAAATAATAGCTTTGAACCCAAAACAAAGCCAGAAACATAAAACAAAAATATAAAACAAAATATAGGGTGCTGGTCATTTCCTTCTTACAAATATGCGCGTTTCTGACAGAAGACCAGGGCTAGGAAGTGAGAAGCCCACACCTTACCACAACCTACCTTGGTATGGGAGTATGTCACTTAGTATGTTTAATATAGAAATTAACATATCTTCCATGATCAAACCCCTGAACAATTTGATATCTGACTTGTTCTAAAAATTTATGAAAGTCCTTAATATGACTTTTGGCAACTTCAACTAGCATATCAGGTTGATAACTGGATATCAAATTTTTTGCTCCTGCCAAAGCTTCTATTTCTGTCCCTTGTACATCAACTTTGATGAAGTCTACTTTTTCTTTAATTAATTCATCTAAACTCACAACTACTACTTCTGTGCCATTAGTGACATTATCAGCAATTTCTGTTAAACATAAATCTTTAGCAGGATGTTCTTTGACAAAAGATGTACTACGATTTTTGCCAATAGCATAACCTAATTTAGATAAGTCAATATTAGTAACTTGATTAATTGATATATGTTTCTTCAAAGTAGCAATAATATTTGGATGAAATTCTATGGGAATGACTTTTGCTGCCTGCATAATTTTGCTAAAGTAGATTAAATGATTCCCTGTATTAGCTCCAAGATCAACAATAACAGGATTTGATGATTTTAGATTCTGCCGGATAAACTCTAACTCAGTTAATTCATAAAAATTCCCACCAACATTGGAAACTTCTACTGCTAGATTTTTGCCTGTTATTTCAAATTTTATAGGTATATTTTGATAATTAAATGAAATTATATTGTCTCCCTTTAGTAACTTATCAACTAAAGTAAACCAAACTTTTGCAATTTGATAATTAGGATTAATTTCTAATGCTTTGCTGAATTCTAATTTTGCTTCCAAAAGTTTATCTTGTCTAATTAGCAAATTACCGATCGCTTGATGAGCTTGAAAACTCTTGGGTGATATTTCTAGGCCACGACGAAAATAATTTAGTCCTTCATCAAATTTACCTTGTTGAACTAGGCTATTGCCTATATTACCGTAAAATTCTAAAGCGGAATCTGGTTTGAGTTGTGCTAATTTTTGCCAGTAGGTAATAGCTTCATCTAATTGATTTAACTCTTGTGTAATTTTACCTAAAAGATACAGTAGAGATATATTATTTCCATCTATGGAAAAAGCATACTTATAAAATTGAGTTGCTTCATTTAGTTTGCCTTTGCCTTGCTCTATTAAACCAAGGTTAATTAGAGAAGCTACATGATTACTATCAGATTTTAGTATCTTTATATATGTTAATTCTGCTTCTTTTAGCTTTCCCTCTTTTTGAAATTTGAGAGCTGTTTGAAATTCTTGATTTACGTCTGTCATTGTGAATTTATTAGATGATTTATTAGTTTGACGTTTAAATACTTTCTAAAAAACTAGATAAAGCTAGATATTTGCCATCTGTAAATGCAAATGATTTACTGTTCACCCGTTTACAATATATACTTGCACAGAAAGTTGATGTTCCGCCCATAAACTATGGGTAAGGATAACTTTTAGGGCTTTCTTCCATTGAAAAAGTTGAGCCCTCCCTACATAGTGCAGGTAATATCATGTCCGGTAGCATCGTTTGTGCATAAAATTGAGTCATTCTTGGAAGAAGCCCTTCTTTCTTCTACTTTCTGTCCTCTGCCAACATCCACCAAAGCATAAGTATTCAGGCGGACATGATATAAAAGGTAAAAGCGGAATTAACTTTGATTAATTCTAATTCAAATCTTCTACAACGTGACTCTAAAGTTTCTCTAAACATTTCCGCAGACAACAAGATCAGTATTTTATTGTAAACTTTACTTGACTCACTTATCTTGGCCTTTTTCTTGGTAAAATCTAGGGACTCAATGGCAATAGGACATTCAAAAATTTCTACTAATTTCACAACTACTGAAAATTATGAATCAAATCTACAAATAATCAATAAATTTTTTCTAGTTGACGAAAATCATGTTCTACTTCCTCCCAGAGAGCAAGGTTTTGAGGATCTGTTTTCAGTGCTTTCTTCAGGTAGTTTCTGGCCTTCTCTAGTTTTCTTTCACTAATGAGGTGACGTGCCCAACGTTGATAGGCGATCGCTTGCCACTGACGCACTTCCCAATCTTGAGGCATTCTCTGAGCTAAACCTTCTACTAAAGCAACAGCCCGAGGGTATCTCTTATATTTTAATAACTGCTTTAATTGTAAATAATAATTTTGTTTAAGTTGCTTTTCTACCTCTGAGGTATGAGATTTATTGTGATCTTGTTCTTTTTCTTGTTTGAAAGTTATCCTAACTTTTGTTTCTCTTTGAGTTACAGTGTGTGAAGATACAGTTTCTGATTTTGACTTTTTATTAGTTGTTGATATTGGAGTAGAATTGTATGCTAATTCAGTTTGAGGAGGAGCAACTTTTAACAAAATCTTGTAAGCTTCTGTCAGTACAATAAACTTATCTTTAGCTTGCTTATCTTTGGGATTGACATCCGGGTGATACATTCTTACTAGTCGCCGATAAGAAGCTTTTACCTCTTCTAAACTAGCTCCTAAATTTAGTTCTAATTTTCTATAATAATCTTCAATATTCATAGATTTTTAAGTAAGAGGAAAAATGATTTATTTCTCTCTTTCTTTCTTATAAAGATAATTGGTTTAACTTTCCACTTTTTTTCAATTTAGCTATAGCAATCCTATATAGGTTATGATAATTGAAACAGAGGTGGGTTCCCTACTCAAGATATGGATAGAGGACTTACGCACGGGTACTACATCCAGTGAGGGCAAATACCATTCGCCCCTAAATATAGCATTTTCAAAGTGAATTTGCGTAAGGCCTGGGATCGAAAAGTTTTTGAGAAATGGTATTAACACTTAGCTATCAGCAAATAATGAATAAATCTTTCTCAGGTTAAAGGAACTTACTTTAGCAATCACTTTTAATTCTCTCTAATTTCTCTATTGTTTTTACCTCTTTCTTTAATCAATTGCTGATAGCTAAATGCTTAGGTTTTGATTTACAGCGCTTTCCTTTGTCATAAGATACATTGACGCGGGCAAGATGCCCACACTACTTGATTTTTACCATTTACCCTGTAAATCATTTGCCCGAAATTGCTGTATCTCCTCAACTAACTTCTTTCTTTTTACTCCTTCCTTTTTCTTTAATTTAACTTTAAGGTTCTTCAATTACTGGGTAAGGCTCAAGTACCTCAAACCCAGTCATAGAGTAAATTATGAAAATGACTCCCTCAGCAATTTAATAGTCTCATTCTCAATAATGAGGAAAATAAAGGTTTGTAGCCATTTCAGTCTTGAGAATATAATTTGGGAAGTAATTACCGGACATACTTATCCCTCAAGACTTATAGGCTTTTCCATAGGACCTGAATCCTTACATTACTTGGTCAATTAGACCATATTCTTTAGCTTCTTCAGCAGACATATAATAATCGCGGTCAGTATCTTTTTCTATCTTTTCCAAAGATTTACCTGTACGCTCTGCCAACATATTATTTAATTCCGATCTAACTCGCAGAATTTCCTTAGCTTCAATCTCAATATCTGTAGCTTGACCACGAGTACCTCCCATTGGTTGGTGAATCATAATTCTAGAGTTAGGTAAGGCCAATCTTTTACCTTTAGTTCCAGCAGCTAATAAAAATGAACCCATTGAAGCTGCTAAACCCAAACAGATAGTAATGATATCTGCTTTGATATACTGCATAGTATCGTATATTGCCAATCCTGCTGTGACAGAGCCACCAGGAGAGTTTATATAAAGATAAATGGGTTTATTTGGATCGTCAGAGTCCAAATACAACATATAGGCTACAATTCTATTAGCTAGCCCATCTGTCACTTCTTGACCAAGAAATATA
>JAKQYF010000059.1 GCA_023356535.1 Trichodesmium sp. MAG_R03 | reverse complement strand
CTGGTCTTTGTTTGGGTAGGCTCATTGGAAAAGGGAAAACCACACTATTACCGACTTTGTACGACTAACCATTTAATTGAGTATGACAATTTTGTAGACACAAATATTGATGCTCCCCATATTCACACAGTCTGGCGTGAATTCGATGGTGATTTTGGCGAGGATTTACTAACAAAACACTACCAAACATACCACCACTGATTATTCTCAAGTCGCGTCATGGCAACTCCTTTTATTTACTCTATTCAATACGTAGGGTGGGTTAGGCGGCAATAATTATGAATCGTAGCCAAAATTTAAGTTTCCGCCGTAACCCACCGAACATTAAGGACTCTGGCCGTCTTAATCTTTAGTTTACAAACAGTCTCTTATTAATCAGACTTGACTAGTTAAATAATTTTAAACATATCGGGTTAACTGCACGCGATAACGTTCTTTTTTCGTAGTTGCAACCTCTCCTACTTCTAACCTTCCTTTTCCTCGAATTGCAATTAAATCTCCTGTTTTTACTGAAAAACTTGCCTGACTAATTTCTTTCCAATTAACCCTCACATCTCCTCCATCAATTAAGTCAACCATTTTACTGCGAGACATTCCAAAACCTGCCGAAGCAACTGCATCTAATCTCATAGAAGCTTCCACAGTTGTTAACTCTTTCTTTTTCGGTTGTCTGATTTTTAATTCACTGAATTCTATGGGTTTAATCTTAACAGGAACAGACCGAACTTGTTGAAAATTCATTTCTAAATATTCCACCAATTCAGGAACAACAATTGCCTGGGCACCTCGTTCTCCCAAAATAATAATATCTCCTGTTTTTTCTCTCTCTATTCCTGCACCTAACATGGAGCCAAGAAAGTCTCGGTGAGTAGCAGTATCAAACAGAAAGTTTCCCTCAATATTAATAACTTTTAAGTCCACACTCGAAGTATCAATAGGTAAGTCTGAACGAGCGATCGCTAATCGTTTTCGTTCAGCTTGAGTATAACCACCCCAAGACACTATTTCTAATTCAGTTAACTTTTGAAAAGTTCTTTCTGCTTCAAATATTTCTGGTGGCGATAAAAAATTACTCTGAATAATTTCCCAAGTTTTAATAGCTTGTTCAGCCAAGTCAATTATCCGAGTGATAGTTTCGCGATTTTCAATTCCTTTAAGTAGTTCTTCTTTTGGTAACATAAGTTATTATTTATAAGTAAGAAGGAAGAAGAAATAAATTAAAAGTTTAGGAGAGTTTTGCTCCTTATTAACTTACAGTAGTTTGGGACTTGATGAGGTACAAAGTTTGATAACTTTAGATAATAAACAATAAGTATCATTATTAAAAGTGTAACTCAATATTCTTAAAAGTGCTATAAAGAATCCCCTTGAAATTATTGTCAAGTCAAAATATTCAGTTATCACAAATTTTACTTTTAACTTCCCCCTCAAGGGGAGGGTAAGAGGTAGCTGACTTACGTTAACTTTCCGGTTCAGAATATCCTTGAATATTCTCCGGTTTAAACTGATATAAAGTACGAGTTGCTAAACGAGTCAAAGACTCCGAACCTTTAACAACAATTAAATACTTACCTGCTCTCAAACGATTACGATAAGGTAAAGCATTACCACTACCAATAACTAAACCCACTCCACCACCAACAAAAGTTCCACCCATTGCGCCAGAAATACCACCCAATATACCACCAATAAAATGATTGCCAAATTCTCCTGCCCAAGCAAAAGTATTCAGTCCTGTAATCACACTAAAAGTAAAACCAGCAGCGAACCCAAATGGTATAAGCCAAGTAATCATGCGGAGCGCTTGTTTGCGGGCCTGCTCATTAGGATCGATTAGGCCATATTCATCAGCAGTTTGATATCCCTTACCTAATATCGCTACTTGTCTCATAGGTAAACCCTCTTGTTCTAAAGCAGAATAGGCTGCTTCAGCTTGAATACGGTCTGATAATACAGCAACGAGATAATTCATAGAAATTAATAAAAATATTATACAATCTTAATACTGGGGATTTAACATTGTTTGGGTTTCTTGCTTTCCAACCCCGCTGTTGTGTCTAAAAGACACAGATGTTAAGAAAGAAATGCCATTTCCCTATGTTTTTTATATTTCTGAGGGTGTTTTTCTGGCCGTGTTTTTTCGCTACATGTCACAATGCCACAGTGTAGATAGGAATGGATTCTACTTCATAAAACTAATATGAAACGCTATAATTAAGTAACAAATTCATTTTTACTTCTTACTTTAGCTGAGGCCGTCTGCAGTTAATCATACACAGACATTAACTTTCAAGTCAACCAATTTTTTTAAATAAATTAATACTTGCTTTCAGATCATTCTCTGTAGAACTAACATGCTCAGGGTAACCATAAGTCCTTCAGGCCTAATGGCATATTAAATTCACAGTTATTATTTTTTGCCCATTTCAATAATGGTAACATGAATTTCTATTATCCAGAGAAAAACCAGTATTTGTCAATCAATGGGACATCAAACCTCATCAGTTTATCGCCGATCTATAAATTGTGTAATTATGGTAAAAAAGTCTCCAAAGAATTATCCAAAAGAACTTATTCTTGTGAGCACTGCGGTACAGTTAAAATTTTTCTGACAATTAATTAAATTAGAGGCCAATACTGTTACTTTGAAGAGTATAGTTGTTATTTGAGGCACAAAAAAATCAAACTGAAGCAGAAGTCTCAGTAAAAAAATCATCAAATAACCCATTATTCAACTAAACTTCCTATGCCAAAAGTTCTTGTATCCGATTCAATCGATCAAAGTGGAATAGATATTCTCTCCCAAGTAGCTCAGGTAGATGTGAAAACAGGTCTACCTGTAGAAGAATTAGTAAAAATTATACCGGAATATGATGGTTTAATGATTCGCTCTGGTACTAAAGTTACCAAAGATATAATAGAAGCTGCTACTAAACTAAAAATTATTGGTCGTGCTGGAGTAGGGGTAGATAATGTAGATGTATCAGTAGCAACTCGTAAAGGTATTGTGGTAGTTAACTCACCAGAAGGAAATACAATTGCTGCTGCAGAACATGCCCTGGCAATGATGTTATCTATGTCGCGCCACGTCCCAGAAGCTAACCAATCAATTATGAGTGGTAAATGGGACCGCAAAAAGTTTCTTGGGGTAGAAGTCTACAAAAAAACTCTCGGTGTTATTGGTTTAGGTAAAATTGGTTCCCATGTAGCTAAGGTGGCAAAAGCTATGGGTATGAAAGTTTTAGCTTATGATCCATTTATTTCTGCAGACAGGGCAGAACAGTTGGGTTGTAGTTTGGTAGATATGGAATTGTTAGTCCAAGAGTCTGATTATATTACTCTTCATATACCCAAGACTAACGAAACTTATCATTCAATCAATGCTGAAACTTTTGCAAAAATGAAGCCTACAGCTAGAATTATTAACTGTTCTAGAGGTGGAATTATTGATGAAGTTGCTTTAGCTGAAGCTTTAAAAGAAGGAAAAATTGCTGGAGCTGCTTTAGATGTGTATGAAAATGAACCTCTAGAAGTTGATTCCCCACTACGAGAGTTGGGACAAAAAATTGTGATGACTCCTCACTTGGGTGCTTCTACTGCTGAAGCTCAAGTGAATGTAGCAATGGATGTTGCTGAACAAATTAGAGATGTATTGTTGGGGTTACCTGCAAGATCGGCGGTGAATATCCCTGGTATGTATCCTGATACTTTAAAAAAACTGAAGCCTTATTTACGATTGGCCGAAACTCTTGGTAATTTGGTAAGTCAGTTAGCAGGTGGGCGTATTGATTTCCTTAATGTTCGTCTTGAAGGAAATTTGGCCACTGGAGATAGCAAACCTATAGTAGTAGCAGCCTTGAAGGGATTACTTTCTCAAGCATTGAGAGAGCGCGTCAATTATGTAAATGCTTCTATTGAAGCTAAGGAACGAGGTATTCGAGTAGTGGAAACTAGAGATGATTCAATACAGGATTATACTGGTTCATTACATCTAGAAGCTAAGGGTTCTTTAGGTGAACATAATGTTCGAGGTGCTTTATTAGGAGAAGATGAGATTCGGATTACTAATATTGATGGTTTTCCAATTAATGTCCCTCCTAGTCCATATATGTTATTGACTCTCCACCGAGATATGCCGGGAATTATTGGTAAAATTGGTTCACTTCTGGGTAGTTTTAATGTCAATATTGCTAGTATGCAGGTGGGCCGTAAAATTGTTCGAGGTGATGCTGTGATGGTATTAA
Source organism: Trichodesmium sp. MAG_R03 (assembly GCA_023356535.1). Taxonomy (GTDB): domain Bacteria; phylum Cyanobacteriota; class Cyanobacteriia; order Cyanobacteriales; family Microcoleaceae; genus Trichodesmium. The sequence goes on along the minus strand of JAKQYF010000059.1, from coordinate 21,440 downwards.
GTATTGATGATCCATTGCCAGAAGAAATATTAACTGAAATCACCAAAGAACCAGGAATTAAGAATGCTTATACAGTTGCTCTTTGACCTACTTTCCGGCCTCAAGGCATGGATATTTTTCTGTATTAAATCAGCTAGTATTAGCTATAAATAAATTATAGAAACCGGGTTGAGTAACGAAATTTCCCATGAGTGCGAAAAACAATAATCAGGACAATAAACCCGGTTTTTTATTTAGGTGCGTAAGTCCTGATTAAATTAAATATCACAAGGTATTTAATTCAGAGATGGTTCTCTAATAGTATAAGTCCTAACATTTGTTAACAATGCACTGTGTAAATTTGATATGTGTTTGTAAGTCCTGTCAAATATAACTGAGAAAAGCTAAAATTTTTATGGCATATAACTGGTGGGAAATTAGAATTTTGTGTGACCAAAGTCTGGAGGAAGTAATATTCTGGCGTCTGGATAGTTTTGGTTGCCGTGGTACTGCAAGTGAGCTTAAAGGTAATGATTGTTTAATATTAGCTTATTTACCAGAAGGGCAAACTCAACTATTAGATTTGTCAGCTCTGGCTTTAAATTTGCGTCAAGATTCTCTATGTATGAATTTACCAGCTCCAGTGATGGATTGGCATTTAATTGAGGAAGAAGATTGGGCCAGTAGTTGGAAGCAATATTGGCAACCTCAAGAAGTTGGCGATCGCTTTTTGATTCATCCTGCTTGGTTAGCCTTACCAGAGGAGTCAGATAAAATCATCCTCCGTTTAGATCCAGGAGTAGCTTTTGGTAGTGGGACTCATCCTACTACGGAATTATGTTTAGAGTCATTAGAAATGCGCTTGGGTTTGGAACCTAATCCTGAAGCTATAATTGCTGATATTGGTTGTGGTAGTGGTATTTTGTCTATTGGGGCAGCATTATTAGGAGTACGTCAGATTTATGCTGTAGATATTGACCCTTTGGCAATTAGATCAACTATTAATAATGGAAAATTAAATCAAATAAAGGCGGAAAAGTTAATTGTTGAACAAGGAGATATTGAGCATTTGATTCAATTACTGCCTGAATCTGTAGATGGTATAGTCTGCAATATTTTAGCTGAGGTTATTGTTGATATAATTCCCCATCTGACAGGGATTACTAAACCAACAACTTGGGGTATTATAAGTGGTATTTTATTAGAACAAGCGAAATCAATTGCTCATACCTTAGAACAAAATGGTTGGCTTGTAGCTACTCTTTGGAAACGAGGAGAGTGGTGTTGTTTTAATATTCGTTATTCTGAAATTAAATAAAGGTTAACTATCAAGACTGATGGAAACCACCTTAGTATAGTAGGGGGTTAATGGTCGTTAACTTCTACAAATGGCTTATAATATCAAATCCGGTTGAATACTTAGGGCTTACTGAAAAAGTCTTTTTCCTCTTTTTTCAGAAAAAAACCAATTACTCACCGTGAAACAGCAAAAAAAGAATACTTAAAGGTAGGTAAAAAAAGACAACCAACTGGTAAGGCAATCAGGAAAGCAATCAAAAAAACAACTGAAATATGTAAGTAAAAATTTAAAAACTATAGACCTGCTAATAAAGGAAGGTGCCAGTATAGAAATTCTGAATAATAGACAATATAAAACTTTATTTGTAGTCCGTGAAATTTACTTTCAATAACAGTGTATGTGGGATAACAAAGAACAACGAATATAGTCATTCCGAATAAGAATGGGATACTTTTTCAGCTAAAAACCCTTTCACAGCAAGAAAATCTTGTCTCAATCTAAATCAGAATGACTATAGATGAGCTAATAGTAAGTATAAATCAACCTCATGTGCATCCAACAGTGAGAGAGAAAGCCCAAAAGAATACATAATTTGGAGCCAAAGTGTCTGCAAGCTGTACAGATAGATATGTATTTTTACATCAAATAAGTTGGGATAACTATAACGAATCAGGAGACTTAAAAGCTCAAGTAGAAGAATTTAAAAGCTACACAGGTTATTACCCGGAGTCAGTTCATGCAGACCAAATTTACAGGACAAGAGAAAACCGAAAATTATGTAAGGAGAAAGGTATCAGCATGAGTGGTCCTCCCGTGTGTTGACCATCAAAAAATATTGATAAAGAACAGAAGAAACAAGTTCAGGAGCGATGAAAGATTATGGAACCATATTGAAGGTAAATTTGGACAAGCAAAAAGAGGATTCAGCCTGGAGAAAGTAATGACCAAACTTTCAGAAACTTCCACAACTGTCATCGCAATTACTTTCTTAGTAATCAACCTTTCTACCCTCTTAAAAGAGGCTTTTTCTCTTTTTTTGTACTTTTTTGGAGAAAAAACTGTTTTGGCGGTGTTTTTAATTATTTTAACTTATAGTTAAATGAATGATGATCATAAAAAATTATCATCAGTTTTCTTTGAATAACAAATCAACCATTTTCAGATTTATTCAGCAAACCCTACTTACCTTCCCAAGCTCTGAGAGCTGACCACTAATAGGTGAATGGTTTATTTTATCTAGTTGATTAAAATTCTAGAACGAAGATAAAAATAAGTATAACTACTCAAATAAAATATATTTACTAAAATCATTAATCCCTTTCCGAGAACAGAATTAATTCTGGGAAATACCTGTAAAGTTGCTAATAAAACTACCAAAATCTCTATCAAAGCAACAATTGAACCATAGTGCTTTGGGTCCCAATAAGAAATAGGACTAATAAATCTATAATTACTAAAAGGGAAAAAGTGTCTGTGAGCATCATCGTTATGAACTGGAAAATCTAATAGAGAATGCCAGACTAAACTAATACAGATTGCTTGCACAATTTGCCAACCAAAGTAGTAAGAAATGAGCCAGGCAATTATAGCTAAAGGAATAGAATGAAAGATAGCAACAAGATTTTGGATAAATGATTGATAATATGCTTCTGACCAAATTTTTGCTTCTGGTAAACGAGCCATAAACTTTGCCCAGAAGTAGAAAATAAAAATGGGAATATCGGGTAAAATTCCACCAATCACAATAGCAAGATTAGCTTGTGGTAGTCGAGGTTGCCTAAGAAGTACAAGATTAATAATAGCATGACTTGGTGTATTCATTAGATGAAAATTTTTAAGGTTGCCTCAATTTTACCACGACATAAATATAGTGACACCTTCAATCAAAGTTGTCTCAAACAAATGTGAAGAAATTGGTAGAATGCTACATAGTTTAATGGAAAAACTAAGTCAACAGAAAAAAGAGTGAATTTTGTTAATTTTTCAATCTGACTCCTAACACATGACACATGACACTTAACACATGACACATAACACCTGACATCAACAACTAATTCTATTTTTGCTTAACTTCAGTTCATAATTAAAGTACAATTGTTATTTTGAAATCGTTAATATAGAAATCTCCAGAGGATAATTAACAGTGCCCGATACTTCTCTATGGATTACAGGAGCAACTCTTAGTGGTAAAACCAGTCGGTTAATAGAAGAATTCTACATCAGAGGCCAACAGATTCAATCTCCTCTAAATCAAATTGTTCCCGCAATGAGAGGAGAAAATCTCAAAAGTGATCGCGATAATCAAATAGGGAACTTCCAACATACTGAACCCCAAATCTTAATCTTAGCTACTAATGCAGAGAACCGGATTAATTTGATGGACAGAATTTCGGAAGCTACATCAGAACAATATCCCTATTACTCAACTACCCCATTAGGTTTTTTTGAGGATGAAGTAATCTTATTCTGGCCATTGCTCATCCAAGCCTTGGACTTAAGGGGGCAGTTTCCTTTACGACTACGCCCCGAAACAGAACAGGAACTTGCTGGCAGATTTTGGCGTCCTCAGATAGAGAAACTAAAACAGCCAGGAATTAGTTTAGAGCGGATGATACGTCGAACTCTAGACTTGTTTCAGTTAGCTGCTTTCAGCTGCACGCCTACAGAAGAAATCGGAATGATTTTACAACAGGGATTTGAGGATGTAGGGACTAGTGCTGTAAGAGCCCTAGATGACTTTTGTCTCAATATAGTAGAATTACTGCAAGAGTGGCGAGATTGGTGCTGGCAAGGAGGTTTCCTAACCTACGGAATAATCACGGAGTTTTACTGGCGGTATCTATTGCCAAACTCTACCTATCAGCAACATTTAATTCATCGCTATCCTTTTGTGTTGGCAGATGATGTGGATGAATATCCAGCCATAACTTATCAATTATTCGACTTTCTGTTAGACAATGGAACTATAGGTGTTTTCACTTATAATCCTAATGGTAGTATTCGGTTGGGTTTGGGAGCTGACCCGGAATACCTAGCACAACTACAAGAGCGCTGTCAAATAGAAACATTAGAGACCCCTAAGAATTTAGCACAAGAAATAGGGACATCTATTATTGAATTAGTTGTCAATAATAACCTGAATATTGATCAACTGCCAGCTTATTTTAAATTTATTCAGACTAAATCTCGGGCAGCTTTATTAGGAGAAATAACAAAGATGATCATTAAAGATATAAATTTGGGTATAGTAAAACCTGAGGAAGTAGTAATAATAGCTCCTGGTTTAGATGCGATCGCTCGTTATAGTTTGATTTCAATTCTCAATAATGCTGGAATTGCTGTGGAATCTCTCAAAGAACAACGTCCTCTAATTAGCTATCCGATGATCCGAGCATTGTTGAGTATTTTAACTTTAGTTTATCCTGGTTTGGGTCGTCTAGTAGATCGTGATGCTGTGGCAGAAATGCTGGTAGTATTAAGTCAGAGATCAATTACTAAAAGGAAAAAAATAGATGATGAGAAAAATTTACAAAAGACTAATGATATTGATCCAGTGAGAGCTGGTTTATTAGCCGATCATTGCTTTTATCCAGATATTACACATCCACGCTTACTACCCATACAAACTTTTTCTCGATGGGATAGAATTGGATCTCGAGCAACTTGTGTTTATAATCAGATTTTAGAGTGGATAGAAAAACAGCAATTGCAACAGCAACAATGTCAACTGCTTAACCCGATCTTTTTACTAGATAGAGCAATTCAAAGATTTTTTATTTCTAGCTATCTTTCTTTTGCTCAGTTATCAGGGCTACGAGAGTTGATGGAAACAGCAACTCACTATTGGGAAGTAGAGCGTAGATTACAACAAAACTCCCAACTGCAGGTAAAAGAAGCTATGACTGATAATTCAATAGAGGAAGATTCATCTTCTAGTATAGTGGCAAAATTTATCCAGTTTTTACGCAGAGGCGTTGTTAGTGCGAACCCATATCCAGTCCCTTCAATAGGTCATTTACCTTCCGCAGTTACTTTGGCGACGATTTTTCAATACCGAGCTAGTCGCAAATGTCATCGATGGCAGTTTTGGTTGGATGTTGGCTCTTCTTTATGGTTAAGTGGAGGTACTGCCACTCTCTACGGAGCACCATTATTTTCCCAGGGCCAGTTAGGAAAATGTTGGACTATTGAAGATTCTCAAAAATCTGACCGGGAAAGATTGCGACGAATTTTGCTAGACTTGTTAAGTCGTGTCAGTTATTCCTACTCTAGTTCAGTTAATGGATCAAATGAACATCGGATTTATCTTTGTCACAGCGATTTGGCTGTCAATGGGCAAGATCAAACAGGGCCACTTTTACCTTTATTCTACAGTTCTATGTCTCATAGTGGTTATTTGGATAATTGAGAATAAATACCTATTGTAGTTTTTAGTCCAATTTAGGACTAACCAATAATTAATTAAGAGTATAAACAACCACTATAAAATAAAGTATTTGTAAATAAATATCGTCAATAAATTTCAAAAAAATTTTTCAAGGGAGAAAAATAATGGTAGCAGCAGGAATAATAACAAATACTCAAATAGTTACAAGGGAAATAAATGGTTTTTCCGTACGAGGTTTCATTGATGATAATGGTGAGTTTATACCATTACAACCAACACCAACACCAACACCAACACCAACACCAACACCAACACCAACACCAACACCAACAGCAACACCAACACCAACAGCAACACCAACAGCAACACCAACACCAACAGCAACACCAACACCAACAGCAACACCAACACCAACACCAACACTAGAACCTACTCCACCACCAACAGAAGTTATCCAAGTTAGAAATGATAGTGGCAGACTTGTTGGCTTGATTATTAACGGAAAGCTTGAGCCATTGCCCACACCATCTCCATCAGAACCAAGACCAACTACTTCACCAGTACCACCGCCATCACCAATAGCTGTAGATGACGAAGTGACAACAAATCAAAACGAAGCGGTTAGTTTTAATGTTCTCGAAAACGACATCGATCCTATAGGAAACCCGTTATCCATTATTAACTTTAGCTTACCTACAAATGGGTCATTAGTCGAAAATGATACAGGTACTTTTACTTACACCCCCAGACAATTCTTTATAGGAACAGATAGCTTTAGTTACGAGACAAGTAATGGAACAACAAGTTCCCTAGCAACAGTTAACATTAGGGTATTCAGTGAAGGAGCGCCCATCAGAGTCGAAGGGGTATTTCGAGGTACTCCTAATAATGAATTTTTAATTGGTAGTGACCAAGTAGATGTAATATTTGGAGCTGCGGGTGACGATAGTATCTTCGGTGAAGCTAGCAACGATGAAATTAGAGGCGATGCAGATAATGATTTTTTAAACGGAGGTCGGGGCAATGATACAGTTACAGGAAACCAAGGAAATGATAACGTCCGTGGAGGGAAAGATGATGATATTGTTTTAGGAGAAGATGGTAATGATGTATTGTTTGGCGATCGCGGAAATGACATTGTAAGTGGAGGGGACGGTAGAGATAGTGTATATGGGGGTAAAGATAACGATAATATTTCTGGTGATGCAGGAGATGACTTCGTATCTGGTGACATAGGGGATGACGTGGTGACTGGTGGAGATGGTAACGATAGTGTTCTTGGTGGAGATGGTAACGATAATGTTCGTGGTGATGGAGGTGACGATTTTGTTAGCGGTGGTCTAGGCGTTGATAGCTTGTTTGGAGATGATGGTAATGATACCATCTTTGCTGAAGAAGATAATGACCAAGCATTTGGTGGTTTGGGAAACGACTCAATATTTGGAGGCTTAGGAGCAGACCTGTTGAGTGGTAACGAAGATAATGACACTATAGATGGTGGGGATGGTAGTGATGAAGTTCTAGGAGACTTTGGCAACGACTCTTTAGTAGGAGGTTTGGGTGTAGATACCCTTATTGGTGGTGAAGGAAATGATACATTCTTTATTAGTCCTGAAAATGGTGGCTTGGAAATTTTTGAGGCAGATGTTATTGCAGACTTTAACAGTAATACAGATCTAATTCGTCTAGGAAGTGGTTTAGGGTTTAACGATTTAGTTATTTTCCAAAGTCCTAATGTTGCCAGTCGTGATACCATAATTCAGAATGGTTCTGATGGTCCATTCTTAGCTATTTTACTAGGAGTTGATAATAATAGTATTAATTTTGGTAATTTTATTGGTGCTGGTGGATTTCCTGTTCCTATAAACACACCAACACCTACAGATACACCAATACCTACAAATACACCAATACCTACAAATACACCAACACCTACAGATACACCAATACCTACAAATACACCAATACCTACAAATACACCAATACCTATCCCCAACTTACGACCTAATGCGGAAGATGATCAGGTAGCAACTAGTCAAAATACATCTGTAGTATTCGATGTGCTACAAAACGATTCCGATCCTGAAGGCCAACCACTGACAGTAACTGATTTTACTACAGTTTCCAATGGAGAGTTAGTGGTGAAAAGCAATGGAATCTTTGAATATACCCCAGATACTAGCTTTGTTAGTACTGATAGTTTCAGCTACACTATTAGTGATGGCGATGGGGGAAGCGATAGTGCTAATGTGACAATTACAGTTAACCAAAAACCAGAGCTAGTTAACAATACTGGTATAGTAGTGGAAAAAGGTTCAGGTATACAGTTTATTACTCCCAAGAATTTACAAGTTTCTGATACTGACAATACTCCTGATGAGTTAACTTATCAAATAGCAGATGCTCCAGATTTAGGTATTCTCAAAATAGGAGGAAATCCTAGGTTACGAGAAGGAGATACCTTCACTCAACAAGATATTAACAATAACTTACTACAATTTACTCCTGATAATAAAGCAGGTAACGACTTTTTCCGTTATACTGTTTCTGATACTTCTGGTGCTCAAATTCCTTTAAATTCATTCAGCATTGGTATTGCGAATGATACTAAAACATTAACTAATAAGGCTGATAACTTTACTGGTACCGCCCTCAGTAATAATATTTTGGGTTTAGCAGGAGATGATAGTATTGATGGTTTGGGTAACAGTGACTATATTAGTGGTAATGAAGGAAATGATTCTATTTTTGGTGACTTTGGTGATGACTGTTTATCTGGTGGAACTCAACAAGATACTGTTCTAGGGGGAGATGGCAACGACAGTATATTTGGTGGTGATGGTAATGATAGTCTTTCTGGAAATCAAGGAAATGACAGTATCTTTGGGGAGGCAGGTAACGATAATTTAGCAGGAGGAAATGGTGACGATAGTATCGCCGGAGGAGAAGGTAACGATTCTATTTTAGGACAAGATGGGCAAGATAGTATAGCTGGGAATACAGGTAATGATACTATTCGTAGTGGAGTCGATAACGACTCTGTAACTGGAGGAGAAGGTAGTGATTCAATAGATGGTGGTGCTGATAACGATACTATTAGTGGCGGCGTTGGAGCAGACACTGTTTTAGGGGGTTCAGAGAACGACTTAATATTTGGAGAAGATGATGATGACTCGATAGTGGGTAATGATGGTAATGATACTATAGATGGTGGTTCTGGTCAAGATATTATTCTTGGTGATATAGGAGATGATTCAATCCAAGGTAATGATGACAATGATCGGATTGATGGTAGTGTTGGTAATGATACTATAGCTGGAGGGTCTGGTTCGGACAGGTTAACAGGTGGTGGGGGGAATGATTTCTTCTTTTATGAGGTTGCTGACCAAGGTGTTGATATAATCCTTGATTTTGACAGCAAAGGTGATGATACATTCCTGTTTACATCTGCTAACTTCGGCGGTTTAAGCGATGATGTTTTTTCTAGTGTGATTCTTCAGGACGAAAATATTGGTTCTGAAGCTCTGAGTATTGCTGATGCAGAATTGGTGATTTTTGAAGGTAAGTTTGATAATGTACAAGCAGTCAATGCTGCCTTAAATGTCCAAAATGGATCGAGCGATCGCCCTGCTTTCTTTGTTTACCTCAATGGTCAAAGAAACAAATATGTGCTTGGTTATGACACAAGTTTGGCTAATGATAGTTTGTCTGCTTTTGAGTTGGGTATCCTTCAATCTATTCAACCAGAACAAGACCAAATTTCAACTATTATTGAGGCAGATGATTTTGACTTTATATAAACGGAGAGTAGGTAGGGACGTTCCATGGAACATCCCTAGGTCCTATGATTCTACTCAATAAATAGTAATTACACTTTTTGCAAACGAATTGTTAAAAACATTTAAAATAATCCCACATTTATGTAACGCCCAAAAAATAATTATGAGGAAAAATCAAGATGGCACAAACAGTTAAACAACAAGTCGAACTACCACCAGCAATTTTTATTGAAGGTTTAGGAGAGGGAACTCTTCTGAGGGACTCCATAATTGGAAGTTTAAGAGGGGATACAATTACAGCATTGTCTGGAGATGATACAGTTTTTGCTCTAGATGCAAATGATGCTCTCCTTGGAGGTGAGGGTCAAGACCAAATGAACGGCAATGCTGGAGATGATTTTCTCGACGGAGGTCTGGGAGATGATTGTTTGCGGGGGGGGAAAGATTTCGATCTGATCCGAGGAAATAGTGGTAGTGATATCTTATTTGGCGATCGCGACAGTGATACTATATTGGGAAATGAAGGTGACGATACTATTTTTGGAGGTAAAGAAAATGATAGTATTGTGGGTGGTGGAGAAGATGACCTATTATTTGGGGACCGAGGCAATGACTCAGTTGATGGGGATATTGGCAATGATATAGTAGTTGGTGGTGCAGGTGATGATCGCTTATTAGGAAATGACGGTGGAGATACCTTATTTGGGGAAACAGGTAGAGATACTTTAGAAGGAAACCCAGGAGATGATGTACTTTTTGGTGGCCAAGATGCAGATTCCCTAGAAGGAGGAGTCGGTGCAGATTTTCTCTCAGGAGATATTGGTGCAGATACACTGACAGGTGGTATTGGGCAAGATACCTTTAATCTTGCACCCAACTCAAGAGGTTCAGAAGTTGCTAGGGCAGACTTTATTAATGACTTCAGCGATGAAGATTTAATTGGTCTCAGCAACGGTTTAACCTTTGAAGACTTAAGTATTTTTGCATCAGAAGACAACCCCAACAACACAATTATTAGTGTACGTGGGACTAATGGTGACTTCTTAGCAGTATTAGCAGGAGTTGAAAGTAACACTATTGACTCTAGTGATTTTGTTACAGTATCACAAGCCGCGAGAACACTTCCGGAGATGACACCAATACTAACGGGGATTATACCAACCCCAACACCAACAACAACAACAACACCAACACCTTCACCAACAACAACGGCTACCCAAACAACTGATTTAAATGTTGTGGTATCAGAAGAAAATCCTGTAACAGTAACAATATCAATAATACCAACACCTTCCCCAACACCTTCTCCAACACCTTCCCCAACACCTTCTCCAACACCTTCCCCAACACCTTCCCCAACACCTTCCCCAACACCTTCTCCAACACCTTCTCCAACAACAACACCCTCTAACTTACAACCAGAAGCAAAGGATGATAATTTTAGAACTAATAAAGATGAACCATTAACTATTACTACTCAAGAACTACTAACAAATGACTTTGATCCAGAAGGAGATTCTTTTAGTTTTTCTGCTATTATAGAGCGACCGCAAAACGGATCGTTACTAGAAGTAAATACTACAACTTATGTATACACTCCTAATGCTGAATTCTTAGGAGAGGATAGTTTCAGCTATAGTATTAGTGACGGGAATGGTAATTTCGATACTGCTAAAGTTAATATTACAGTTAACGATCCTCCACAGTTAGTAAATAACCGAGGTATTATTGTTGTCAAAAATGGACCTAGACGAAACATATTAAATACCAATCTTTTAGTTACAGATACCGACAACACAATAGAAGAAATTACCTACAACCTTATTAGAACACCAATACAAGGTAATCTTAGATTGGTTAATCAAACTCTTAATCAGGATGAGACTTTTTCTCAAGCTGATATTAATAACAATTTAATTCTGTATACTCCTGGTAATACAGCAGGTAATTTTCCTTTTTCCTTTTCTGTTTCTGATAGTGATGGTGGAAGTATTCCCAGGAAATCTTTTAGCATTAGAGTTGTTGATAATGTTACCGAAGGAGGCAATGGCAGTAATAATATTAACGGTACTCAAGAAAGTGATTACTTGATAGGAAACGCTGGCAACGATACTCTCAGTGGTCGCGGTGGAGATGATATTTTAGATGGTGGGCCTGGAGAAGATTCCTTATTAGGCGAAACTGGTAACGACTCTTTGTTTGGAGGAGAACAAACTGACACATTATTGGGAGGAGTGGGCAACGATACTCTTGATGGTGGTGCTGATAATGACTCTTTGTTGGGAGAAGATGGCAAGGATCTATTATTAGGAGCAGAACAACAAGATACTCTTGAAGGGGGACTAGGTGATGATACCCTTGACGGAGGTACAGGTAATGATTCCCTCTCTGGAGGAGATGACAACGACTCCCTATTGGGTAATACGGGAAATGATACTCTTGCAGGTGATTCTGGTAACGATACTATTGATGGAGGTGCTGATAATGACAGTATTTTTGGTGGTATTGGTGATGACTCTTTGGGTGGTGGCTTGGGAGCTGATATTGTCGATGGTAATGAAGGTAACGATTTTGTGGGTGGTAACGAAGGTAATGATTCTATTAATGGAAGTTTAGGAAATGATACATTAAATGGTGGATTTGGAACTGACAGATTAACTGGTAATGGAGGAAATGATGCTTTCTTTTTTGAAGTCCCCAACGAAGGAGTAGATGTGATAACTGATTTTGATGGTAATAATTTAGATGTATTTTTGTTTAGATCGAATAACTTTGGTAATTTAACTAATCCTTCTGGTACTGCTACAGAATTTTCTAGTGTAATAGTTTCTCTAGATAATTTAGGTTCACAAGGTCAAGATATTAGTCAACAAGAACTGATTATTTTTGAGAATAAATTTGAAAATGTACAGCAAGTGAATTCTATTTTAAAGAATCAAAAGGGTTCTAGCACAAGTCCGGCTTTCTTTATCTATGTCAATAATAGTTTCAATAGCAAAGCTATTTTAGGATATGATCCTAATCTTAATGATGATGGTAGTCCTGCTTTTGATTTAGCAGTTCTCAATAATCTTCCTGTTTTTCCTGATGCTATTAATACTATTATTGATTCTTCAGACTTTAAGTTTATTTAAGCAGAGAAGGCAGAGGGCACTTATACCCTACATTTTGAAGTGCAGAATGTGGGATAAAAATATAAGTCAAAAGTCAAAAGTAAAAAGTAAAAAAAAATTATAGTGGTCAATAGGAGTTAACAATTGGTTCCATATTATAGGAGTTTTCGTCGTTTCTGGTTTCGCCTGCGTAACTCCTGTTATTGTTAAGATTATTAAGGGAAAAACTAACTAGAGCTTGCTAATTAAATATTAAAGCATTGACACATTAAGGTCTTAGCCTTTTGTGGTCGAAAAAAAACACCTGTTTTTCGGTCCTTCAAGCTAAAAAAGTTAGTATTTTGGTCATTCCCATGCCAGAAAAATCAAGGGACAAATATATCCGAACCTCCTCTATATATTCCCTGTTATTATGTAGGGACGTTGAATGCCACCTCCCTGCCTACTCCCCTGTTTCTTAAAAAGACTCTTTCAGCAGACCCTAACTAGAATCAAAAAAAATTGACAAAAAACAGTAAATATGATAGAGAATCAACAAAAATTGATAACAATTGCCGTTGTCGGAGATATTCACAATCAATGGGAACCAGAAGATGAAATAGCCCTCAAATATCTAGGAGTTGATTTAGTACTATTTGTAGGAGATTTTGGTAATGAAGCAGTAGAAATTGTCAGGGAAATTGCTGCTCTTGACATCCCTAAAGCAGCAGTTTTTGGTAATCATGACGCCTGGTATACTGCAACTTATTGGGGGAGAGAAAAATGTCCTTATGACCCCATGCAAGAAGATAGAGTTCAAAAACAAATAGATTTATTAGGAGAAGCCCATGTAGGTTATGGTAAGTTGGACTTCCCAGGTTTAAATTTGACAGTGGTGGGGACTCGCCCTTTTAGTTGGGGAGGCCCAAAATGGAAATATAATGATTTTTATCAAGAACGATTTGGAGTTAATAGTTTTGAGGAATCCACGGATTTAATGGTTAAAGCCATAGAAAGTGCCCTTTATGAAAATGTGATTTTTCTTGGCCACAATGGCCCTACTGGTTTAGGAAATGCTCCCGAAGATCCGGTGGGCCGTGACTGGAAGCCTATGGGTGGGGATTTTGGCGATCCAGATTTGACTCATGCAATAAGAAAATCTCGTAAGTTGGGTAAAAAAATTCTTTTAGTTGCTTTTGGTCACATGCATCATACATTGCGTCATACTGACAGGCAGTTGCGTAAGTGTTTTGATATGGATGCTTATGGGACTTTATATTTGAATGCAGCAAGTGTGCCACGGATTATTGATAGTGAAGGCCAAAAAAGACGGAATTTCTCAATTGTATCTATGGAAGCAGGTATTGTTTCTCAAGTTGCTTTAGTTTGGATAGACCAGAATTTGACGGTAATTTCTGAAAAAATTTTATATTATCGAGCAGAATCTGTTTTCGAGTCTGCAAAAGTACTATAATTAATAATTGATTGTCAGAATCTTACAAATGTCCCAGTTTTTTTGGTCAAAACTTTCAAATAACTTTTGGCCGTTTTTGACCTTATGACTTTTTATTTTTGACTGATTGAGGAGAGGTGGCAGAGTGGTCGAATGCGCTCGACTTGAAATCGAGTGAGGTGAAAGTCTCCGTGGGTTCGAATCCCACCCTCTCCGTTTTTTGTTATGACTTTGTTAAATTTGCCAAACCCTTTTCTTTGGGTAATATTAATTTTATTTAAAAATATTTTAGTTCCGGGAGATAGTCCTAAATAACTCAAGGGATGATAATTTTTTCCAGATTTCCGATAATGAATATTCTGTTTTTGTTTAAAAATGAAATAAACTTTTTGAGGTGATTTGAGATTTTTCAACCAATGAGACAACTCAACACCAAGAAAATTCTCTATCTCCAACTAACTACTAGCGATTAATTGTTTTAATAAACGTAAAACTGCTCTAAGAAGATAAAAAAATAGGAGAAAATGTCAATAGAAGTTAGTAATATAGACTATTTAGGATTGGTAGCAGGAATTATTGACGAAGATTGGTATAGAAGAGAAAATTAATCAACTACTAGTTCACAGTTGATTTAATAACTAAAAAAAAATTTTAATTGACTTATATAGAACCCATTTTGTATCTTTTCTTGAAATGCAAAGTATTCATAAAAGCCGTTTTAAGTAGCTCAACAACTATAGGGGTTCAAGAGACCAAAAAATTACGAAAAATGGCTGCCAGAATCATCAAACCCAGATTGCTATTGGACTTGTAATTTATTCAATAGACCTCAAATGGGTTCTATAAGTTTTGTCAGTGGCCTTGAATTGAAGAAAAGATAAACCATTTTGTGGGAGTGCAGTTAAGTGATCGCTCAACTATACCCTCACTAATAATGATTATTATTGTCACTATTGATGGCAATTTTCTATAATTACTTTAATCCTTTACAGCAGTTTTCATGTCGGTAGACCACAGTAGGGACGTTGCATGCAACGTCCCTACAAGGTTTTGGTTATGGCGATGTAGTTCATCAATTTGAAAAGCGCTCTTAACCATTGTTAGCAATACTTTTGAGGTCATTGTCACTCCGTGAGGAATTACGGAGGAGATGGTAGTAAATATTGTTCCTTGACTTGTCTTGTCATGGTCAGCCCGAAATCCTAACTTTTTCAGCTTAAACCACCGAAAAGCTGGTACTTTTTCCGCTCCAAATCAAGATATTGCCTTTATATGTCAATGCTTTTATAATTAATCAGCAAGCCCTAATTAAAGCTTTAATTTTCTCTACTTCCTATTCCCTAATCACTGCTTTTTAAGGTCATTCGATATAATTTTACATTTTGAATTATTGTTTCTAGAAAGAAATTTGTTTCTAAATATTGATTGAGAGCTTTTCTATATTCAGGGCTAATATTATCTTTTTCCGCCAGTAAAATATAACTAGGATTTTTCGCCATAATATTATCTAATTCTTGCAGATCATCAGTAGGCAAAATCTGAGATATAGCTGTTAAATGGCTGGGAAAAGCATATTTTGTCGGAATTTTTGTCGGCACTAAATAATAAATTATTGGTTCATAATTAACCACATATATATAATCAGTTGATTTAATTCTCTGTCTCAAATATTTAGCAATCAAAGCTTCTCTGTCATCCCACGTATCTATTTTTTGAATGTATCGATAATAGATAAATTTCCAATTCTTATTTAACTTATTATAACCAGCTTGGGCAAAAGGATATATCAAAATTAAGAACAGAATTATGTTAGCTGAAAAAGAGCGGATAATTACATATAATTTTTGGTAATTCATTAAAGCAAGTGCTTGAGTTTTAACAATTGTTTTTTTCAGTTCGCTTGCTTCTTTATCGTCATGCTTGTTTACCCAATTTTTTTGAGGCAAATAAGCCGATTTAATAATGATATATCCACTAATTAAACATAATGGAGGTAATAATTGTAAAAAGTAATGATTATAAAATCGCTTAGATAACAAAACTGCAAAAAAAGCACAGCTAAACCACAAAAATAAATAGATTAAATTTCGCTCCTGTTTGAACTTATTCCTGGCAAAGATAAAAAAATAAATTGGACTCCAGAATAAACATAGCCATAATAAAATATTTCCCAATATCTGTTTTCTTAACCTACTTAAAAGGTCTGAAAAAGAAAAATCTAGCATCATTATATATTTACTATTAGCAGTAATAGTTGCATAAATATATTCATCAAAATAGCCATAAAATTTATAAATAAATGCGATAATAATTGCGGGTAAAATTAAGCCTGCACCTAAAATTATATAAAACTTTAATGTGATCTGAAAATTTTTTATAAGCCCTTCTTTTTCTTTTTCCCTTATTCCTCCTTCCTTCCGATACAAACTTCCTAATAAAACTAATGCTAACGTATCCATAATCACCAAATATTTAATTTGCATCCCTATACCCAAAATTATACCTATCATAAATACTTTAATATTTGATAATTTCCTATCCTGAAATAAAAATAAAAATCCTAAGGTAACAAAAGGAGCAAAGAAAATTTCCGCATTGGCAGCAGCACCATCATTATGTAGAGAAAAAATAGCATATAAACCACCTGCCAATAATCCCATTTTCTCTCCTTGCTTTTCATCAACCTTTACACCAATTCTATATAAAAAATAGCTGGTAAAAGTTGTGGCAAGAATAGATATAATTCTGATTGATACTATGGACTTATCAAACATTAGCATTGCCAAGGAAAACAATATAAAAATACCAGGCGGTTTGTTATCCCAAATTTTTGTATAGGGGAGATTGCCATTTAATAAACTATCTGCTCCTAATATATAAATACTTTCATCTTTGTCTAGTACAGATACAAATAGAGTCCAAAATCTGAGAAACAATGATAATAGAAGAAACCCAAGAAAAATTATTAGTCTTTGATTGATATTTTTGGTCATTATGATAGACTACAATAGGTAAGATATTATCCATGTAAACGATTTATTTTTGTGTGGCTCGTTCAGAGAAAAATCCTTCTAAATTCTGAATTATAAAATCTAAATTATAGCTTACTAATACGCATTTTTAATGAGTATTAGCTTATGCTCAACCCCTACAATTTTATCATCAATTATGCAATACAAAAATTTATATTTGAGGAGAACAATTTCTGAAAATTTTTGCGCTTATCAAGTTTGTAATTCTTCTTTATCTAATAATCATAAGGATTTTTCGGCTTAGGAATTGATTCTATTTCTGTTGGCAAAATTGTTAATTGACGTTGACCATTAAACTCGTTAGTCATCATTTTTCCTTTGACTTTAAACCAAGCATCTTGAGGATATTTACTCCGACTTTTACTGGCTGGTAATTTAACTGGTAATCCCACCGGATAAGCATCAGCAGCACAGCAAGTCAGAATAAATCTAGATATCCACAAATATTGTTCAGATAATCCTCTAGGATAAACTATAAAACCAGTTACTTCAACTTTTTGACCATTATAAGCATCTGGTTCTGGATAAACATTTAAAGTCCTGATCCATTCAATTAGAGATCGCTCTTCTGGTTTAGTTGCACTACGAAATTTTTTAGGTTGAATTCTAGTTACTGGCAAAGATTGTGTTAATCCTCTTTGTAAAGCAGTTTGACTCGCAAAAATTTGAGGAGTAATTGTTAAAGCTAGTAGAGCGGATATTAATAGTAAAGTACTACTCCAACCAGGAGCAAAAAAGTTAATATGTTGATTTTCAATTATACGAATTTCCTGTTTTGATTGCCTAGGGAATCTATGTTTTTTCCTGATCTTCCATAACTCCAAGAATTTCCATCCACCTAATATTAACAAACCAATTCCAGCAGCCACAGTTAAACCAAAATAACGGGGATGAATTAATGTATATAACTTACCTGTTAACCAATAATTTATCAACAAAAAACCCCAAATCAAAATTGCTCCGGCATCCAACCAAGATTCATATTGTTTAAGTAAAGAAAATAATGATTTTGTCACCTTCATATGAAAAACTTACTTCTATCAACAACAAGCTAATATAGCAATTCTGATTCGTAAGAACAATGGGCTGGTTTTAGGACAGGAGGCAGAAGGAATAGGAGTTGGAGCTATTTTTTAAGAAGTCTAGTGATTTTACATAATGATTTAGGATGGGTATACCAATTTCACAAACTGAGACTACATTGCTTATATTAATTAGGACTTACCCATGAACGCTATTTTTAGGTTTTGTTTCGCTTCGCGACATAAAAAGCTCAATTCGTAACGAACCAAGGCTCTATATATAGTACCTTGGCCTAAGTCCTGTTAATTAAGATTATATGATTTCATTCTTGACCATGATTTGTAGCCATGCTTGAGGAAATTGGTATAATTTAACTCAAATATAAGTTCACTCCCACAGCCATAATAAATGTCAACTGTGCTGCCAATATTATTAAATAAATTACAGCCCGCGAGCGAAAAAATGATAATAACAAGCCAACAGCTTTAATATCAATCATCGGTCCAAAAACTAAAAAAGCTAACAGGGAACCACTGGTAAAAGTTGTAGCAAATGACAATGCAAAAAAAGCATCTACAGTAGAACAAATGGAAACCACTGCAGCTAAAATTAGCATAGCAATAATTGAACTAATTGAGCTTTGGCCAAGATTAAGAATTAACTCCCGAGGAGCAGCAACCTGAATGATGGCAGCGATCGCACTACCAATTACTAAGACTCCTCCCAACTCCCGTAATTCCTGCACTATGCCATTTAACAAAGATAAAAATCTTTGTCTATCAGGCGCAAGAAAAAGAGATGTCAAATTCATATCTTTGTGAGTAGTTATTTGACCACTAACTCCTAGAGATTGACTATGAACAGTTGTCGTCATTGATCCTTGCAAAAGCCCCATAGATTCTAGGGGCAAAGATGTAGTAGATCGACCTAAAAAAAATGTTCCTGACTGTAGAAGGGGAGAAGTATCCAACTTTTGAGAAATTAACTGTTGAGGTAATGGTAATAAACGAGCAGTTGTAGATTGTAGAATTGGCCGTAGATCCTTCTGGACACTAAATATCCAGCCAATAATTGTTGCTATAACTAGAGAAAATACTACTCGCAACAACACAATTTCTGGTTGGTCTCTAAACGCGGTCCAAGTGGCCCAGATAACTATGGGATTAATTGTTGGAGCTGCCAATAAAAATCCAATTACCACTGAGACGGGAATACCTTGTATCAATAAACGTCGTGCAACTGGAACATTGCCACATTCACAAACTGGGAATAAAAAACCAACTAAACTCCCTACAAATGCTCCTAAAAGTGAATTTCGAGGGAGATATGTAATTAATTTTCGTTCGTCAATGAACCACTGTAATATTCCGGAAAAAATAACCCCTAACAACAAAAATGGTATTGCTTCTACCAATAAGCTCAGAAAGAGGGTGAAAGAGTTATTCAACTGATTTGTCAGTGTTGATGCCATCTTTAAATTTACTTAATAACCTTCAGGAATTACGTAATACCGATATATATCCCGTGTTTTTGGTGATTATTTCAGATATTTACACTATAATTTAGTCTCCTCGGGTAAGTCCTGACCTTGATATTTTTTTTGATGTTATGCCAATTTTATTAACTTAGGCTATAGTAATTATTGTTATACTAAAAAATGCCTAGGCTCAATTTAGTAGCTTAAGGAATACTGATCACTGATACTAAATCTGATTACTATACAGGACTTACCCACGGGTACTACATCCAGTGAGGACGAATGCCATTCACCCCTACATATGGGGTTTGGAAGGTGAATTTATTTAAGTCCTGACTTATAGATAAATTGCAGATCCTAATGTTGAGAAAAACTGAATAAATTTAATAGATTATAGTTGACTTATTTGTGGTAAGCGCCAAACTTAATTGGCTATAATAATTACAGTCATAAGGAGTTGATCTTTTATTTTTTAGTACGACGACGACTGGTCGGAGAAACAACTTTTGATGAAGTAGACTTGCGAGAGTACTTACGTTCTTGTTTCTGAGGTTTGATTTGGGGGAGTAAACCTGATATTCCTTTAGTTTTAAAGCTTTTATAAGTAGAACTACTCCAGTCACTTAAATAATGACTCATGGAACCAAGTTCTAGACCAACTAACAAAGCAATTACTTCTTGATAATTTTGCGAAAGCGATCGCCACAAGCTTGTAATAAATCCTAAAACACTTAACTCTAAGCCCAGTAATTCATCTATAACTAAACCCAATACAACAAAAACTACTAACCAGTTTAATAAGTATAGCAACCGTAATGCAGTACCAATTATTGGTCCATGAGATAAAAAGGATCGATGATTAAGACTTCTTTGATAGGGTCGCCAAAGCCATTTAAACCAACCCCAACGTTGGAATTGTCGAGAATTAATATCAAGGTCTGGACCAAACATTAGGCCGCTAAATAAAAACCCTCCAGAAACAAATAATGTTAAGTGGGTACTATGAACTAGCCCAAAAGTTAAGCTTGTGACGATGGGCAAACTCCACAAAGTTATTCGGTCATGAGTACAACCACTAGGCATAGCAGATTTAATATAGGCCAAAAAATATATAATTTATATTTATCAAACTTACCAGATAAAAGATTATTTTTTTTACTTGCACATTTAATAATATGTGTTATTATAATTATATAAATTGGGCGGTTAGCTCAGTGGTAGAGCGCCTGCCTTACAAGCAGGATGCCACTGGTTCAAATCCAGTACCGCCCATTGAACAACTAAGGATTTTTCAACCTTTTACTCTCTCTCTCCTCTCCTCTTAACCTAAGAATTGAGGCGAAGGTCATAAAAATTTCTATTAAGAATGAAGAATGTGTAAAAAAGCCAAAAGCCGTAAAAAAAATACCCATCAGTAAGCATTAATTAAGCTATAATTAATAGCCGCCACTCAGTTGAGGAGCTTGGAGTTAGTATACAAATCTTTATATAGCTAAGTTTTTCATGTCTACCTACTTATTTGGGCTTGCTAAGATCTCTAATATGAAAGTATAAGATTTTTTTAGGTCTAAATAATTACTCCAGTTTTTTTTAACTTTTACATTTTCCCTTTTTTCATAGGGAATGTGGATTAAAAGCCTCTTGTAGAAATTAGAGTTTGTAAACACAATTTGTCAGTAAACTTTCCTCCTAGTCATCTTTTGTCTTTTCCTGGACTCCCTGAAGAATTCTAGATAATTCACTTTTCTCATTAACTGTAATTCGAGTTGGAGAACCACTAATAATTCTTTCATAGCTCCGGAAAGAGTCTCTTATATCAGGACCCTGAGATGTAATTGTATATTCTCTAATTCCCTTATCATGCCATGAACCACGCATTTTGAAGACATTGATAGCACGGGACATTTCACCACGAATC
>JAKQYF010000058.1 GCA_023356535.1 Trichodesmium sp. MAG_R03 | reverse complement strand
GTTAGGTGTTAGGTGTTAGGTTTTAGGTGTTAGGTGTTAGGTTTTAGGTGTTAGGTGTTAGGTTTTAGGTGTTAGGTGTTAGGTGGCAGGTGTTAGGTTTTAGGTTTAAAGATTAACAACCAGAAAACAAGTGATATCGCCAAGGATTAAAATCCTTGGCTAATAGCTGAAGTCATCTTGACAGATGACTCAAGAGAAGAGACGGGATTTTTTTAACATTTAGTCATCTTTAGATGACTTTTACTGTGAGCCAATAAATTTATTTCTTGGCGGATGAAAAACCTCATTAAGGTTGCTTTATGATATTATTTAATAATCAATTGTAGAAAATTGTGCGGCTAGGTGTTAGGTGTTAGGTTTTAGGTTTTAGGTTTAAAGATTAACAACCAGAAAACAAGTTATATCCCCAATGATTAAAATCCTTGGCTAAAAGTGGACAACAAACGCAGAGAAGCATATATTAACCTCATCGACCAACTGCTAAATTCCACCAACGGTGAGGCAGAAAAAATCCTCCAAACGAACCAAGAGTTGGTAGATGAAGGGCTACTCGAAATAATGAAACTTTGCACACAAGAACTCGCAGAAAATGATAACCAAAATGGTCAAAACGCTGCTAATTTTTTACACCATCTCAGGAGTCAGCTTGCAGAATTACTAGAAATTTCAAAATATTCTCCCTCAACTCATTACTCATCGGCAGAATATTTGAAGTTCTTGAGGGAAGCATTGCAGGCAACCGTAGAAAGCAACGGTGACTCAAAAGTTGTCTACCGACTCCTACAACAAAACTTAGAGAAACTCGACAATAACTTTGCTAATATATTACGAAACTGGGTAACTGCTAAATTTTCTGAAGTGGAGGCGGATGTAGCAGAAGCCATTGCTATATATATTGGTAATTTCAGTGTCCTTATAAGCCGCTATATATAGTGCATGACAATTTTGACGATCTTTACTATAGCTTTGTGCGATACGGCTAAAGCCACGGTCCGCAAATGTAAAATACTACCCTTGTCAGACTCCTGACTCCCCAAACAGAAAGATGCTCCCAGTAAAATTATTCTTTCCTTAGTCTTTCTGGCACTCCTACTGGAGATAAACCAGCGATCACCTTTAAATTTTGAGACCTAATCAACTCAGTCAAATTAAAATTATTTCGCCCTTCAATTTTGGCAACATTTTCAATTCCCTGTAATAAATGATTAGCTGCTTCAGGTGCTTCATAACCTCGTCTAGTTGCAACTCGAATTGCCATTTCATCTGCTACTAATTCTGTTTCTGTGCTATGATTACTTCGCCAAATTTTAATTACACTAATTATAGTTAAACCACTAGAAACTAATATGCCAATCACATCTGCTTCTATTAATTGAGAGATAATTCCTACTAGCCCAACTCCACAAATGCCTTGATTTATGCTAGGCTTAAACCATTGAATTTGACATAACCAATTCATAGTTCGTAACATAACTAAATCTCTTTGTGCTTTGGGTAAATTCATCCATAAATCAAAATTTAGATATATGACCCGATGATTTTTCCAAGGTATAGGAAAAGTCGTTTGAATAATTGTAGCTTGGTCTTGTTTTCCCACTATTTTTGTCATCATCCGACCAGAAGCAGGCATGATATCCAATAAACGGCTAATTTCAGAAAGTTCAGAGTTCATCTTTTAACTACCCTCAAAGTATTATATAGTTTTAAGCTTCAACTATTCACCTATCAGCTCAAGTCAAAACTATTGGCTATAAAGGATTTCAATTATATCAATGTCCTAACACTTTTTTAAAGAAAGGAAAGGAAAGGAAAGGAAATATAATTGGTTATCAGGTAACCTTAGTAGTTACTTACATAAATTCAAAAGCTGAGAGCTGACTACTAATAGCTGAATGCTTACATATTACTTACATTCTCTACTTCACAATATAGTATATTACACTGGCGATTAAAAGCCTTGCCTGATAAGAACTATGAAGTTTGTCAATCAAAATACTTATGACAAAAATCTTGATAGTAATTAGTAATAATATTATTAGAACTTACCCATGAACGCTATTGGTAGGGTGTGTTTTGCTGGCGCCAAGCGGAGCGAACGCTTCGCGACTTGAATTGCAAACTTCCTAACTCACCAAGGCTCTATATATAGTACCCTTGCGTAAGTCCTGATTATGTCCCATAGCATCGTTTGTGTATAAATTAAGTCATAATTGGAAAAAACCTTTCTACCTTATGCTTTCTACCCTCTGCCAACATCCACCAAAGTATAAGTATTCAGGCGGACATGATATAATAGAGGGTGTAATTGATCTTCTTCGTTAAAAATATTTTTGTAGTATATTTGAAGTGCGAAATATGGGAGATTATGCCTTAAGCTTTTATGCGAGACAGTGCATAGTTCTTTGAGCAACTATTGCTAGCTAAGGCTTTGAACTATCTCAACAAGATCTTAAACTCTTCATTGAGAACTATAGATGCTGTAAGGCAATTCCTATAATACTTTCAGTTCAGTTTAGAAAATCATTTTTAAGGACAAGTTTGTACTCTCCAATTAGATATGTTATTCTTACTATTATAGGACTTACGCATGAACGCTATTGGTAGGGCGTGTTTTCCTGACGCCAAGCGGAGCGAACGCTTCGCGACTTGAATTGCGAACTTCGTAACGGACCAAGGCACTATATATAGTGCCTTGGCGTAAGTCCTGTATTATATCTATTGGGACCAATATGGGATTGCTGTTAATTAGTTCTACCGTGCCCATTGTTGGAGAATATAACTGTAAAAACTCTCTTTATCCACCTTTTCCATTGCCATAATTTTCCGTCCACCATTTTCTACTTTTATCCGACCTTGACTAATACCTTTTGTAACAACTACAGTTTCCCATTCTTTCAGTTGATAAAATTCTGGATGTGCTAAGTAAGAAGTTGCTAAAATATCCCAAAAATAATAATCCTGAGAAATTGCCAACGCATAACATTGTCCGGCAAAATCAGAAATAGGATACTTTCTTTGCCTCCCTAATTTGCGAGCAAATTCAGAAGTTAGGGGAACATTATTAGTAATATCTAATGAGCAAAGTACAATAGGAATTTGAGTTTGCCAAACTCTTTCAACAGCAAATGGGTCCCAATAAGCATTCCATTCGGCAGACATATCTTGACCAGGTTCCATATCTTTACTTACATTCCCCGCTACATTTAATGCACCACCCATCCAGACAATTTCTTGAATTTTTGACTCAATTTCTGGAGCCATATCTAAAGCTGTAGCAACAGTTGTTAAAGGACCAGTTACCATTAATGTTACAGGCTCTGGTGCAGATTTTAAAACTCTTACCATGAAATTTTGACCAGGTTCAGAAACTAAAATAGTATTCATATTTTCCTTCTCATTTAAAATTGGAAAATGGTCAACAGCAAAAGAATCTCTTCTAAATAAAACTGGAAAAGGATTAACTCCACGGACTGTACTTTCTGCTACCGGAACATCAGAACACCCCATTAAATCTAAAATTTTTCGAGTGGCACTAATTGCGGGTTTAATATAGCAATCAGCAGGTGTTACAATTACTCCTAAAGGTTGAATATTTTTCATAGTCATTAGTAAAACAGTGGAGAGAAAATCATCTACAGCACCGTCATGATCCATTAGTACAAGTTTTTTGGACATAGATATTAAAAATTAGATTTCAATCAGAATTATACGGGACTTACCCACGCTTCACCTTGAAAACGCCATATGTAGAGGCGAATGGCATTCGCCCTCACCCTCCTCTACCCCATACGTAAGTCCTGTTCTATAGGTTTTTAAGGAAGAAAAAAGAAGGGGTAAATATTTTTTGCTTGTTTCCTTTCCTAATTTCCATCTTCCCTACTCCCTACTCTCTAAAACTATCAATATATGTACTGTATAACTTGGGAAAATGCTGTAAGATAAACTATTCTCTAGTCAAGTATCGAGTTTTATTATGCACACAGAACCAAAAGTTAATACAAATAGCAATTTGAATCATTATAATATTGTTACCACAGAGAGAGTAAACAAATTACTGCTCCAGTCAATTGATACTTTGGAAGAAATTCTTAAAAATCAACAACTTCCTGCACAAGAACGAGCAACAGTAGCCTTAAAAATTATAGAAATGACTGGTCTTTTGTCTCAAAAAAGTAATCATTCACCAGCTACATTAGTATCCGCAGCTCAGCAACAACTTAATGAACTACAGACAAATAATTTAGGAACAAATTTGTTTGCTGAAATACCACAAAAAATACAATTAAAGCCTAATGTTTTACTTGCTAATTATGTAGAAATTAAAAACTTTTTATTGCCTGAAAATAATCAAAAAGCTATAGAGGAAGCAATTAAAAAAAAAGACCAATATGTTGAATCAGCTACAACAACTAAAGCAGATAAATATCGCCAATCTTATGTACTATTTTCACAATATTTTCCCGAATTATCAGCACTTATTCAAAGCAAAATATTAGAAATATTACCCGAAATATTAATTCAACTAAAGTTTCGTCCCTTTGAAATATCAGAAATTGAAGTTCAACTAACGGCACATAATGATGGATGCTATTACAAAATTCATAACGATGCGGGTAGCGAAAAAACTGCTAATCGAGAAATTACTTATGTTTATTATTTTTATCAAGAACCTAAGGCTTTTTCAGGGGGTGAACTGAGAATTTATGATACTGAATTAAAAGGTGGTGGAGCAATAACTCATCAGAATTATAAGACTATTACACCTGTTAATAATTCCATTGTCTTTTTTAACAGCCGTTGCCGACATGAAGTAATGCCTGTCATTTGCCCTTCTCAAGCATTTGAAAATAGTCGGTTTACTGTTAATGGTTGGATTAGAAGATTGGTTTCTTGAACAGGGAAGAAGGAGTAAATTCCACATTCCGCAGATGTGACTCCGATTATGAATATTTTTTAAAAAATGACACTCAGAAAAATTTGATTCCCCTAATTTTCCGGGCTAATTTTAACTATTGATTTCAAAAAATATGGGTATTTAGTAATTTCATTAAATGAGGTTTCACTCTAGGGATGTTTTTGGGCTATCAAGGGATTTATTTCAGTTAAAATAAATATGATAATTCCAGTGACAAATATTTTTATTGACCCTTAAGTTTCTATTTGAAAATTTATATTGATTTCTATTTGTTTCTGCTCAAATAGATTCAATCAAATTATTAGATAATATTGACTACAACTTTTTCCTACAGCGCTTTTCAAATTGATGAACTACATCGCCATAACCAAAGCCTTGTAGGGACGTTCGCATTTTTGTTATGCAACGTCCCTACTGTGGTCTACCGACATGAAAACTGCTGTAAATACTTGACTATTTTTTTTTGAAGTGCGGAATGTCAGTTCTACACTCACATTCCGCTGACTCCTAGATTTTACAGCTCTTTCCCTTGTTATGACGTATACCCACCCGGGCAAGATGCCTAGACTACATTATTTTCACTATTTACCCTGTACATCATTTGCCTGAAATATGTTGTATATATATAGCAATGAGCAATCACATATTTACATATTACTATCGTCCTTAAATGTAGTATAAATTATGCTACTATTACCAATACTTTCAGATATGTTATATCAGTAGCAATTTGTATTATGTAAACATACCAGCCCACGTTGCTATAGCACTTGAATATTAGGCGCGGACATAGCTAAATACTAAAACTCAGTCAGGCATTGCTTCTGACTTCTAACTTCTGACTTCTGAAACTTAGTGATCGCTGACGGTTGCTAATGGTAGTTTACAGCGGTTTTCATTTCAGTAGACCACAGTAGGGACTTTCCATGGAACGTCCTTACAAGGTTTTGGTTGTGATGATGTGGTTTATTAATCTGAAAACCGCTGTATAATTACTTAATTGTACATTTGACAAGCAGGTTAGATTTCAAGCATCTACTTAAACTGATCAGGACTTACGCAGGAGCGCTATATATGGTACAAAAAACTGTCATTTTCAAGATATTGCTACTATAATTAGTGCCATTGCGTAATATTATGTCCGGATAATTAGTGATCAAAAAACTTCCTCCTCTTCCATCCTAGCTCCTATAGGGGTGTTTCATGTCGCGCAGCGTTAACGAAGTCTACGCAAGCAAAACTGCCTTTCGCCCCTACTTCTCCCTAATTTATTTATACCTATTCAACCGGACATGATATAAGTCCTGAAAATATAAAAATACTGACAATTGATTGGTAAAATAAAATTGACAGTTTCTCTCTCAGAGTAGAAACTGTTAAAAACTCACATTCTCTATAATATAAAAAATCGTAATTATGGTAGAGCATAAACGTATTGGTATACTGACCAGTGGGGGAGATTGTGCAGGGTTAAACCCTGCAATTCGGGCAGTGGTGTATCATGCAGTAGGAACTTACAATTGGGAAGTTTTAGGGATTTGTCAAGCTACTTACGGATTGATGGAACGTCCTCCACAAATAGTTAAACTTGAGATTGAAAAAATTGATCCCTTACTAATGTCAGGTGGCACAATTTTAGGAACTACAAATAAAGGTGATCCTTTTGCCTTTCCGATTTCAGATGGTACTTTGCGAGATCGCTCTGAAGAAATTATCGATGGTTATCATTTACTTGGACTTGATGCTTTAATTGGTATTGGGGGAGATGGTAGTCTAGCTATCCTCCGCAAACTCGCTCAACAAGGAAACTTAAATTTAATAGGTATTCCTAAAACCATTGATAATGACGTTAACTATACTGAACTATCTATTGGTTTTGATACTGCTGTTAAAATTGCTACAGAAGCACTAGACCGCTTACATTTTACTGCGGCTAGTCATAGTCGCATTATAATTTTAGAAGTGATGGGGCGAGATGCAGGTCATATTGCTCTAAATGCTGGTATTGCTGGTGGTGCAGATGTGATTTTGATTCCGGAAATTCCTTACAAAATAGATAACATTTGTAACTATATTCGCAAACGTCAGAATTTAGGCAAAAATTACTCTTTGATAGTTGTAGCAGAGGCGGTGCGGACTGAAGTAGGGGAAACGGTGACACAAGATGATTTGTCTGGTAAGTCTAGATTTGGCGGTATTGGGCATTATCTAGCAGATAAAGTTTATCTTTGTACTGGTGCGGAAACTCGTGTTACAGTTTTAGGTCATATTCAACGGGGCGGTGTTCCTTCCGCTACCGACCGCTTAGTTGCTTCTGCTTTTGGAGTGGCAGCAGTCGATCTTATTGCTGAAGAAAAATATGACCAGATGGTAACTTGGCAAAATCTACAAGTTGTCAGTGTCCCAATTGCAGAGGCGATCGCTAAATACAGAGCAGTAGACTTTAATGATACTTTGCTTAGAACTGCTCGAAGCATGGGTATTTGTTTAGGAGATTAAGTCAAATTATCTCCGTTTAAACTACGTTACACAATAGACCTCTCTAAAAATGCCGATTTGGGAACGGCGTGGTAAGGGTTTGAGATTATGTCCGCCTGAATACTTAGGGCTTGCTGATTAAATTAGGACTTACCCAAAGGCACTATATATAGAGCCTTGGTGCGTTACGAAGTGCGCAATTCAAGTCGCGAAGCGTTAGCTCAGCTTGGCGTCAGCAAAATACATCCTACTAATAGGGTTTATGGGTAAGTCCTATAAATATTAAAGAATTGACACATAAAGGTCTTAGCCTTTTTTGGTCGAAAAAAACACCTGGTTTTCGATCCTTCAAGCTGAAAAAAAAATTAGTGTTTTAGGCCCTCCCACACCCGAAAAATTAAGGGAGAAATATATCCGACTACCTCACTCTATACATTCCCTATTCTGTTGCATGCAACGTCCCTACATCTCCTCCTGGAAGATATTAGGGATGGGTCCCCTACTCCTGAAAAAGACTTTTTCAGCAGACTCTACTTATACTTTGGTGGAAGGAAGGCAGAAAGCAGAAAGCAGAAGGCAGAAGGGCTTCTTTCAATTGAAACTTACACCAGATGTCGGGCAAATGATGTACAGGGTAAGTGGTGAAAATTATATAGTGCGGGCAAGACCCCCGTGTGGGTGGACTTCATCACAATAGAATCAGGACTTACGTAAATTCACCTTGAAAACAACATGTTTAGGGGTGAATGGTATTTATCTTCACTGGATATAGTGCCCGTGCGTAAGTCCTGAGAATGGTTTATTTTGGGTTTTCCATCAATATTAATCACGCTTTGGAGACCAAAGCTCTATGCTTCTCCCCATATAATTTCTAAGACAAAATCTCCTTGATTAACACAATGGTTTGTTGAATTATCTAAAATTAAACCATCTGTTTCTACAAAAATATCTACAACTTTTGGCAAATCTTGATTTTTGTTAAAATTTAATATTTGATAAATACGCTGATTTTGTTTGACAATTGTACCAGGTTTAACTCGATTTTGAATTATACCACCTACAGGAGCATAATAAGGTTTCATATCTTGTTTAGGAGTAAAAACTATTTGATGATCTGCTAATTCTGTTAAGGGAAATTCGGGGATTTTTAATAACTTTTTATTAGCTAAATAATTTTTTAGTCCTCGAATACCTTTTGCTACTGATTCTGGGTTTATTTTCATTCCTGAACCTAATTCTAATGTCCATGATTCTATATCAAATTGAATTGGTTTTCCTCGCTTTTTCAAATTCTTTTCTAAAGCTAACCAAGGTTTCAAAAACGCATTATCAAAAGTATCTCCATCATATTCACCCTCACTCATTAAAATTCCATAATCTAAAAGAAATAACCTAGCACTCTCTTCTCTACCATGAAAGCAATAAAGATAATCTAAACTTTCGTTAGTTGAACTATGCAAATCTATCACATAATCTGCATCTAAACATAATGATTGAAGTTGATATCTATATTGTTTATAGAAAGGTGTACTACTAGGAGAATTGATTTTTTTTAACTGCTGATTAAAACTGCGTAACATTTTTTGCCGATAGTTATTTTTTATTTCCGTTTCTGTTAAGTTGATTTGGGCTTTGGCAAAAGCTTCAATATCTACATCTTCCTTTTCATAATCCCAAAATATTCGGTTCCAATCTTTGCCATCATAGCTGTTATATCTACCTGATGAAAATTGATGCGATCGCGCATTAACTCCTTCAGGATTACAAACAGGTACTAACCATATTTCTCCTATTAGTTGATTATTATCCAGATTCGTTAAAAATTTTATCAAGTCATAAATAACAGCATTACCACTAATCTCAGCTCCATGTAAATTTGCCTGTATATAAGCTTTTTTTCCTGTTTGATTTCCAGTGAATTTATAAACTTGTAAATACAAAAAATCTCCAGAAGCCAATTGTCTTAAAGGTATAGTATAAATATTTGGTTTCATCAATTTTTTAAAGTAGCTAATAACTGATAGCTGATACCTGAATGCTTACAATATTTTGACAAATGGAATATGAACAGGACTCACGCAAATTTACCTTGAAAACGCCATATGTAGGGGCGAATGGCATTCGCCCTCACGGTCAGGACATGCCCGTGCGTAAGTCCTGATGAAGTTAAAAAGTTAGTTATAGGGTGCTGAAGTGCGATCTTGTAATTCACTGGAAGAAGAGTTAGTAAGATGCTATTTGGGAAACACACCTAAAAATCAGGAGGTATACATATTTGAAAAAGAATGCTACAAAAAGATGATCTCAATCAGATATGCTTAAAAATAGCTGCTCTAATTTTTTTTAGATTGCTTTATCTATCATTTTTATGCTTTTTTTCTATTTTTCCCTCTCTTTCCTTCTTCCTTCTTTCTTCTTTATTGCTTCTACCATCTGTAACCAACATTTATAAAATTGGTATTATACCAAATTCAAAAAAGGTCGTTACAGTATTAATTTCTAAATTCCCACCACCAGGGAAAACCATTGTACCAAGATTTTATGAAATTGGTATTAGCAGTCAAATTTCAGGACTTACCCAGTGTCGCCATATATAGTAGAGTTGTTGGGAATTAAGCAAAAAAAAAATGGCCAAAAACCTGATCAGTTGAGGTTTATAGTGCTTTTTAGGCCTAAAACCCTAAAAACCTTATAGAGTAAGATTTTGAGTATTTTATTTTTTTATTTCCAAACAACTCTAGTATAGAGTTGGCCATTTTTTTGAAACAATTACACTATATTTAGTATCTTGGCATAAGTCCTGACTAGATTATAGATCAGGAATTACTTATTGCATCTATATATGGTGTGTTTTTGATAATTATTTCATATATTTACACTATAATTAGTTTCTTGCCGTAAGTCCTGTAGATAACATTTAAAAACCCCCATCCACATTAAATACTTGACCCGTAATATAATTCGCCGCATCATCAGCAGCTAAAAACTTAATCATGCCCGCTACCTCTTCTGGTTTACCATAACGACCCAGAGGAATAAACTTCATAATTTCCTCAGAATTTTTTAGGTCTTTAGTCATATCAGTAGCAATAAATCCAGGGGCAACCGCATTTACTGTAATCCCTCTATTAGCAAGTTCCTTTGCTACAGTTTTAGTAAAGCCAATTACTCCTGCTTTTGCTGCACTATAATTAGCTTGACCAGGATTACCCGTTTGCCCGGCCACCGAAGCAACATTAATAATACGCCCACTCTTTTGTTTGAGCATAATTTTACTCACCGCACGAGTACAAAGAAATACTCCTGTTAAATTTAGATCTATGACTGAGTGCCAGTCTTCTGGTTTCATCCGCAGTAGTAATTTATCCCGAGTAATGCCAGCATTATTAACTAAGATATCAATGCGACTCCACTTTTCCATCACTTTTTTAACAAAGTTATCCACTTCTTCCATTTGAGAAACATCTGCTTGTAGTGCCATGCCATTGCCACCCGCAGCAACTATTTCTGCTATTACTTCTAAAGCAGCATCACTAGATTTAGCATAGTTAACAACAACATTTGCTCCTTCCATCCCTAATGCTAAAGCTGTTGAACGACCAATTCCTCTGGATCCACCTGTAATTATTGCTATTTTTCCTTTTAAACGTTGTAATGTTTCTGGTAATGCTTCCATAATTACATCCTTTTGTTTTATGTAGAACTTATTCAATATCTTTCTGCGTAATAATATAGTATATATAGCAATCCTATTTTATGTGTGTTCAAAATTTTACCGCTTTTTTGGGCATAGGCAATAGGCAATGGGTAATAGGCACGAGTTTTAGAGTTTATTTATAGTTTTTGAATTATCACAACCTATTTGGGATTGTTATATTTGTAATTCTATAATTACCAGCACTTACCCAGGTGAAACCATAAACCCAGTTTTTCCTAGATATATCTTTATTATTAAAAACAATGATTTATTCTAAAAATTGGCATGATTTCCTAAAGCGGTTTTTTATGGGTAGACTGCTTTAGGGAAGTTTTATACCATTTCTCTAGATAGATTACAGAGATTACTTAAGGATGCATAGAAAAAATCCGTTAGAGTAAGCCTTATACTATTTCTCACAATTAATGCTATCCTTAGAACGAGGGAAAAATAACTGGAGAAATTACAAAGGTTAGTTGAAAATAAAATTGCGTCAATAAATATTATTTAGAAATAAAAAAACCAAGTAGAGCAAAGTTTTTGAGAATTAATCTTACTTTTTACTTCTTACTTCTTCCTTAAATTTTCAAAGATTTTTGTTTAATTAGGTTAAGCTAATAATATGGACAGGACTTACGGAACGACACTAATTATAGTGGCATTATCTGAAAAATGACAAATTTTTGCACCATATATAGTGGTACTGCGTAAGTTTTGATGGATTAACACAAATAACTTAAGAAATTTTTTTTATTATGGCAATTAAAAAGAATTTTAATAATTTTGATGAATTACTTACTAGTTCAGATTTGCCTGTTTTAGTCGATTTTTATGCTACTTGGTGTGGCCCTTGCAAGATTATGGCCCCTATTTTAGAACAGGTGAATCAAAAAATGAAAAATAAACTACGAATAATTAAAATTGATACAGATAAATATCCTAAGTTAGCTTCCCAGCATCATATTGAAGCCTTACCCACTTTGGTCTTGTTTCAGAATGGTCAGCCAGTAGATAGAATAGAAGGTGTAATGCAAACACCACAGCTACTGCAACACTTAAATAGCATTATAAAAAATTTAAAAAATTAATTATATTATTATATTTTTTTGAAGAAATAGAGATAATTTTGAGGAGTAATAGTTTACCAAAAACTTTAATAAACCTTTTCAAAACTCCTAATATGTCATTATGTAACTTTAAAAAAGTTCGTCGAAAGCTTCATCGATATCTTTGACAAAAACTATTAAGTCAAGTATAACTTCTTCATATATATTTTGGTCAAGCTCCAGAATTATAGTCATTCTGATTTAGATTGAGACAAGATTTTCTTGCTGTGAAAGGGTTTTAGCTGAAAAAGTATCCCATTCTTATTCGGAATGACTATATTTCCAGAATTATCTGAATCTCGGAAATAAATTACTGAAATACCATTATCTGAAAGGGAAGAATTAATTAACCTAAAAATAGAAAAAAAGGCTCAAGAAATAGCTTGGGAATATAAGCTGAAAGGTAATAATGCAATTAAAAATATTTTTTGTGATTTAATATCTTTGATTGCTTTTGCTGTCATTATCTCTACTAATAAAAGAGAAGTTGAGGTTTGAAAATCTTTTATTGATGATTTTATATATGGTCTTAGTGATAGTGCTAAGGCATTTATTATTATTTTGTTAACAGATATGTTTGTGGGATTCCATTCTCCTCACCGTTGGGAAGTAATTTTAGAAAATATTGCTAGACATTTTGGACTACCAGAAAGCAAAGATTTTAATTTCTTATTTATTGCAACTTTTCCAGTTATTTTGGATGCCGTTTTTAAGTATTGGATATTCCGGTACTTGAATCGTAGTTCACCTTCTGCAGTAGCAACTTATAAAAGTATGAATGAGTAGAAAATTTGAAAGTAAGGAATTGGGAATAGGAAAAAATTTACAAATAAGATAAGATAAGATAGGATAAGCAGGTACACAACTTACTCTATTATAAGTAAGTTGAAATAGCCTTCCCTAAACAGTTGAAAGTTCCTATAGCAATCTTAAATTGTATTAGAGACAGTATCTTTTGTGGTTAAATTAGGTACCCTAAACAATTGTACTTTTCCATGATCCCTCTTTTATCTTCAAAATCATTTAGGATTAGTATAATTCTTAACTCCTATATCTTTAATTTTTCTTGGGTAACGAGGTTGACAAGGTGTTCCTAAACAAACTTGGCCTGGAGGCATGTCTTTAAAAACACTACTTCTAGCACCAATCACTGCATTAGCACCAATATTAACACCAAGACCAATAAAGCAATCTGCTCCTACCCAAACACCATTGCTAATAATAATGCCTGCTGTTTGTAAGCCAAATCTAGGGTCTTCTATATTATGACTACCAGTGCAAAGGTAACTTTTTTGAGAGATAACGCAATGCTTACCTATTTCAATATGCTCAAGACTGTATAAAACTACATCGTCTCCTATCCAGCTATAATCACCGATTACTATTTTCCAAGGATAAGTAAATCTGGCAGTAGGGCGAATTAAAACTTTTTGACCAATTGTGGCACCAAAGAGATTTAATATTAGTCGCCTCACACCATATAAAGGCTGAGGAGTTAAGGGAAAAGTAATTGATTGTACTAACCACCATAGTAATACAAACCAGCCAGGTTTACCACGATCATACCAAGATTGGCTGTATTTGCCAAGATCGACCCAAGATTCTGTTTGTTGCTTCTTTGTCATGATCTCACAAATAGTTTCTAACTTTAAATGTCAGATAATTTCCAGACATTACTGTATCGCAAAAGTTTTGAGTTGATAAAATCTTAATTTTGAC
The DNA here is from genome assembly GCA_023356535.1 of Trichodesmium sp. MAG_R03. Taxonomy (GTDB): domain Bacteria; phylum Cyanobacteriota; class Cyanobacteriia; order Cyanobacteriales; family Microcoleaceae; genus Trichodesmium. Next base: position 11,822 of record JAKQYF010000058.1, on the reverse strand, counting down.
TTTCCTCAAAAGGCTAAAGCCAATCTCAGTCAATGCTTTGAGAATTAATCAGTAAGCTCTAAATATATAGCAATCAGCGATCACATATTTACATATTATTATCGTCTTTAAATATAGTACAAATTTCTGCTACTATTACCAATACTTTTACATATACTATATTAGTAGTATACTGCTAATTGCTACTAGCTGAATCTACCTGAGCAACTGGCTGAATCTACCTGAGCAACTAGTTGAGAATTAGTAGTTTTTGATTTCTTCTGAGTAACATTCAACTGACCACCACAATCTTTAAGCTCATAAAGCTTAACACCAATTTGATACTCATATTGACTCAATAACCTACCATAAATATATCCTGCTTTACCATCTAAAAATCCTAGTTGAATAAAGTAGAACAAAATAAATCTTAGGAAAGGTTTAAATGGCAGCCTCACCCATATTTTCTTGAGAAAACGCTTGCGCTGTACTACATCTCCAAATAAACTAGCACCAATAGTTCCACCCTCAAACTTATGGGTTACGATATTGTAGTATACTTGTGCTTCCCAATTAGAATAACGGTTGTGTCTTTCGATCCAGTGAAATAAATCACGAAAATCTTCGTGAAGCATATCATTTTTCAAATATCCCACATTGCCATTTAGAATAACGTGTTCATGTACCTCATTATCCCCAGTATTCTCTACACCCTCAGTTTTTAGGTTTTCGTAGCGACCTTCTTTATGTTTAAATAATCTGAGGTTCCAATCAGGATATTTCCCACCATGACGAATCCATTTGCCTAGAAAGAATACTTTACGGTTGATATAATAACCATTATAATTTGGATCTTGAATTCTTGTAGCAATTTCATCCCAAAGTTCCGGAGTAATACGTTCGTCACAATCAACGATTAATACCCACTGGTTCCGAAATTGTAAATTGTCCAAAGACCAATTTTTCTTTTTTGGCCAAGTTCCGTTAAATTTGAACTCTACTAAATTTACTCCATAACTTTTAACTATTTCAGCAGAGCGATCGCTACTCTGAGAATCTACTACAAATATTTCATCTGCTCTAGCTACACTTTCTAGACAAGTAGGTAAATTTTTCTCTTCGTTCTTAGCAGGAATTAGAACTGATACTGGGATCTTAGATGATGTCATAGTAAAAATTTTATATATGGGAATTACCTTGATTTATTGTCTGTACGATCCAAACATTTTAGGTGTCCAATAATTGGGAGTTGTTTTTTTCTCACTCCAGACCCCATCCTTATAAGGGAAGGTTTTTGACTTTCTAGTTGTGACAAAACTAAGACAAGGAGAAGAAGGAGGACATGTTGACATCCTCTTTTTTCGCCCATAATCTACAAACTACCACCTTTTTCAATGTCTTGGACTTATTGATTTACTTATCATCCCCTGAATAGCTGCTCCTAAATAGCCTATTTGACCATAAGCATAGACAAAATTATCAAAACACTTTGCCTGGTCTGTAATATTTTTTAGAGACTTATACATACCTCTAATCATTCTTTCACCTCCCCGGGATAATTGGCCTAAACCTGCTTGACCAGATAGTTGTTCTCGGTAACATTCACTAATACCTTGCCACCAACCTCGTTCAATAAACCAGGAAGGTCTTAACCTTTCTGGTGCTACATTATGAGCAACTAATGCTTCTGGCAAATAAGCTACTTGCCAACCTCGCTTTATTGCTAATTCTGTGATGTGTAACTCTTCATTTGATAATAATTTTTTGCCAACTCGACCTAAGTTAGTATCAAAACCACCAATTTGTTCCAGAAATGTACGGCGAATTGAATAGTTTAGACCTCTTGGAGTCAAACCTGGTTGATCAATATATACAACAGAATCACCAAGGTTATAGTGACCTAAGTTTCCTGATAATTCTACAGACAACCATTTTGGAGGGTCAATTTCTTCTGGCCAAATCAAGCTGACTTTGCCCCCAGCAATAGCTAGTTTATTGTTACTTTTATAAGCTTCGTGTAGTACCCTTAACCATTGCTTGCTAGCAACAGCATCATCATCAAGATAAGCTAAAACTTCACCATGGGCTGTTTTTGCTCCTGTATTTCTGGCCACAGATAGTCCGGTAACTGGTTCATAGATATATTTAAGTTTGGGGTCCCCAAGTCTTGCTTCTACTACTTCACGGGTATGATCTTTTGAATCATTATCTACTACTACTACTTCAAAGCTACCAGGAAAATCCTGCATTAACAGGCTATCTATTGCAGCTCCTAAGTAATTATCTCGATTATGAGTACAGATAATAGCGGAGATTAAGGCCATAGTTAGTGATGATGTTTTGACTTTGAAGTTGTTGGCAATATTGTCCTAATTTGCTCTTCCATAACTTAATTATTCCGATACTATTTTGCTCATAATGCACCCCAATATCAAACGGCTTCGCAGTGCTGATCTCTCAATTTAAAAAAAAAGCCTGTAGATGCTTTTACAACCTTACTTCCCCTTCATTATCGGCTAAATAGAAGTTTTAATGGCTTTTGTATGCCCTTAGATAACTCAATCAGGATAGCGATTAATTAGTGGCCTGGTTTTGCACCACAAATCATTCCTTTTGTCCGATGTTAGCATAATCTATACAACTAGACAGTGCGAAGTTCTTGGAAGAATTATTGCTAGCTAAAGCTTACAGCTATCTTAAGGTAAGAAACTTTCTCAAAAGAACTATAAATGCTGTAAACCAATACCTATTATACTTTCAGTCTTTAAAGCAAATAGTTTTTTAGGAGAACTTTGCACTCTCCAGTATACAACTTAATCAGTATAATCAGATCTATCTATATGAACTTATGTTAATAAATGTCAGTAAATCAACATATAGTTAATTAACCTTCCTTTTGAATATTTAGTTCTATTCCTAATGAATTCTACTCCAGCTACTTCTGATAAATTAATTTTAGTTACTGGTCCTGCTCGTTCTGGTAAAAGTGAATGGGCAGAAAGTCTAGCCATTAATTCTGGAAAAAAAGTAGTATATATAGCTACCTCTCAAATTAATTCTAGTGATTTAGATTGGCAAGCTCGAATTGAAAGTCATAAAAATCGCCGTCCCTCTGACTGGATAACTTTAGAAATACCTGTACAATTATCAGAAGCTTTGATTAATTATAGCTATGAAGATTATTGTATTTTGGTAGATTCTTTAGGTACTTGGTTAGCTAATATTTTGGCACAAGATGAACAAGCTTGGCATGAAACTTTAGATTCAGTCATTCAAAGTCTATTAAATGTTAAGGGTGATGTAATTTTAGTTGCTGAGGAAACAGGTTGGGGAGTTGTTCCTTCTTTTCCTATTGGACGCTTATTTCGCGATCGCCTTGGTAGTCTAATTCGTCGGGTGGGAGTTATTTCTGATTCTGTTTATCTAGTTATTGGAGGTTATGTTTTGCCTCTTAGTGATTTAGGAAGACCTTTAAAACTTTAACTTTATCTTGTAATTCTTAATAAATTCTCAAGGACTAAATGCTGAAATCTGATACTACACTTAAATCATATATAAGGTACGATAGAAGTAGATATTAAAGTATTAACTTGTTTGAAGTATCTCTATTGAATATAAGTAGAAAATAATTGGACATTCAAGTTATGGCATCTCATGATCAAGTTAGAAAATACATTGCCTATTGGTTTCAGTTAGGCAAGAAAGTGTTAACGAGAAATGGCCAAGAAGCTTTAACACCTCAAGTTGTACTTTCAGGCGATCGCTACACTCAAGAATTTGAAGCATGTTGGGATAAAGTTCTATCATCTGAATCTGGAGATTGTTATCTAGAAGGGACTAATCAAACAATTGAAAAATTATTGTCTCCAGAGTGGGATATTAGTCCTTGCCCTCGCTGTCTAATGCCAATTCCTTTTTCTGTGAAAGGAATGCCTCCTGAGTACTGTCCATGTTTCGATCTTCCTCACTGGCCTGATACTGAAATGCCATCACCGCGATCGCCTATCAGTAGTAAATTATATCTGCTGAATATTTGTGAGCGATTGTCAAATGTCAAGAAGTAAGAAAATATTGATACTGATTTGCTGACTACTATATTATCATATTTTTGCAATTAGATTAGCACTATATGTAGGAATTTTATTTTCAATAAGTGCAATAAACTAGGGTTTATTGACAAGATGTGTTTGCCGTGATACATGAACCTGAAGGTTGATTTGATCAACCCAATTTAAAATTTATTGGGAAAGACAGATATACAGCAGATTTCGGGCAAATGATATACAGGGTAAATGGTTAAAATCATCTAGTGCGGGCATCTTGCCCGCGTAAATGTACCTTATAACAAAGGAAAGCGCTGTATTATGGAGCGTTAGATTATTAAACATTGGAGATTGACTAATACATCACTTCAACTTATATCAACTTTAAAAACTCCGTAAAACAACAATTGAACGTTCCATAACAAGAATAGGAACCTCACCTTGATAATGCTTACCATTTTCCACAAAACCAGACTTTCTTGTCTCAATAATAACCACCCAATTTCTATCTTGAAACTTAGGAGGAATTGTAAACTCTATCAATTCATAATGAGCATTAAAAAAAATAATAAAACAATCATCAATAATTCTTTCCCCATGCTCACCACTAGCAGGAATTTCTTCTCCATTTAAAAATACACTAACAGCTTTAGCAAAATCAATATTCCACTGTTCTTCAGTCATTTCTTCACCATTCGGATTATACCAACCTATATCACTCACCTCCGAACCATTAATAGCACAACCTTTAAACCACCTATTTCTATGAAAAACTGGATGTTGACAACGGAAATAAATTAACTCCCGAGTAAAATCTAATAAATCTGAATTTTCTACTTGTAAATTCCAATCCAACCAAGAAATTTCATTATCCTGACAATAAGCATTATTATTACCTTTTTGCGTTCTCCCAAATTCATCTCCACCTAATAACATAGGTACCCCTTGAGACAACATTAAGGTTACCAAAAAATTACGCCTTTGACAGTTTCTTAAACTTAGTATATCCTGGTCATCAGTTTCTCCTTCTTCTCCATAATTCCAAGAACGATTATATTCTTCTCCATCATTATTATCTTCTCTATTTGCTTCGTTATGTTTTTCGTCATAACTAACTAGATCGTTTAAAGTAAAACCATCATGAGCAGTTACAAAATTAATACTCGCATGAGGTAACTTACCATTAGCAGCATATAAGTCAGAACTACCTGTAAAACGATAAGCAAATTCAGCTAATGTTTCCTCTTCTCCTCGCCAAAAATCTCTAACTGTATCTCTGTATTTACCATTCCATTCTGACCACAATAGAGGAAAATTTCCAACTTGATAACCACCTTCTCCAATATCCCAAGGCTCAGCAATTAATTTCACATTGGAAATAACTGGGTCTTGATGCACGATATCAAAGAAAGCTGCTAAACTATCGACTTCATATAATTCTCGCGCTAAAGTTGAAGCTAGATCGAATCTAAAACCATCAACGTGCATTTCTGTCACCCAGTAGCGCAGACTATCCATAATTAATTTCAATACCTGGGGGTGACGAACATTGAGAGAGTTACCACAACCAGTAAAATCCATATAGTATCGGGGTTCATCTTCTACTAGGCGATAATAGGCAGCATTATCAATACCTCTGAAGGATAAAGTCGGACCGAGATGATTACCTTCTCCAGTATGGTTGTAAACTACATCTAATATTACTTCGATGCCAGCTTTGTGTAATGCTTTAACCATTTGTTTAAATTCTTGAACTTGTTCCCCTGCTTTTCCACTAGAACTATAACCACTGTAGGGAGCAAAATAGTTAATGGAGTCATAACCCCAGTAATTCGATAATTCCTTATCAACTAAATGTCCTGGGTATCGCAGAAAGTGATGCACTGGCATTAACTCTACCGCCGTAATGCCTAAAGACTGAAGATAGGCGATCGCTATGGGATGCGCTAACCCACTATAAGTACCTCTGAGATTTTCTGGAATTTCAGGATGGAGTTTAGTGAACCCTCTGAGATGAATTTCATAAATTATTGTTTTATGGTTAGGAATATTTAATAATTGGTCATTTCCCCAATCAAAACTTTCATCAATTACAACAGATTTTGGTATTAGATCAGCATCATCATCTAGAGTACATACTAAGTCTTTTTCTGGGTCATCCCAAGAATAGGCAAATATTTCTTGACCATAGAGTATATCCCCATCTATGGCTTTTGCATAAGGGTCAATTAGTAATTTATTCGGGTTAAACCGATATCCTTGGGATGGTTCGTAGGGACCATGTACTCGAAATCCATATTTTTGACCTGGGCTTATACCTGGTAGATAGCCATGCCACACAAAGTTACTAACTTCTCTCAAGGTGAACCGTGTTTCTTTGTTTTGCTTGTCAAATAGGCAAAGCTCTACGCTAGTAGCATTTTCAGAGAATATAGCAAAGTTAGTGCCTTTACCATTCCAGGATGCTCCTAAGGGATATGGTTTTCCAGGCCAAAGAGGTACATACATAAATCAACCGAGAACTATTCAGAATTAGAGGACTATTTTTATATTTATAACAGCAAACGGTACGAGCTACCCAGTGGAAGCTTCTAGCTCGCCAGATTATTATTCAAATTTCCACGGGATTTTGTATTATCTAGTTTCCAGCTCGCCAGAATATAATCAAGATTCCCAGAATATAATTCAAATTGTTGTATGTTTGGTACTATTAAATACGCGAGCAGGGTGCTCGCACTGGGTAGAAAAAATTAACATCAAAACTATGAAGAAATATCCTGAATTTCAATTGATAAGACCTCCTATTTTCTCACATTTGTAACCTGGGAAAGATTAGAATTAACTTCAGAAGCACGATAAATTGCTTTAAATTCATTCCTATTTTTCAGAAACAAAGAGATCAAATTTTTGGCGTTGTAATTATACCAGATTATGTACATTGTTTAATCGTACCTTTTCTGAAAAAAGAGTCAGAATATTATTCAAAGTATCCCCAAATTTGGTATAATTAACTACACGATCAGGATCCTCGCACTAGGGAAAATTTTACCATCAAATAATCCAAAAAAAACTAAAAAAAACGATAACTGAAATGACTCAATGTTTAAATCCTGACTGTTTACAAGTTAACCAACCACAAACAAAATTTTGTTAAAGTTGTGGTGAAAAATTAGTATTAAGAGAACGTTATCGCCCTCTAAAAATTATTGGACAAGGAGGTTTTGGCAGAACTTTTCAAGCTGTAGACGAAGATAAACCTTCAAAGCCTTTTTGCGTAATTAAACAATTTTTTCCTCAAGCACAAGGAACTAAAACTTTGGAAAAAGCTGCGAAATTATTTGCTCAAGAAGCTGAACGTTTAGATGGTTTAGGTAGACATCCACAAATTCCAGAACTTTTCGCATATTTTACTCAGGATAATCGACAGTATTTAGCACAAGAATTTATTGACGGGCAAAATTTACAACAGGAATTAGAAAAGTCGGGTGCTTTTGATGAAAGTCACATTTTAGAGTTGTTAAAAAGTTTGTTATCTGTGTTAGAATTTATTCATTCTCAGCAGGTAATTCATCGAGATATTAAACCAGATAATATTATTAGGAGAAAGAAAGATAATCAATTAGTATTAGTAGATTTTGGTGCAGCTAAATATGCCACTATAACTGCTTTAGGAAGAACGGGAACTATTATTGGTTCAGCATCCTATGTGGCACCGGAACAATCAGTAGGCAAAGCAACTTTTGCTAGTGATATTTATAGTTTGGGTGTGACTTGCATTTATTTATTAACCGGAGTGGAGCCTTTTAATTTATTTGATGTGACTGAAGGTGAGTGGGTATGGCGAGATTATTTACAGTCAAAGGTGAGGGATGAAGTTGGAAAAATCTTGGATAAAATGATTGTTGGAGCTACTAAGAAAAGGTTTGAAAATGTAGGTGAAATTTTGTCGCTAATTCAGTCTACCTCTAAAAGAAAAAAACGGTCTATTTCTTCACCCCAAATATCTCAAGCATCAACAGCAGAATTAGAAAAAGGAGAGCTATTTACTTTTGAAGTTTTTACTTTCGACAAATCTAACTATCTTATTAACCGTACCCAGGGAAGTGCGAGGCAAAAAATAGAAGATTTAGGTAGTGGAATTAAATTAGAAATGGTTTATATTCCTGGGGGAAGTTTTCTCATGGGTTCGCCAGAAAATGAAGAGGGAAGAGAAAAAAATGAAAGTCCGCAACACAAGGTTTTACTCCAACCTTTTTATATGAGTAAATACCCCATTACTGAAGAACAATATCAAGTCATTATGGGCGAAAATCCCTCATTTAATATGACAAAAAGCTCTGAAGTAGGAAAGCTTCCAGTCCAATTGAAATGGGATAATGCAACTCAATTCTGCCAACAACTATCTATAAAAATTGGAAAAGCTTATATACTACCCAGTGAGAGTCAGTGGGAATATGCTTGTCGTGCTGGTACAACTACTCCTTTCTATTTTGGTTCGAGTATTACACCTAGTTTAGTTAACTACAACAGTAGATCTACTTGTAATGTGGGGAGTTTTCCTCCCAATGCTTTTGGTTTATACGACATGCACGGTAATGTCTCGGAATGGTGTCAGGATATTTGGCACGATAACTATAATGGTGCGCCTACTAATGGTGGTCCTTGGGAAACCCCAGAAAAGGGATTTTTCAAATCTATTTTTGGTGTTAGCCGAGTGATCCGCGGCGGTGACTACTTCAACTCTACTAGGAGTTGCCGGAGTGCCAGGCGCACCTCTCAGGATGCCAACTTCTCTTCGGGTTTTCGAGTCATCTCGTCTTCCCCGGTGGTTTCTGGCTTTCGTTCCTAGGGCTCTTCCCCTCTTTTCTTTTCCCCTTTTTCCCTTTTTCCTTGGGGTTAATTAAGGCAGGAAAATAACTCCACTGTTCTCCGGTGGCGATCGCTACTTTCCCACCCAAAATATCCCAACCCAAACCTAGGTTAGAGCCAATCATTCTATGGAGCTCCAGGTTCAGTCAACCCCTGAGGAATTTTGCCATTTTCCTCTCCATTGAATTCCCATCTTATGTGAATTTAATGGAGAGGCGATCGCCATCTCCACCTATAGCTCCTCCATCATTCTCTGGAGCTCCTGAAAAAAAATCCGCAGCCCCAAGGATTTTCCCCTTGCTTTCTTTCCCAAAATTTGATACCATTAAATTGAAAGGGGGAACTCGCCCCTAGACATGATTATTTATTCAACACAAAAAGTTCTTTCCAGAGTCATGGTATTTTTAATCACGGCCTTCCCTACCCAAGCCTAGGTTAGAGCCAATCATTCTGTGAAGCTCCAGGCTCAGTCAACTCCTGAGGAATTTTGTCATTTTCCTATCCATTGAATTCCCCATCTTATGTGAATTTATAGAATAAGCGATCGCTATCTCCACCTATAACTCCTGTCTCATTCTCTGGAGCTCCTGAAAAAAATCCGCAGCCTCAAGGATTTTCCCCTTGCTTTTTCCCCAAAATTTTGATACTATTAAATTGAGAGGAGGAACTCGCCCCTAGACATGATTATTTATTCAACATAAAAATGTCCTTTCCAGAGTCATAGTATTTTTAATCACGGCCTTCCCTACCCAAGCCTAGGTTAGAGCCAATCATTCTGTGGAGCTCCAGGCTCAGTCAACCCCTGAGGAATTTTGTCATTTTCCTATCCATTGAATTCCCCATCTTATGTGAATTTAGATGATAGGCGATCGCCATCCTCACCTATAACTCCTGCATCATTCTCTGAAGCTCCTGAAAAAAAATCCGCCGCCTCAAGGATTTTACCGTTGCTTTTTCCCCAAAATTTTGGTACGATTAAATTAAAAGGGGGAGTTTGCCCCTAGGCATGATTATTTATTCAACATAAAAAGTCCTTTCCAGAGTCATAGTATTTTTAATCACGGCCATCCCTGCTCTAACCTAGGTTAGAGCCAATCATTCTGTGAAGCTCCACAAACTCAGTCAGCCCCTGAGGAATTTTGCCATTTTCCTATCCATTGAATTCCCCATCTTATGTGAATTTATAGAATAAGCGATCGCCATCCTCACCTATAACTCCAGTCTCATTCTCTGAAGCTCCTGAAAAAAATCCGCAGCCCCAAGGATTTTCCCCTTGCTTTCTTTCCCAAATTTTGATACTCTTAAATTAAGAGGGGGAACTCGCCCCTAGACATGATTATTTATTCAACACAAAAAGTCCTTTCCAAAGTCATACTATTTTTAATCACGGCCATCCCTGCCCAAACCTAGGTTAGAGCCAATTATTCTGTGAAGCTCCACAAACTCAGTCAACCCCTGAGGAATTTTGCCATTTTCCTATCCATTGAATTCCCCATCTTATGTGAATTTAGATGATAGGCGATCGCCATCCTCGCCTATAACTCCAGTCTCATTCTCTGGAGCTCCTGAAAAAAATCCGCAACCTCAAGAATTTTCCCCTTGCTTTCTTTCCCAAATTTTGATACTCTTAAATTAAGAGGGGTAACTCGCCCCTAAGCATGATTATTTATTCAACACAAAAAGTCCTTTCCAAAGTCATACTATTTTTAATCACGGCCATCCCTGCCCAAACCTAGGTTAGAGCCAATCATTATGTGAAGCTCCACAAACTCAGTCAACCCCTGAGGAATTTTGCCATTTTCCTATCCATTGAATTCCCCATCTTATGTGAATTTAGATGATAGGCGATCGCCATCCCTACCTATAGCTGCTGCATTATTCTCTGGAGCTCCTGAAAAAAAATTCGCAGCCTCAAAGATTTTCCCCTTGCTTTCTCTCCCAAATTTTGATACTATTAAGACATATAGATTAACTCTTCTATATGTATGATGGTTTGTTCAAGACCATCAAACTTGATTTTCCGAAATGAACTCAGTAGAGGCAGGTTCTAGTAAAAGTAAACAAGCTTCAACATTTAATTAGATCAACCTGCCCCCAATGACATAAATCAACAAATTGAGACGTATAGGTCTAATGGAACAAAAAAAGTAAAAACATTTCTGAAATAATTCCTTTACATCATCTTATCCAATCGATCAATACGCTTCAAAAGTCGTATAAAAGCAAGCCCGATCACCACAACCAATAAAACAAACACTAAAGCCAAAACAACCTGATTATTAACATATAGAATAGTAGCCGACAAAGTAAAACCACTAATCAACAAAGCATAATTAGTACCCATTTGCACATTACTAACCCGCCGAACCAACCTATCTGTTTCTGTCGCCCTAACCCGAACCCTAATATCCCCTTGCTCTAACTTATCAATTACATCCTCAATACGACCAGGCAAACCCAAAGCAGTAGAGCTAACCTGAGCTGCTTGACGACCAAGTTCATTAAAAATAGTCTTTTGAGAATCTCCATCAGACATAAGCTCCATGGCAAACGGTTGTGCCACCTCCATAAAATTAAACTCCGGGTCCAAACCCTTACCAACCCCCTCCAAAGTAGAGAAAGCTCGCATTACAAAAGTAAAAGTTGCCGGAAAACGGAAAGGTTGGTCATAAGCAACCTCATACAAATCATCACTAATAGTCGTAATTGACTGAGCTTCAAACGGCTTATCCATAAAATTATCCAACATATATTGGATAGAACGCCTCACTGGTCCCATATCTCCAGTAGGTTTTAATGCTTCTAAATCAATTAGAGATATAATTACCCTTTCAGCATCTTTAGAAGCAATGCCGTAAAGAGTTTCCATAAGTTTTTCACGGATATTAGACTTAATTTGTCCCATCATCCCAAAATCATAGAAAATTAATC
>JAKQYF010000057.1 GCA_023356535.1 Trichodesmium sp. MAG_R03 | reverse complement strand
CAGAAACCCATGCAGGTGTGGTTAAGTTAGTAGAAGTTGAATGACATTATTAGATAGTATATATCCCGTTCCCTCTCTTCGATTATGGCTCCGGGTTTAAAATCATCAACACTAGAACTGTTAAAGCGCTTCAACCGAGCGTTTCCAAAGTTTTATGAACAATTTGTTAGTAGTGATATTCAAATACAAAATTTGAAACTAGCATATCAATTGTATAAAAAGAAACAAGCTGTAATAGAGTTCAAACCAGAAAACAGCAAAAGTGCCTTGTACTTTACCTACCGAAATCAATCATTCTTACTCAGTGATATTTTTGGAGTATTAGCTGCATATGGACTAACTATTCATAGCCTCAGTCTTTATGGACAAATTTACCCACCTATGTTGGTCTTTATCAAATTAGTTATATCTCGGGGGGGCAAAGCATTAACAAAAAAAACCTCAGAAAATGTTTGTCGCGCTATCCGTGAATCACTAGCAGGCCACTTTGAGGTGGAAGAAATGTTGGCAGTAGAATTTAATCTAGATAGTGGTTTAGAAGAAGTAGCAACAGAATTTTATGTTGATCCTGTATTTCATCTACCAGCAATATTAATTGAAGCTGATAATCAACCAGGTCTATTCTACAAAGTTATGTACGCCATCTGGCAGGAAGATTTGTTAGTAGTTAATGCTAACTTGTTAGTCTGGCGTGGGCGAACTCGTCTCATTCTTTATCTTCTGGGCCCAAATGAAAGTTTGATTCCAGAATACCTAGGCCACAAAATTGCTGAAGGTGTGCGGCAGAGATTGATGGGAGAGAGGTACTAGGCTAAGACACATCTAAAATGTGTCTTGGTAACCCAACTATAAACCAATAAGGTTTAGATCAGACCACAGCTATTATGGTAGCTAACCATACTGACTACTTGCTTTTTATGCAACATTTTGTAGTGTGCAATGTAGGTTTTAAGATTGGGAAAGTAAATTAAATAAAACCGGAAATTTGTAGTTTATGCCTGGGAAATCTCTTGAGGGTAATTAATTTTCTCCGGCTTTATTTTGTTCTCATTCCTTACAGCAGAACTGCCAAAAAAATCTTTAACTGAACCCTATTGAACTAGAAACAGTTTGGCCCCTAAAAGGGGTAAGTTTTATTCTTATTTTTTACTTCCTCAAGATGAAGCCCTACAATAACTAAATCTCCCTTTATACCATCTAAATCAGCTACTTTTGGTAAATAACCCCAACGTTGAAAACCAAACTTATTAAATAAATTTAAACTAGGAATATTATGAGCAAAAATAAAACCAAGCAAAGTCTTAATTCCTAACTTAGAACTATGATAAATGCCCTCTGAAAGTAATTTTTTTCCTATTCCTTGACCTTTATATTCAGGAGCAACATATATACTTACTTCTACTGTAGCTTGATATGCTTGTCTCCCATAGAAAGACTGAAAACTTAGCCATGCGATAACTTTATTATCCAGTTCTACAACTAAAATAGGACGACTATCTCGTGAGTGTTCTTGATACCAAGAAATACGACTCTCAATCGAGATAAGTTCCAAATCTCCAGTAGCAATACGACTAGGAATTGAGGCATTATAAATTTCTACAATTACAGTTAAGTCTTTTGCTTCGGCATTTCTGATTTTCATTTATTATCTAGTTCTACAACTAAAATAGGATGACTATCTCGTGAGTGTTCTTGATACCAAGAAATACGACTCTCAATCAATATAAGTTCCAATTCTCCAGTGGCAATACGACTAGGAATAGGAATTGAGATATAGTAATCCTATTTTATTTATATCAAAAATCCTGCCACTTTTTGAGAATAGGTTTGGGCCTGATAGTCAATAGGCAAGAGTTTCCTCAGGTAAAAACTTTATACAATACGGTAATATTTTTAGCTTAAATTAATCATTTTATTCATAGATCTAGGTTTCAGCTTTTTCAAATATTTTCCTTACTAAATACTAGACTTCAAACCATTTTTGATGTAAAAATCTCAAAGTACCACTAACTGATCAAACTGGTAATTAGCATGACTACTCTAATAGCTCCACTCAATGAAATTTGTATAACTTCATCACATCTTTAATGGCCATTTTAGAATTGGCTCCTAGGTTCAAGGATGAAATATGGCCTCGACTGAGATGTTCAGCAGCAGCACAACCTATCATGGCTGCATTATCTGTACAGAATTTTAGTGATGGAAATAGTACTTGCAAATTATGATTCGCTACTGCTCTACTTAAGTGCCGTCGCAAACTACTATTAGCTGCTACCCCTCCAGCAATAGCAATTTTATTTAAGCCATAGTCTAACGCACAAGCGATCGCTCTTTTTGTTAACCCCTTTGCTACAGTTTCTTGAAAGCTGGCTGCAATGTCCCTAGTTACTGAAGACCCAGATAATAACTTACTACCTTCTTGTTCTAATTTCTGAACTAATCGCAATACTGCAGTTTTGAGTCCACTAAAACTAAAATCATAAGGATGATAGCTTCCTCCTGGTAAAGAAATTCTTCCTTCAGGAAGAGTAAAGGCTAATTTATTCCCTTCTGCTGCTAATTTATCAATGACAGGTCCACCTGGATAGCCAAGCTTTAATAATCTAGCTACTTTGTCAAAAGCTTCTCCTGCTGCATCATCTCTTGTTTGCCCTAAAGTTTCATATTCCCCACAGTCTTTGACATAAATCAAACTAGTATGACCTCCAGAAACTAACAAACATAAAAAAGGTGGTTTTAACTCCGGTTTGCTCAGATAGGTTGCATAAATATGACCTTCTAAATGATGGACTCCCACAAATGGCTTGTTATGGACAATAGCTAGAGTTTTTGCTGCGCTCAGACCAACTAACAGAGCGCCAACAAGACCAGGGGCGCAAGTAGCTCCAATACCATCAAGATCTGGCCAATCTAAATCTGCCTCTCTCAAAGCAAGAGCTATCGCCTGATTAATTATTTCTAAATGTTGTCGTGAAGCTACTTCTGGAACTACACCTCCATAAAAGCTATGGATATTAATTTGTGACTTTACAATATTACTTAAAACTTGACGATTCTTAACAATGGCCACAGATGTTTCGTCACAACTTGTTTCTATAGCTAAAACTCTTGTCATTGCTATATAAATTGAGATTCATATTGTCAACATACTAGCACTAAATAAATTTAGTGTGGGGATGAATAAAATATTGTAAAATCAACCAAACAATAAATACCTACGATGAGGCAAATCGTGGTAAAAATGTCTGTAGAGATAATACACAGAAGCACAAACCCCTAACAGCGATGCTAGGGAACCCCGCGCTGTCTTGTAAAAGCAGCGTTGGGGGGATGTCAAGAATTTCAGAATACTACTCCAATGCTATTGTTTTTGGAGTGGGAAAAATCTCAGTCAGAAAATCCCTACTTTTAACTTTAATTTAGGAACAAAAGTATGGATAATTGTCAACACTTTGTAACAAAAGGAAACAATTCCATGAGACGATTTTTGGCTTTAGTTTTAGCCATTAGTCTTTGGGTAACTTGTGTACCTACAGCATCAGCATACAATTTAGTACCTTGTGCAGAATCACCTCTTTTTCAGGAACTAGCTGAAGATGCTCTTCCTACTACAGGAGATCCTGAATCTGGCACAAAACGATTTGAACGTTATTCCCAACAACTGTGTGGGGAAGACGACGGACTTCCTCATTTAATTGTAGATGGAAGTTGGAACCACGCAGGGGACTTTACAATTCCCGGCATTTTATTCTTGTATATTACAGGTTGGATTGGCTGGGTAGGTCGTTCCTATCTCCAAGAAGTTAAATCTGGCAAAAATCCAGAGGAAAAAGAGATTATTATTGACGTACCTTTAGCAATCAAAAAAATGCTAGGTGGATTTTTGTGGCCTGTGTTGGCATTCAGAGAATATACCTCTGGCCAAATGTTTGCTAAAGACAATGAAATTACTGTTTCCCCTCGCTAGAAAAGTGACCAACGGATCAGTTAAAATCAGGTAATTTTAGTCAGTATAAAAATACTAATTAATAATTACCAACCTTATCTAAAACAATGTTTTTAAAGAAGCAGTCAGCAAATTTGCCATCAGTAATATGATTATTTTAAAAGGTGTGAGAATGGGATTTCAACCCCAACTCAACCATCTGGCATAATAGTTTTTGGGAATTTTAACCCTGAAGCGCTATAAAGCTGTTAACACATTTCCGAACTAGTAGGCTAGTTGAATGCTAAAAGCTGATAGGTAATTAACATTGGCTGAACAATACCTGATTTAAAAATCAGTTTCAGGAGAAAATTTATGCAAGACTTACTGAAGTATCTATCCACTGCTCCTGTTTTGGCTGCAGCTTGGATGACTATTACAGCTGGAATTTTAATTGAGTTTAATCGCTTTTTCCCAGACCTGCTTTTCCATCCTATGTAAAAGGAAAAAATTTAACTATTTGAGTTAAATCAAAATTTGTCTGAATTATCTGAACTATTGAAATATTCAGATTGAATGTAATAGTACGACAAAAAAATTAGCTAAAATTTAGACTCAATTACAAAGTTAAAAATGGTGGCTAATACAGAAATCAATATTGTCAATTAAATACAGTTGAAAATTTGATTTCTGACACCATTCTATATAATTTCATTTGAGTTGTGTCAAAAATATGGCAGCTTTTAAGAGGTAGCATATCAATAAGATTTGCCTCATATTTTACTGTTAGTAGATCACAAATTCTCGTTTTACTAATCATTTGAAAATGCTTAATATAACGGTTGTGATATTAATGAGGTAAAAGATTGAATGCTCTTACCTATTCCTTATTTATTGTCCCATAAAATTCATTTCTTGTATATCTTAGCCTTGGTGAGAAACTCTATACAAGAAAGGTGAAATTTAAAACTTTAATATCTCTGAAAAACTGACTTAATGAAATCCTATCTCGCTGCCGCAATATCAATGACAAGTGTGCCTGACTTGGCAAAAAATTTATTACAAGCAGAAGAATTAATAGACTTAGCTATTCGTCAAGGTGCAGAATTAATTACCTTGCCCGAAAATTTTCCTTTCTTAGGTGGAGAGGAAGAAAAAATATCTCAAGCAGAAGCGATCGCTACAGCAAGTGAAAAATTTCTCAAAACCATTGCTCAAAAATATCAAATCACAATTTTAGGAGGTGGGTATCCAGTACCGACAACAGACGGTAAAGTTTACAATGTTGCATCTTTAATTGAGCCTAATGGCATAGAAGTAGCAAGGTATGAAAAGGTACATTTATTTGATGTTAATTTACCCGATGGTAATACCTATCAAGAATCAAACACTGTCAAAGCAGGTACTCAGTTACCATCAGTTTATGAATCTCAAGATTATGGAAATTTAGGTATATCGGTATGCTATGATGTAAGGTTCCCTGAACTCTATCGACATCTCTCAAATACAGGAGCTGAAGTTTTATTTATACCAGCAGCTTTCACCGCATACACAGGAAAAGACCACTGGCAAGTATTACTTAAAGCGCGGGCTATAGAAAATACCTGTTATATTATTGCCCCAGCTCAAACAGGTAATCACTACGGTAGAAGACAAACTCATGGCCATGCAATGATAGTTGACCCCTGGGGTTTGATTTTGGCAGATACCGGGGACAAGCCAGGAGTGGCGATCGCAGAAATTGACCCTATTCGTCTAGAACAAGTTCGTAGACAAATGCCATCCCTTCAACATAGGGTCTTTGTCTCTTGACCAGAAAATAAGGTATCAAGTCTTCACTTTTAAAGCTATGCATTATAAGTAACTCCTAAAGCCCTTTTCTGAAAATAAGTAAGAAGAAAAAAGAGGAAAGAAGAGGAAAGAAGGGAAAAATTGATTTAATGGCAAACAAATAATTTTTCTACTTTGTCAAGTTTTATCTTTAGGATTTACCCTAGGGGGGTAGGGTATTGTTTAAAGTTACAGCCATTGACTAAATAGGCCTTGCTGAAAAAGTCTTTTTCAGGAGTAGGGAACCCACCCCTAATATCTTCCAGGAGGAGATGTAGGGACTTTCCATGGAACGTCCCTACAAAGGAGAGGGGAATTGAGAGAGGAGATAGTCGGATATATTTGTACCTTAATTTTTCTGCCTAGGGAGCGCCCAAAATACTAACAAATTGATCTCTCAGGAGCGAAAACTAGACACTTTTTTCTCTCCTAAAAATCCTGAAGCCTTTATGTGTCAATGCTTTAATATTTAATCAGCAAGCCCTAAATAAAGGATTGGGCGATGGGACAAGCCTGCTTTTATACCCGGATTTGGTATGATAAATGATACATATTGTCCCCTGTCTTATCTAAAGCAATCATTTCCAAATTCACAGACCACTACTGCCCAAAGTCCTGTTACATTAAATCAGGATGATTTAGCAAGACTTAATATTTAGTTTAATGGCAGGGTCCAATTTTTTTAGTGAAATTTTCTTATTTCCTTTATCAGGAAAAATGACATCGATACTAGCTATGGCCACAGAAACGGGAGCCGAACCAGCAATAGTACTAGCAGGAGTGCTTTTGAGTCTAGTGGCCATTTATATCGCGAGTAAAGCAGGAGGCGAAATTTTTAACTGGCTGGGCTTTCCACCTGTATTAGGAGAATTGGTGGGAGGTGTAGTTATAGGTATTTCTGCCCTAAACTTGGTAATCTTTCCAGAAAGTGGGGCCGATAGTTCTTCCTCAGTAATTATTAGCATCTTGGAGGCAACAGCAGGTCTAACTACTGAAGCTGCTGGGGCTACATTTCAAGCTCAAAGTGAGGTACTAGAAGTTCTAGCAGAACTAGGTGTCATCATTTTGTTGTTTGAAATTGGTCTAGAATCTAATATTAGAGATTTAATGCAAGTTGGCATTCAATCGCTAATTGTAGCAACTGTTGGAGTGACATTGCCATTCGTCGCAGGTACGGCAGGAATGATGGGGATATTTCATGTCTCAGCAGTACCAGCCGTTTTTGCCGGGGCAGCACTTACAGCTACAAGTATCGGTATCACTTCTAGGGTACTAGCAGAAATTAACCGTCTCAACACACAAGAAGGTCAAATTATTCTTGGTGCTGCAGTTATAGATGATGTGATGGGTATTATTATCTTGGCAGTGGTAGCAAGTTTAGCGAAAACTGGTGAAGTAGATATCATCAATGTTGTCTATCTAATTATTAGTGCCAGTGTATTTTTAGTGGGCGCAATATTGCTAGGTCGTTTCTTTAATGACTCTTTTGTTTTCTTTGCTGAAAAATTTAAAACCCGTGGAAGGGCAGTTATTCCAGCTTTGACCATCGCATTATTTCTGTCTTACATTGGTTCTGCTATCCATTTGGAGGCAATATTGGGAGCGTTTGCTGCTGGATTAGTTTTAGATAACTTAGATGAAAAAGAAGTCGGACGGGAATTGGAAGAGCTAATTCGTCCTATTTCTGATGTGATCGTGCCTATTTTTTTCGTCACTGTGGGAGCAAAAACTAATCTAGGTGTTCTCAACCCAGCTATTCCTACTAACCGTGAAGGTTTAGTAATTGCAATTTTTTTAATAGTAGTTGCTATTATTGGTAAAGTTGCCTGCGGTTTTAGTGTGTTTGGTTTGGGTCCAATTAATCGTTTAGCTATTGGTGTTGGTATGGTCCCACGGGGTGAAGTTGGTTTGGTTTTTGCCTCTGTTGGTTCTGCTAGTGGTGCTTTATCTCCTGCTTTAGATGTGGCAATTATTCTGATGGTGATTATTACAACATTTTTAGCGCCTCCTCTATTGCGAGTGGTATTTGGAGAAGGGGAAGCAAAAGAAGTATCGGAAACTTCGAGTTAATTGTAAGGCATTGTTGAATATGGGTATGGTACCTAAGTAGAATAGGCATATTGCCAGTTCTTTACAGCGTTTTCAGATACATAAACCACATTGTTACAACCAAAACCTTGTAAGGATGTTTCATGAAACCTCCCTAATGTGGTTTACCAAAATGAAAACCGCTGTATGTTTTTCTGCAGGTAGGATGCCTACCCTACTCATATTCATTACGTCCCTCAGTAATACCATCAAGACTTACGCAGTAATTCTATATATAGTGTTTTTCGGTAATTATTTCAGATATTTGCACTACAGTTAGTGTCTTTGCGTAAGTCCTGCATTTCATCTGTGTACCTTTGGCAGGTCCCCAGGGAGCATTCTCACCAGCTCTGTATAAAGCAGCATTACCTGACCACCATTTTTCCCTATCTTTTACCCTTAAAATCAAAGTCCCATGAGGATTTTCTACATTAAAATCTGCTCAACTTCCTTGAGGATAATATTTACCATCAAACGGAGCAGTGCCATCGCTAATACTTGTAGAAGCATTATCATCCAACATAGTATCCTGAAAGTTATCTCTCCAACCACCAACATCTGCAAAAAATTGACCTGGATAAACTTTTAGTAGCAATGCTTAAACCGAAAAACTGCTATTATTGTTACTCTTGCTCTCATAAAAGCTGATGCTAGATTTATTTGACCAGGCTGTCTTGCCCGTAGCACTATACCACCCCTAAATTTACCGCATACTCTGTTTTTTCTCCGCTTTCAAGTCTCGACTATTGGAAGCAGCCAATTCTGCATCCATTAAGGTTTTTCCTGTTGCTGCTAAATAAACGTCATCTAAACTTGGCCGCGCTTGAGCAATACCAAAAATAGGTAAACCTGCTTCTTGCAATGATTGTTGAATTTTGATTAAAGCATCACTCTGAGGTGTGACAACTAAGTTTAAAGAATTTCCCTGAGAAGCATTGATAATCACTTCTTGAACTATTGGTAGGAGAGCAAGTAACGTTTTTGCTGTTTCTGCTTCTTCAATAGGGGAAAATTCTCTAATGCGCAGAGTGATGCGATCGCCTCCTACTCGATCTTTAAGTTCAGAAGGAGTACCAGTTGCGATAACCACACCTTGATCAATAATAGCTACCCGGTCTGCTAAAGCGTCAACTTCTTCAAGATAGTGACTGGTAATCAAAACTGTTGTGCCTGAGTCTCGCAACTGACGCAAAAAATTCCATACTGCTACCCTACTGTCAATGTCTAAACCGACTGTCGGCTCATCTAAAACTAAAACATCTGGTTGATGTAGCAAACCTGCTGCCAAGTCAAAACGCTTACGGATACCACCAGAGTAAGTACCTGTTTTTTTATCTGCCCAGTCTTTGATCTCAAGGAGACTAATCACTTTGTCGATTCTTTCTTTGGCCAATTTGCCAGGAATATGATATATTGCTGCTTGCAGTTGCAGTAGTTCTCGACCTGTTAATACCTTATCTAAGGCTACTTCTTGGGCAACATACCCAAGGCATTGTCTAGCCATTCTTGGTTTGTCAAGTACTGAAACACCAGATAATTCTAAGCGTCCAGCATCTGGTGTAATTAGAGTACATAAAGCCCTTAGGGTAGTTGTTTTTCCAGCGCCATTGGGACCAAGTAAACCAAATATTTCTCCAGGTTCTATCTTAAAGGAAACATCCTTAACTGCTACAGATGAACCATAACTTTTTTGAAGGTTTTCTATTAAAACTGCTGGTGTCATAGTTATTGATATATTGAGGATTTTCTCTAATTATTGTAATTATTTATTATTGATTTTACCAAAAAATCAGGTTTTAAGCTTCATTATGCTTGCGAGTACAAAGTTCTTCTAAAAAATGATTTGCTTTCAATGCTGAAAGTATTACTGGACAAGCTTTAGAACACCTACAGTTTTTTCGAGAGATTTTCTAAGGAAGAAAACCCTGAAAGCCTTATCTAGCAATAATTATTCCCAGAACTTCCCACTGTCTAGTGAAGTATATTAATTAATATAATTTAGACACTAGTAGGGGTTAAGGCTCAGATAGTGTATAATTTGATATGTGTACGTAAGTTCTAATACCGTTTCATAGCAGTTAAAGGTCAACCTCCAATAAGCCAATAATACCAATGACAATAAGCTTTGCTATACATGGATTTTCTATTTCTAAATATTATTTGTTGGAGCAAATACTAGATAGAATATTAACTTCGGTTATAAAGGAAAGTTATTTTTGCAAGCTTTCAAGTATAGCATGACTTTTGAGAATTGGTATAACTCATGCATCAAGATTTTATAGGCTCAAAACTTTGACACTACATTACTTTCAGGAAATTATTCCACATCTAAAATTTGAAACTAATAGTTAAATTTCATTCAACAAGTTTTACCTATCCATCCCTAACACGGTCAACCAACCTCTTCATAATTAGACATTCATCATCATCTAGATAATTACCGGATAACACATTCCGAATCAGTTTACGTTCATTACTAGTGATAACACTGGTGGACATGACTTGATTAAATACTTCCTCAAGTACACTTTTTGCTGGTGATATATTGAGTAATCCCATATAAATTATTAACTCATGACTAACAATAACTTCTAATCTTATTATGAGGGTTTTTGCCATTAGATAGGGTGATTTGAGTAATCATTAGTTAATGATTATTCTCAATTTAATTTGTAATTAATATCATAGATTTGATATGATCATGGTTCTGTTTGTTAGTGATGTCTGTCACTTAATATTGAATAGTTATGTATATTTGGGGGAGGTGAGAAGCTGAGAAGATTGGGAGGTGGGGACTCACAGGGGTATGTTTTTAATACGCGGGGTGAGCAACTACTTTTATTCAGTAGAAAATCTCAACAAAAGTGTGCTTGTTTATATAAAAAGTTGGTCAAAAATTCCTCTCATACTTCCCTCTATCCCCGCATTCCCCATACCCAAGGGCATAATTATAAAAAATATAACCTTTGAAGTGCAGAATGTAGAGTACATTATACCAATTTGATAAATATTTGCTATAAATGACTAGGGGATTTTTAGGAGTCAATAGTTAGGATTCAGGAGTCAGAATGAATGGCTTCAATACTATTTTTCACCTTATAAATTATCTTTTTTCTCAAATAAACATATTCTATAAAGTCTTTTTATAGCTCTTACTATTCGTAACATTCTTTTTTTTAAATTGGTATTATAGCAATGAGCGCTCATATATTTATATATTACTATCGTCTGGAAAATGTAGTACAAATTTCTGCTACTATTACTAATACTTTCATATGTACTACATTAGTAGCGGTTTGTACCATGCAAACATACAAGCGCACGTTGCTATACTTGATATTTTCGGTAAGCCTTGTCCAATAAAATTAGCTTAGACAAAAGGCTGCAGACAATAGACAAAAATATCTGATAGCGGTTTTTATACTAGGTAGACTACTGATTATTTCACATCTAAAAGTTCGAAACTATTTGCAACATTTTTTTACCCTTGGTATTACTAGTATCTAATTGTAAAAATTAGTAATAGTATTTTTGAGTTGAGAATTCTTTGTCTTCAAGTTTTTTTCTAGATCACTAGACACCGGGCGCGCACTTACGTAACTCCCATATATATTCATGGCTTAGGTAGTGCCGCTATATATGGTGTTTTTGATAAATATTTCAGATATTTACACTACAATTAGTGCCATTGCGTAAGTCCTGATCTTATGTAGTCAAATCCCACTCCCTACTCTAAAGACAAGCTTCAATTGTTGCTACTACTGATTGAGATAAACTAGGTAAATCATAACCCCCTTCTAAACCAAATAATATATTGTGGGTTATTTGCAGACAATATTCTGTAAATAATCCATAATTTTCTGGTTGTAGAGCAATACTTGCTAATGGATCGTCATGGTTAGCATCATAACCAGCACTAACAATCAATAAATCTGGTTGAAAATTTGCTAAAAAAGGCATGACTTTTTGCTGGAAAGTCGGTTGGTAAGTAACCATTGTACTGCCTGGTGACATAGGTAGATTTAGTATGTTATTGTAAAACCCATGCTCATCAGCAAACCCTGTTCCTGGATAACAGGGAGATTGATGCAAAGAACAGTAGGCTATATTCTCATTAGTTTCTACAATTTCCTGAGTACCATTACCATGATGTACATCCCAGTCAAGAATAGCAACTTTGTTGATATCTGGTTTTTCTAGGGCGTAATGAGCGGCGATCGCTGCATTAGAAAATAGGCAAAACCCCATACCCCGTCTACTTTCAGCATGATGTCCTGGGGGTCTTGCTAAGACAAAAGTCGGTTTCCTCTTTGCTAGCACTAAATCAACCCCATCTAACCAAGCACTTACCGCTAACAATGCCACATCATAGCTTTTAACACAAACTGGTGTGTCTACATCTAAATAACCTCCACCACGATTAGCTATTGCTGCTACTGTTTCAATATGACTACGAGAATGAACTTTTTCTAGCAGTGTCATCAATGATAAATAGTGCTCTTGCACTGAGGTAGGTGAGTACCATTGCAGTTGGCCATTATCAGGAAAAGCGTTAAGAGCTTTCACAATTGCAGTTAAACGTTCTGGTCGCTCTGGGTGTAACATACCAGTTTTATGCTCGAGAAATTCATCGGAGTAGATAACAGAAACCATAACTTAATTTTAGATATTAGAGATTGCCCCATTGGACGAAACCTTGATCGGACTTACCCAGAAACCAGTTTTATCGGGGAAATTTCGTGAAAAATAATAATAAAGGCAATAAACCCAGTTTCTTATTTGGGTGCATAAGTCTTATTGTTATTGTAATCATACCAATGTTTTGTTTGAATTTATCAGGAATCACACATAACAACCATATATAGTAGAAGTAAAAGACCGTTTTCCCTACAGATAGTGTATAACTTGACATTTTGGGTAAATCCTGTTTAATATCGACTTGAAAATATGGACAGGACTTACGCACGGGCACTACACGAGGGTGAGGGCGAATGCCATTCGCCCCTACATATGGGGTTTTAAGGTGAATTTACGTAAGTCCTGATGGAGATATTTCTGAGCATAAAGATGCAGATAAAACGTGCTATAATTATAAAAATAAAAAGTCTAATTTTCCAATTTTTTTTGGTTTATTCCTAGTTATAGTTAATTATAAATTTAATGGAGTTTTTCATTATATGACTACTTCTGAGTCACGAATTGTACCAACAGATTTGCGCAATGAAATGTCCCAATCATACCTAGAATACGCTATGAGCGTAATAGTAGGCCGGGCGTTGCCAGATGCTAAAGATGGTCTCAAACCCGTACATCGTCGCATACTTTATGCTATGCAGGAACTAGGCTTAAGTCCAGACCGCCCTTTTCGGAAATGCGCTCGTGTAGTGGGAGAAGTACTGGGTAAATACCATCCCCATGGCGATACAGCAGTGTACGATGCTTTGGTGCGAATGGCTCAAGATTTTTCAATGCGATCGCCACTAATTCAAGGTCATGGTAACTTTGGTTCTGTAGACAATGACCCTCCCGCTGCTATGCGTTACACAGAATGTCGTCTGCAACTGCTAACTTGTGATGCTATGTTGCGAGATATTGATTTAGAAACAGTAGATTTTGCCGATAATTTTGATGGTTCTCAGCAAGAACCGTTGGTACTCCCTGCTCGTATTCCCCAACTACTTCTTAACGGTTCCTCTGGAATTGCAGTGGGGATGGCAACTAATATTCCTCCCCATAATTTGGGAGAATTAATTGATGGTTTGGTAGCACTAATTCACAACTTAGAAATAACTGAAAATGAATTAATGCAGTATATTCCCGGTCCTGATTTTCCTACAGGGGCTCAAATCTTAGGTAAATCTGGTATTAGGGATGCTTACACCATTGGTCGCGGTTCCATCACTATGCGTGGTGTTGCTACAATAGAAACCATCGAACAACGAGGTCGCCCTGACAAAGAAGCTATTATTGTCACCGAGTTACCATACCAAACCAACAAAGCAGCATTAATTGAAAAAATTGCTGAACTGGTTAATGACAAAAAAATTGAGGGTATTTCTGATATCCGAGACGAGAGCGATCGGACCGGAATGCGCATCGTTATTGAACTTAAACGAGATGCTTATCCTAGAGTTGTACTGAATAATCTCTACAAACAAACTCCCATACAAGCAAATTTTGGAGCCAATATTTTAGCGCTGGTAAATTCCGAACCCCAGCTATTAACCCTGAAAAAATACCTGGAAGTTTTCCTAGAATTTCGGGTAGAAACTATCACCAGAAGAACAGAATATGAGCTGCGAAAAGCTGAAGAAAGAGATCATTTATTGCAGGGGTTACTAATTGCTTTAGATAACCTAGATGAAATTATTCAATTAATTCGTCATGCTGCTGACACCCCTACTGCTAAACAAGAATTAATGGAAAATTATGGTTTGTCTGGAATTCAATCTGATGCAATTTTACAAATGCAGTTAAGAAGATTAACTGCATTAGAAGCAAATAAAATTTACAAAGAACATGAAGAATTACTACTAAAAATTGCTGATTTGCAAGATATTTTAGCTAAACGGGAACGCATTCTAGAAATCATCGAAACTGAAGCTATAGAAATAAAAAAACGTCATGCAACACCCAGACGAACTGTGATTGAACTAGCAGAAGGAGAGCTAGATGATACAGACTTAATTGCCAATGAAAAAGCAATTATTTTATTAACAGAACAAGGCTATATTAAACGGATGCCAGTGAATTCTTTTGAAGCTCAAAGTCGAGCAACTCGCGGTAAAGCTGGCACTAAAATGAAAGAAGATGATGTAGTCGAACATTTTCTCAGTTGTTATGACCATGACAGTATTTTATTTTTTAGTCAAAGAGGTGTTGTTTACTGTCTAAATGCTTATCAAATTCCTATTGGATCTCGCGTCGCGCGGGGAGTACCAATCGTGCAAATGTTACCAATTTCTAGAGAGGAAAAAGTCACTTCTATTGTGCCTGTTTCCGAATTTACTGATGACGAATATTTAGTTATGCTGACTAAAGGTGGATATATCAAAAAAACAGCTTTATCTGCATTTTCTAATATTCGTTCTAATGGATTAATTGCTATTTCTCTTGCAGAAGGTGATAGTTTAAGATGGGTAAGGAGAGCTAAAGTTGACGATAGTGTAATTATTGGATCTAGTTATGGGATGGCAATTCATTTTAGAACCGATGATAAACAATTGCGCCCTTTAGGTCGAAATACTAGAGGAGTAAAATCTATGAAACTTATTAAAGGAGATGAGTTGATTAGTATGGATATTTTACCCAGTTCAATAGTAGCAAAAATTGCTGATATAGATGAAAACAATTTAGAACTAGAAGAAGAAGAGTTAGAAATAGAAACTGATGAAATAGAAGAGGTAGAAATTGATGAAATGACTGACACTAAAAATATGGGAGCTTTGGTATTAGTAATTACTACAAATGGTTATGGAAAACGAGTACCAGTTTCTCAATTTACTCTACAAAACCGAGGTGGTAAAGGTCGCATTGCTACTAAATTTAAACAGAAGAAAAAGAAACAAGACCAAGTAGCTGCTTTGCGAGTAGTAAACGAGGCGGAAGAATTAATGATAATTACGGCAAAGGGAATTATTATTCGTCAAGCAATAGATGCTATTTCTATTCAATCTCGTAGTGCTACAGGTGTCAGGGTACAAAGACTGGATGATGCAGATGCTATAGCAGAAGTTGCTTTAGTTCCGGCAACGGAAACTGAAGAAATAATGCAAATAGAAGCAGATATGGAAGAATAAATATTTGTTTGTAGTTGGGCTTTAGTGCCAAGACACATCTCTTGTAATGTAAGTATTAAGGCATCAGCTATTACAATTGTTCTCAAAATTATGAGTTACACTTAGAAAGAAGAATTTAATGATATAGTTATGAAAGCATATTCAAAAGATCTCGGAGAAAAAATAGTTGCAGCATCAAAACTTATCCAAGTATATAGCAATCCTAAATAGGTTGCAACAAATCAAAAAGTAAATAAAACTTTTGAAAGTCTTACCTATTCTTTGTTCTCTGTTTCCTGTTCCATAAAAAGCAGTAGAATTTTTGCCACGAACACGCGTAGGATTGCTATAATATATTTAGTGTACTCATTGACAGAAACATTTATAACAAAATGTAAAATGAATTCCTAAAAAAATCCCAATTATAATATCATTAAATTATAATTAATTTTTCTGGAAAACTGTAAAGGCTTTTTAATGCCTGAATGCTTACCTTATGTTAAAGTAGAAATGCTAGCTTAACAAAAAAAATTAGGTCTCGCTCTCTAAAGAGGATCAAAAAAGACAATTCACGATTTCAAGCATTCTACTTTAGTAGGATGTAGTATGAACTAATCACTTAAATGATAACTTTTCAAAATATGATCTTGATTTATGGAATTTGATTCTGACTTATTTTTAGTAAAAGAAACTAATATTTATCAGAAAAAAATATTAAGTGATATAGAAATTTATCAACGCTGACAAGACTTACAAAATTGGCAAATAAAGGATGATAAATTATCCTACACCCATCAATTTAAAAACTTTGTTGAAGCTATAAATTTTATCAATTGTTTGATCATACCAGCAGAAATAGGGAATCATCATCCAGATATTGCTATTTCCTACAATCAAGTTACCATAAATTTGACAACCCGAGATATAGGTGGATTAACACCATTAAACTTCGAGTTAGCAACAACTATTTCTCAGTTAATCAAAACTTGGAAATCAGGCAAACAATGTAAATATTAAAAGAAGGAAAAATTCAGAAAGATTGTTTAATCAGGACTTACGCAAAGGTAGTATATATAGAGCCTTGGTCCGTTACCCTCGCGCTTTTCATGTCGCGCAGCGTTAACGAAGTATGAGTAAGCAAAACGGCCGTTCACCCCTACTTCTGCCTAATGTATTTATACCTATTCAACCGGACATGATATAATTTAGATAGGCGAAATAACCTTTTTTTTTGATGATTATTTAGCTAGTAGCGCGTTAATTATTCTTACAGCAGATAAGGAGCAAATGATTTACAGGGTAAATGGTGAAAATCATATAGTGCGGGCATCTTGCCTGCTTAGGTGTACCTTATAGCAACGGAAAACCCTGTATGTGTACTATGAGCTATAGATATTGCATGTAAATTCCCTACCTACTCCCAGCTTTTTTATTTATGTTTACCTACTTGTTTATAACATTGATTAGTGGCATTTTAATGGGAATGGCCACATCACCTATTGGTTTATGGTTTCTTGGATGGATAGCTTTAGCTCCTCTCTGGGTATTAGTAATTCAAGAGTACAAATCCGTTAATAAATTTTTATTAGGTTTAGCTTGGGGAGTAGGTTATCACGGTTTAGCCTTGTTTTGGATCACCGGAATTCATCCTATGACTTGGTTAGGAGTTCCTTGGTTAGCTAGTCTGGCGATCGCTCTATTTTGTTGGATTTTTATCACCCTTTGGGGAGCAATTTTAGTTGCTATTTGGGCCTATTTATTTGGATTGTTAATCCCTATATCTTTCTTAGAAAAAAGATCCTCATTTACTAGAGTTTTATTAGGCATAACTTTATGGTGTTGTTTAGAGAAAATCTGGAGTTTAGGAAATCTTTGGTGGACCTCTCTAGCTTTTACTCAGAGCAACCACAATTTAGTAATTTTACATCTTGGCCAATTATCAGGGCCAATGACAATTACAGCAGCTATTGTTACAGTAAATGCTTTATTTGGGGAAGCTTTTGTTAAAGCAAAATTACAGCAAAATCCAGAAAATGTTCAACAAATTATATTTTTTCAAAAACAAAATAATTTAGGGCAACTAAGCTTATTGATTAAGTTTCCCTTCTTATATCAAATATGGTTATCAAAAGATACTTCTTCAAAATCTTCTCTCACTATCTCCGAACCCCCCTACCTCTCAATTTCCCAATCCGATTATTTGCAAAATAGGATAACCTATAATAATAAACAGAATTTAGTATCGCTTTTTACCTCTTACTTTTTCCTTCTGCCAATAATAACTTTAATATTTTTTCATATCATAGGGTTTAGTCTATATAATACTCCTTTACATCCAGAATCAAAAGCAGCTTTAAAAGTGGGAATTATTCAAGGAAATATTTCTAATGAAATTAAACTTAATTCCAGAGGTTGGTCTAATGCCTTAGAAGGTTATACTCAAGGATATAAAAAACTAGCAGAGGAAAATGTTGATGCTGTATTAACTCCTGAAACAGCTTTGCCTTTTGTCTGGACGAGTCAAAATAATCGTCGATTCCTTGCTTTTTTTCAAGCAATTTTAGATAATGAAGTAGTAGTTTGGGTAGGAGGCTATGGTAAACAAGAGAATAATTTGACAAATAGCTTATTTACTATTGATAGCACAGGAGAAATATTTAGCCGTTACGACAAAATAAAATTAGTACCTCTAGGAGAATATATTCCTTTTAATAAAATGTTAGGCAAACTAATAGATAAACTCTCACCTTTAGATGCTCATTTAGTACCAGGAAAAATAGATCAAATATTTGACACACCCTTTGGAAAAGCCATAGTTGGAATTTGTTATGATTCAGCCTTTTCCGAAGTATTTCAGAGACAAACATTAGCAGGAGGAGAATTTATTTTAACTGCCGCTAATAATGCTCATTATAGTTCCGCAATGCCGGCTCAACACCACGCTCAAGATGTAATGCGAGCTATAGAAAATGATAGATGGGCAGTACGAGCAACAAATACAGGTTATTCTGGAGTTGTAGACCCCCACGGTAGAACAATTTGGCTATCAGGAATTAATACTTATGAAACCTACACAACTAGGATTTATCGGCGAAATACCCAAACTCTATATGTTAAATTAGGTGACTGGTTGACACCACTATTAGTTCTAGGAGAAGTATTAACAAACATAACTTTATGGTTCAAATAAAAGAACCTACTTATCTTACAATATAAAAAATATTTGCTCAATAGTTAGCCAACTATTAAATCAAAATGCTAAATTTTAAAATTCAAACTCTAACTAAAATATTTGAGAAAAAAAATATGATTACAAGACATAAAGTATTCAGCTTAATAGGATTATTTATACTCGGTTTAATATTAGTGACTTGTAGGGGAAATCCTGATCAAAATCCTCCCCCAAAATCTCAATCAGAAAAAGTATTAACAATTTGGTGGAATCGAGGATACTATCCGGAGCAAGAAGAAGCTCTGAAAAAAGTAGTTGCTGAGTGGGAAGAAAAAACAGACAACAAAGTTGAACTTTTGTTTTTCAGTGAGGATGATATTTTACAAGCAGCTATTGATGGCTTAGAAGTAGGTAAAACACCTGATATTCTCTTTTCTGAAAGAGCAGATTTTACTTTAATTCCCCAATGGGCAAGGGAAGGAAAATTAGTAGATGTTTCAGATGTAATTAAACCTATAAAAAAATCCTATGATAATACTGCGCTGAAATCTGCTTATTTGTACAATAAAGTTGAGTTAAAATCTTCTAATTATACTGTACCAGTAATGCAGCAAAGTATCCATATTCACTACTGGTTTGATTTAATTCGTGATGCAGGTTTGGGTGAAGAAATACCGGAAAAGTGGGATGAGTTTTGGCAGTTTTGGCAAAAGGCACAAAAAGTTTTGCGTCAACAAGGCCAAAATAATATTTATGCCTTGGGTTTGCCTATGTCTATTAATAGTACAGATACTTATATTATATTTAAACAAATCTTGGAGGCTAACAATGTACAAATAGTAGATCAACAGGGCAAATTACAAGTAGATAAACCAGTAGTTAGGCAAAAAATTATTGATATTTTAGACTGGTATACCAGCTTTTATAAAAATGGGTATGTGCCACCTAAAGCAGTTAAATGGAGCAATTCTGATAATAATACTAGTTTCCTTAATCGCAATACTTTAATGACAATTAATCCAAGTATGTCGATTCCAGGTTCTCAACAAGAAGATGAAGAAATTTATTTGAATAAAATGAGAACTATAGAGTTTCCCAATAATCCTAATGGAACTGCTCCAACATATTTAGTCTCTGTGAAACAACCTGTAATTTTTACATCTTCTCCTAGCCCTAAATTGGCGAAAAATTTTCTATCATACTTAATAAAACCAGACAATTTAGGTTCTTATATTAAAGGTGCAAAAGGTCGTTATTTTCCACTTATGCCTAAACTCTGGAAAGACTCTTTTTGGAGTAATACAAAAGACCCCCATATTTCTGTTGCATCCCAACAATTTACTAAATATCAGACTCGTTTACTTAACAATTCGATCAACCCTGCTTATTCTCAGATAGATTCAGAAAATATTTGGGGAAAAGCAATGGAAAAAGTTTTAACTAAAAGCTTATCACCAACTGCAGCTACAGACCAAGCTATTAACCGAATTAAAGAAATATTTGCTCAGTCAAAAACTCAGATTGAAAGATAATGTAGCACAATTAAAAATTAGGTTATTAAATCATGTATTTTTGGAAAAAAAGCCTCCTAATCAAAATCGTAGGCTCTTTTTTAATTTTGTCGTTAATAACAATATTAATTGTCGGATATACGACTTTTAGTCAAGCACGGGTATCTTTAAAAGAATCAGTATTTGATAGCCTGAATTTTGCTATAAAACTTAAAGAAAATGAACTTAATAATTGGATATTAGATCAACGTAGAAATCTATTGGCGATCACCGAGTTACCAGAAATTAATAAGGAAGCAAAAATCTTATTAACAAGCAAAAAATCTACACCAGAATATGAATCAGCTAAAACTTTACTATCTACTTCTTTAAAATCTTTTGTCAAGAATATGAACAACTTGCAAGAAATTTTTATTTTAAGCAACAGTAGTAGAATTTTAGTTTCCAGTAATCCTGATAAAGTAGGCAAATATCAAGCGCTAACCCAATATAGTGAAGTCACAAAAGCTCCCAAATATAACTTAATATCAAACCTTTACCGCAATGCTGAAACAGATCAACCCATGATTAGCTTTGCTATTCCTATTCTCAATAAAAATGGTAAACCATTAGGAATGTTAGCTAGCCATCTTAACATAGAAAGAATTGATTCTATTATTAGAGAGCAAGCAGGGTTAGGAAAAACAGCCAGAATCTATTTAGTAGGTAATATTGGTAATAGCTTTTCAAGGATCAATGTATTTGTTTCAGCCAAAAAATTTGGTTCAGAGGAATTTCCCGATGGTATTAGTAGCAAAGGTATTAATGATGCTATTAATCGCAAGAATGGCGAAGGGTTGTATCAAAATTACAAGAATGTGCCAGTCATTGGTGTTTATCGTTGGCTAGAATATCAAGATCTAGCATTATTAGCAGAAATAGATCAAACAGAAGCATTTGCATCTGCTCGTCATCTTGCGAGTTCAATTTTAGCAATTGGTTTAACATTAGCTTTAGTTACAGCAATAGCTATGTTATTATTAGGTCGTCAAATTGTGCGACCAATTTTAGCGATCGCTCATACAGCTAAGTTAGTAAGTAAAGGCGATCTAACTCAAAAAGTGCCAGTATTAACTAAAGACGAAATTGGTTTCCTGGCCAACACCTTTAATGAAATGATTCAACAGTTAGAAAGTTCATATCAGGAACTATCTAATTACAATCGTATTCTTGAAGTCAAAGTTGATGAAAGAACCCAAGAATTAAAAGAAAAAAATACAGACCTAGAACAAACACTGCATAAGTTAAAACAAACTCAAGCTCAATTAATTCAGAATGAAAAAATGGTAGGCTTAGGTCAGTTAGTTGCAGGGGTTGCTCATGAAATTAACAACCCTATTAACTTTATCTCTGGCAACATTAAACCTGCTAGAAGCTACACAAAAAATTTATTAGATTTGCTCAACTGTTATCAGAAAAATTATCCAGATCCGGTACCTGAAATTCTAGATATAGAAATAATAATAGATCTAGATTTTATAAGAGAAGATTTTCCTAGTTTGCTTGATTCTATGGAAGAAGGTACGAGAAGAATTCAAGAAATAGTTTTATCCTTGCGCAACTTTTCTCGCCATGATCAATCTAGTCAAAAACAAGTTAATATTCACGAAGGTATAGATAGTACCCTACTAATTTTGCAAAATCGCCTTAAACCTAAGGCAGGATATCCACAAATTGAAATAATTAAAGAATATGGTGATCTGCCATTAGTCGAGTGTTTAGCTAGTCAAGTTAATCAAGTTTTTATGAATATTTTGGCTAATGGTATTGATGCTTTAGAAATGTCATGGGAAAAATCTAAGCTGAAATCTTGTTCTATGAAACCCCAGATAATAATTAAGACAGAAGCTATCAACAAAGACTATATATCTATCCGTATTATTGATAACGGACTAGGAATACCAGAAGAAGTCAAACATAGAATATTTGAACCCTTTTATACAACAAAACCTATAGGAAAAGGTACAGGTTTGGGATTATCCCTGAGTTATCAAATAATTGTTGAAAAACATAGTGGGAATTTTTACTGTAATTCTTTAGTTAATAATGGCACAGAATTTGTGATTGAATTGCCCGTTTTCTATAGGTTATAACCAATGAACTAAGAGTTAATTTGTCAACCCTGACCCAATATATCAAGAAAAAGGTTGAAATAGGTGAAAAGACTACTGTTAATGGTTTTGGCCTAATTTTTAACCGATTTTTCCCTGAAGTTTCCCTATCTCCCTATCTGTCTTTTAAGATAATGAAAACGCTCTGGGGGAATAAGGGGAGGTTGACTTTTTACTTTTGCGTAGCGCTATACTTAAGTTATTAATAATTTAAGTAATAAATTAATCATGGAAAATCAATCTCACTCCCAACTAAAACAACAAAAATTACCTAACCAAAGGTGGTTGATACATCCAGAACAATCAGAAACTGCTAAAAAATTGGCTAAAA
The DNA here is from genome assembly GCA_023356535.1 of Trichodesmium sp. MAG_R03. Classification (GTDB taxonomy): domain Bacteria; phylum Cyanobacteriota; class Cyanobacteriia; order Cyanobacteriales; family Microcoleaceae; genus Trichodesmium. Next base: position 2,978 of record JAKQYF010000057.1, on the reverse strand, counting down.
CCCTACAAATATCACCTTTAATAGCTCAGAGTCTCATTAACCGCGATATTTCTACCATTGAAGAAGCACAAGCATTTTTAAACCCTGAGTCAATAAAACTACCCTCTCCAATACAAGAATTTCCCGACTTAGAGATCGCTCTTAACTTATTACAAACCACAATTTCCCAAAAGAAAAAAATTGCTATTTGTGGTGACTATGATGCAGATGGCATGACTAGCACTGCTTTATTATTGCGTAGCTTTAAACACTTGGGAGCAAAAGTTGACTACGCTATCCCTAGTAGAATGCAGGAAGGTTATGGTATCAACGAACGCATTATCGAAGAATTTTATCAAGAAGAAGTCAGTCTCATTCTTACTGTAGACAATGGTATCTCTGCCTATCAACCTATTGCCAGAGCGCGGGAACTTGGTTTAAATGTTATTATTACCGACCACCACGACATTCCACCTAACCTACCACCTGCTAACGCTATCCTTAACCCCAAACTCATCTCCGAAACTTCTCCTTATCGAGGTGTGGCAGGTGTAGGAGTTGCTTACATTTTGGCAGTATCTCTGGCAAAACGTCTGGAGAAACTTTCAGGTTTAACCAACCTACTCTTAGAATTATTTACCCTAGGTACTATTGCTGACTTGGCACCCTTAACTGGGGTTAACCGTCGCTGGGTGAAACGAGGGTTGCAACTTTTACCCCATTCTCAGTTGGCGGGAGTACGAGCATTAATTCAAATATCTGATCTCAAAACACAAGAGCAGGGAAATTTGAAAGAAACTAAGAATCAAAAATCTCTGAAACCAGATGACATCGGGTTTCGCCTCGGTCCTCGTATTAATGCAGTGGGGCGTATTGCTGATCCACAAATTGTTATCGAACTTTTAACGACGGATGACAAGGAAGTGGCGGCAACAAGGGCGAAACAGTGTCAAGAAATTAATCAAACACGGCAGGAGTTATGTGCAGAAATTGAACAGCAGGCGATCGCTTGGTGCAAGGAGAGTCAGATAAATTTTGAGCAGGAAAGGGTGTTAGTAGTTGTGCAACCAGGATGGCATCATGGGGTTATTGGTATTGTGGCTTCCCGGTTGGTGGAACGTTATGGGGTGCCTGTTTTTATTGGCAGTTATGAGGAGGAGCAAGAGCCAGATGCAGATGCAAATTTGGCAACGCCTCTAGGGATGATGTTATCTTCATCTTCTACAACCTCTACAATTCGAGGTTCCGCTCGTGGTATTCCTGAATTTCATGTTTTTGAAGGGTTACAATTTTGTGACGACTTATTAGGAAAATATGGTGGTCATAAAGCAGCAGGGGGGTTTTCTTTGCCTGGGGAAAATTTAGATAAATTTCGCTCTCGTTTGAGTGAGTTTGCTCATCAATGTTTAGAAATTCATCACTTAAAACCTTTAATTACTATTGATGCTGAAGCCGAATTTAAGGAACTAAATTTTGACCTTGATCATCAAATAGATTTACTTCATCCCTGCGGAATTGAAAATAAATCTCCGATTTTTTGGACTTCTAACGTCCGAGTTGCGGAACAGAAAATTGTTGGTGCAGGGCATATAAAATTAATTTTAATTAAATCAGAAATAATCAAGGCGATCGCTTGGCGTTGGGGAGATTATTTTCGTCTACCTCAATTAGTTGATATTGCTTACAAATTGCGCAAAAATACTTTTAATGGTGAAACTTCTATTGAATTAGAATTAGTCGGCATACGTTTACCTCAAAAAGTTTCTGGTGACCAAAACTCATCAAACTCACCTCAAATAACAGAATTTTATTACAGTGATCGCCACTACGCTTGCAGTATTTATCAAATCGGAGATTTACAGGAATTAAGAATTAGAAATTCTCGTGGCGAAGTCTTAGCAATTCAACAGGGAAAAAGAATTGGTTTGTTGGGAAAAAGCCGCAATGATGCCAAAGAAGTTGATGTTTCTGAACCTCGTTTTTTTCATGTAATTAAGGCAGCTATGAATGCTTTAAAGCTAAGGGAATAGAGAATTTAGTAAACCCTAATTAGGGTTTGCTGAAAAAGTCTTTTCAGGGAGGGAATAGGGAGTAGTAAATAGGGAATAGGCAGTCAGGAGTCAGCAAAAATGGGAATTACAAAGGAAGTGGTAAAAATAATTATCCCTTGACTTTTTCCTCCTGGGTGAGATTTTTAGCAAAAGTCAGTTCTTCTAGTACTGCCAAATATGCTTCCTCTTCTAGTTCTGTTTCTATAACTTTTGGAGTAAATTTTATCAATACATCACGATAATATTGTTGATTCTACTGTAAAAGAAAGGAACCTTTGTATGACTTACTTCAGTATCCTTCCTATCATCTACGAATTCCCTAATCCTTGGTTTGAATTAACCGGGCCCCCTTTTTTAATACAAAATATCCATGTCCCAAATGATTATAAAGTTGAAGATCACGAAATTTTGACCTGCGGAATGTAGGATGAAACCAAATATAGTTAAATATTGACTTTTGACTTTTGACTTGCTTAATTACTAGCTGTTTCTGCTACAGTTGTAATTATTTCTTGAAATACAATCTCATCCCTACGAGGGTCAGCATGAGTAACCTTCACTTCTAGGCGATCGCCCACTTCCACCGATCTACCAAACCGCATCGCCAACTCTAACCCCAACTCCTCCAACAAAACCAACCCTAAATTAATTTCTTCTTTCAACCACCGAATTACCAATGCCTGCCAAACTTCACCAGAATTACGCCGTAAATATTCCAAACCCCAATAACGGTTAGTAAACCTTTCTACACTAGAAGCTTCCTTCACCGCCGGAACTAAACTCATCACCATTTCTTGCATCTGTTCTAGAGTAAAAGGTAACGGATCTCCCCGCAAATGAGCCTTAATCTGAAAGTGGGCCAATAAATCACTATAACGCCGAATAGGAGAAGTAACCTGAACATAAGTTTCTAAAGCCAAACTTGCATGACGAGCTGGTATAGTACCC
>JAKQYF010000056.1 GCA_023356535.1 Trichodesmium sp. MAG_R03 | reverse complement strand
CCCGCAACGCCAAAGGATGACCCTCATAAGCATTACCAATACTTTGTAGATAAGGTAAATTCACAGAATTTTCCTCAACCTCCAACCCAGTTTTCCCAAATAACTGCAACTGCTCCGACTCCCTCAAACCAGTCAAAACTTTATACTCCCAGAAATTCTGATAACGTTCAGGAATTTGCTCAGGGAAATCTTGGGAAGTCAAAATAATCCGACTTTGACATTCTGGAGAAGCCAAAAACAATTCCCAAAATCTCACCCACAACTCATCCTCAAAGTTATTCCATCCCTGATCCTCATTTCCCACCAAAATATTTTCCAGAGAATCAATAATTATCAAATACCGATGTTCTCGCAAACGTTCAACCAATCTCCGGAGTAACCTTTCCACATCCTTATAATCATCAGAAGTCAGAGACTCACCCCATTTTTTCAACCAGCGAAAAGCAACACTACGAAAATCTCCAACTTCATTATTTTCCAAATTTTCCTGGTGAAACTTGCTCCAGTCTCCCTGCAAAAATTCTTCCTGTAGTTCCAGTGCTAATTTTTCAGCCAAAGCAGTTTTGCCAATACCACTAAGACCAACAAGAATAAGTAAGCGGCAAGACTCTTTAACTTTTGTCGAAAGTTCAGCTATCAGGTCCTCTCTACCCACCCAAATATAATCATAAGAAAAAAATTTAACAGTAGAACTGTCAGGTGAGAGAGGAGTATGGTCCACTATTTCTTCCCAGTTAACCCCAACATTCTCACAAATAGCAATAAAAGGATCTCGTTGAATAGGAAGACTGCGCCAAAAACGTCTTAAAGTTGCTTTTGAAGTTAGGGCTAGTCCCCACCAAGCATCCTCTGATTTTGTCCAACCTTTCTTTCTTCTAGCTGCATCAATCTTTTGCAACCCCTCTTTAGAAGCTCTGAGAGTAACCGCCATATTATATCTCCAAAATAACCGTTTTTCGACTCAATTATAGCTCACTTTTTTTCCAATGAGAAACACTGAGCTATTCCAATTAAAAACAGTGAGCTATTACTCTGCTTTAACTTGCCAAATCTCATAACAAAATAGAAATATCAACACAAAAGGAGAAAAAAATGTTTTCCAAACAAAATGTACTTTGCGCCAGTCAACCTAATACAAACATTTTACCCATTGATCCAAAATCATTATTAAAAAATGGAAATAGTCCCACCGGCATTATTTTAGCAGTTGCCTTTTTACTGTGGGTATTACGTCCAGTCATGCTACAAAATCGAAAGCATAAATAGTATTCATAAAAGGTCGTAGTGCAAAAACCGGTCAAGTCCCCTTGAGAAAGCAAGAAACACGAAAGCAGAAAGCAAAAATCAACCTTCAGGAGGGGACCCTAACCCCTCCTCAACAGTAGCCACTGAACTCGAATGCAGCAAAGAATTGAAGCCTCTGCTCCCTTTAGCCGCCAGAAGGTTCGTAGCTTCTGCGTCAGGATTGATCTATTCTGCCCTCTACCTTTCTTTGAATACTCTCTAATAATAACTCTGTATCGCCTTCACCTCCAAAGTTCCAGACTTCAACGCTCCGATCGCCGCCGCCGTTGCCTTCGCCCCCGCAATAGTAGTAATTAACGGTATTTTATAATCCAACGCACTCCGCCGAATGTTAATCCCATCTGCACGGTCCTCGTCCCCAGAAGGAGTTATAATAATCAACTGAATTTTTCCATTCTTAATTCCATCCAAAACATTAGGTCTCCCCTCATGCAACTTCAATATTAAACTCACATCTAAACCATGGGAACACAACACCTTCCGAGTTCCTTCAGTCGCCACCACTTGCAAACCCAAATCAACTAAATCTTTAATCACTGATACAACTGCTTCCTTATAGCGATCGCTCATTGATACAAACACTGTTCCCTCTAAAGGCAACTTTTGCCCCGCGGATAACTGTGCCTTAGCAAAAGCTTTACCAAAATCAATATCAATACCCATCGCCTCACCAGTCGAGCGCATTTCCGGTCCTAATATTGTATCTGTACCAGGAAACTTAGTAAATGGTAACACTGCCTCTTTCACAGAAACATGATCAGGTACCTGTTCCTCTACAAAACCTAATTCCTCCAACTTTTTCCCAGACATCACCAGAGACGCCATTTTTGCCAAAGGTATTCCTATTGCCTTAGACACAAAAGGTACCGTTCGCGACGCACGGGGGTTTGCCTCCAAAATATATACCGTTTCCCCCTGCACAGCAAACTGAATATTCATTAACCCAATAACATTCAACGCCTTTGCCAGAGCCACAGTCCATTGACGAATTGTTTCCACCGCAGCAGGAGCTAAAGTTTGATAAGGAATAGAACAAGCAGAGTCACCAGAGTGAATACCTGCCTCCTCAATATGTTCCATAATACCACCGATCACTACCTGACCAGTAGCATCAGCAATAGCATCCACATCTACCTCAATAGCATTTTCCAAAAATTTGTCAATTAAAATTGGATGCTCTGGTTCCACCTGTACCGCAAACATCATATAACGTTCCAACTCTTGGTCAGAATAGACAATTTCCATTGCCCTACCTCCCAAAACATAAGAAGGTCTCACCACCACTGGATAACCAATTTTCTGTGCCACTTCCAACGCATCCTCAAAACTACGAGCCAGACCATTTGCTGCTTGACGAATATCTAAATCTCGTAAAATCTTCTCAAACCGTTCCCGGTCTTCAGCACGATCAATGGAGTCTGGCGAAGTACCCCATATTTTTGTTTGAGTCTCTGCTTGCTCTAAATATTTTTGTAGGGGAACCGCTAATTTTAGAGGTGTTTGTCCGCCAAACTGAACAATAATTCCTTCCGGGTTTTCCGCTTCAATAATATTCAGTACATCTTCTTTAGTCAAAGGTTCAAAATAAAGACGATCGCTAGTATCATAGTCAGTGGAGACAGTTTCCGGGTTAGAGTTCACCATTATTGTTTCAAAGCCATCGTCTCCCAAAGCATAACTAGCATGACAGCAACAATAGTCAAACTCTATTCCCTGACCAATACGGTTAGGTCCCCCTCCCAGAATCATGACTTTCCGTTTTTCCGATGGTAAAATTTCTGACTCTTCTTCATAAGTAGAATAATAGTAAGGTGTTAGAGCTTCAAATTCTGCAGCACAAGTATCCACCGTTTTGTAAACAGGTTTAATTCCCAAACTCAAACGATAGCTTCTGACTTCATCTTCGTTAGTCTTACTGCAATAAGCAATTTGGCGATCGCTAAAACCCTGTCGTTTAATATGCCACATCTCGTCTTTTGTTAATTCCTTGAGCGGAGTGCGCTTAATCAACTTTTCTGTATCTATCAACTCCCACATTTTATCCAGAAACCAAATATCTATCCCAGTCAACTCATAAATTTCTTCTAGAGTCATTCCCAGTAATAAAGCACAGCGAACCGTAAATAATCTTTCTGGGTTAGGCGTCCGTAACCCCGCCCTTACTTGTTCTAGACTGGGTACTTTTTCCCAGCGATCGCCACCAAAACCAGCTCTACCTGTTTCCAAAGATCGTAAAGCTTTCTGGAACGACTCCTGAAATGTGCGACCTATTGCCATTGCCTCCCCAACAGACTTCATTTGAGTAGTCAGCACTGCTTGGGAACCAGGAAATTTCTCAAACGCAAACCTAGGAATTTTCGTAACTACATAATCAATAGTAGGTTCAAAACTAGCTGGCGTTTTTTTCGTAATATCATTCGGAATTTCATTCAAAGTATAACCAACTGCTAACTTCGCCGCCATTTTCGCTATAGGGAAACCAGTTGCTTTTGACGCCAAAGCAGAAGACCGACTTACCCGTGGGTTCATTTCAATCACAATGACATCCCCACTCACCGGGTTAACAGCAAACTGAATATTTGAGCCCCCAGTTTCCACACCTATTTCCCGAATAATTTTAATCGAAGCATCTCGCAGTCGTTGATATTCTTTGTCCGTCAAGGTTTGAGCGGGAGCAACAGTAATAGAGTCTCCCGTATGTATCCCCATCGGGTCAATATTTTCAATTGAGCAAATAATCACCACATTATCCGCTAAATCTCGCATAACTTCCAGTTCGTATTCCTTCCAACCAATCAGAGATTTTTCCACTAAAATTTGAGATAATGGGCTAGCATCTATACCGGCTTGTGCCATTATTTTATATTCTTCTTGGTTATAGGCAATACCTCCCCCTGTTCCCCCTAAAGTAAAAGCAGGACGAATAATTAGAGGATATGTTTCTATTTTTTTAGCGATCGCCTTAGCTTCTTCCCAATTACTAGCAATACCCGATGGACAAACCTGGACACCTATCCGGCCCATTGCTTCCTTAAACAATTGACGGTCTTCGGCCATTTCAATCGCCGGTAGTTTGGCCCCAATTAACTCAACATTATATTTGGCTAAAGTACCATTTTTTGCTAGAGAAACTGCTATATTTAAAGCTGTCTGACCACCCATTGTTGGCAATAGGGCATCCGGCCTTTCTTTAGCAATAACTTTTTCTAGCAATTCCGGGGTTAAAGGTTCAATATAAGTACGTTCGGCAATTTCTGGGTCTGTCATAATTGTGGCAGGATTTGAATTTACCAACACTACTTCAAAACCCTCTTCCCTAAGAGCTTTGCAAGCTTGAGTTCCACTATAATCAAATTCACAGGCTTGGCCAATAACAATAGGACCAGAACCAACCAGTAGGATTTTGTGTATATCTTGGCGTCGTGGCATAGATTTATTTGTATTTGTTTGAAAATTAAGACTTAACCCAAAGTATTTTAAGGGTTAGTATAATGGCTGTGTTAGTATATACATACCAGTTTTATATTGGGAAATTCAAAAGTATCTGTTTTAAATACTCTTAATACTAAGGAGAAAAAAGAAGAGGCAATGATTAATTGTTAATTTTTTAATTCTCCTATATCATGGTTAATTGATATGACTTAATAAGATGGGGAGTTAATATTTTTTATTTTTGAATTTTGACCTTTTGTGTGTCATATAGCAATCCTATTTTATTCATGTCAAAAATCTTGCCACATATTGAAAATAGGTTTGGAGTATTGCTTAATTGGTAAAACTTTCGGAGTTTATTTCTAGTTTTTGAATGATTACAACCTACTTAGGATTGCTATATTTAGGTATTTTTAAATGATATGTAAATCTATATTCAGGTTGTTTCTAAGAGGACAAAGCCCTGTATTGAATACTCTATATCATTAAATTTTACCACTATGTTAATGCTATTTTCCCTTCTGTAGCGTTGTCCATTGTCCCCAAGCCTATTCCCTTTTTGATGGCACTCAATTTTCACATCTCAAATAAAAACCCTATATTTTTGTTGATAGGAGTCGAAATTGGTACTTTTAACTTTTGACTTGTAAGTTTAAGAGATATGTCCAGAAATCCTGATGAATTTGCCATCCACCTGTTATTAGAAGGTGGCGCTCGTGAAGAAGTACGTTTTCTTAGTCTTAAAGACTTTCAAGCCTGGTACAGTGGTGTTGTAGTTCCAAAGCATGACTCTCAAGAGTTTGTGAATGTACCAATTAAGACTATTCAAGGAGAATATATGGTGGTTCGCCCTTCAGCTATAATTGCCATTCGGGTTGAACCTATATTTAATTCTAGTATTGAAAGATATTAAATGAACTCTCTAGTTATAGGTATTGATATAGGAGGAACAGTGCGACTCGTTGGCTAGTCAAGACTGCTAAAAAGCAAGTTTAGCTTGCCTTCCATGGCTAATCTTAAAAGAGGTTAAATATATGGCCATTGGAAAACTCTTATGTCCTTAGTGGTGAAATTCCACCGCCTTGTTGTTGGGTAGAAAGCATAGGCCACGGGGTAGCGACTGAACATCAATCCCCGAAGCTGGTCTAAATGGGGTCAAAGCTTTAACTACTATATAAGTGAGACTTCTAGCAAAGGCTGACAAGTGGACGAACAGGAAGGTAATTAAACTCTCGTTACTATAGACCATTCCAAAGGTAGCTATGGAATGTAGGACGAAAGTCAGAGGGTCTTTGGATAACCTTATTGATCCGAGGTTATCAACAACCAATACGAACCCTCCGGGAGATTTTACCCCACTAAATCAGTCGTAACAAAGGCATAAGGGAACGAGGAAACCTCTCTAAGACACCTAAGAATATAGGTCGAGATACTTAGGAAGCCATTCAAGGTTAATCTGCGCATTCTAGACGTAGGTCTTAGAGAGAGTAGGATTGGGTAAGAAGCATATCTATGCAGACGTACCCACTGTTAGACGTAATGTAAGGTAATTATTAGCAATGAATAAAGCTAAAACACTAAAAAGAAGATTGGGTAATCCAAAGCCCTTTTTAAGGGTGGCATGGGATACAGACGATACACCGTCTCAAGTTTCTGTTGATCCTCAACTTAAATGGAAGAACATAGACTGGAAACGGGTTGAGAAGAATGTATTTAAGTTGCAAAAGTTAATTTACAGAGCATCCAGCCGTGGCGAAATCCGCAAAATGCGTAAATACCAAAGACTTCTGAGTAAAAGTTATTACCCAAGGTTGTTAGCTGTTAGGCATGTGACGCAGGATAACCAAGGAAAGAAAACTACTGGAGTAGATGGTATTAAAAATATACCACCAATGCAACGATTTGACTTGGTGAACCTACTTGCATCACGTTGCCTCAAAGCAAGTCCAACCCGTAGAGTCTGGATCTCAAAACCAGGGAAAGATGGAAAACTCCCGTTAGGCATTCCGAAGATGTACGACTGCGCGTTACAAGCTCTGGTGAAGTTAGGTATGGAACCAGAATGGGAGGCATGTTTTGAGCCTAATAGCTATGGTTTTAGACCAGGGCGCTCAGCACATGATGCCATTGAGGCAATTTTTGAAAGCATTAAGCTTAAACCCAAATATTTGCTAGATGCTGATATATCTAAATGTTTTGACAGAATTAACCATGATGCACTGCTAGGAAAAATAGGCCAATCTCCTTTCAGAGGATTAATCAAACAATGGCTAAAGTCTGGAATATTTAACAATAAACAATTCTACCAACCACTCTTGGGGATGGGTACGCCACAAGGAGGGTTCATTCCACAGGGAGGGGCCACTCCACAGGGAGGAGTAATTCCACAGGGAGAGGTAATTCCACAGGGAGAGGTAATTCCACAGGGAGGGGTAATTCCACAGGGAGGGGTAATTCCACAGGGAGGGGTAATTCGTCCCCAACTAGTAAACATCGCCCTACACGGCATGGAAGAAAGGCTAACCGAATTTGCCGCAAAACTTCCTCTCAAATATCCCAGTGGAGGAACAATGGCAAAAACAGATGAACGAAACAGCCTATCTCTAATACGTTATGCTGATCACTTTGTCATCCTCCATGAAGAGATTGAAGTAGTATTACAAGCAAAAACCGTGATTCAAGAATGGTTAAACCAGGTAGGATTAGAATTAAAACCAGAAAAAACCAAAATTGCCCACACTTTGGAAGAATATGAAGGAAACCAACCTGGATTTGACTTCCTAGGATTCACAATAAGGCAACATAAGGTAAAGACAACCAAGCAAGGATTTAAAACCCTGATTAAACCCTCCTCTAAGAGTGTCAAAACTCACTACCGGAAGATGGCACAAATATCTGACTCTCACAAAACTGCCTCCGTGAAAGCTCTAATAACTAAACTCAACCCGGTAATCAGGGAATGGACCAATTACTACTCAACCGTAGTCAGCAAAGAGGTATTCAACAAAATTGATAACCTTTTATGGAAAAGATTAGGTCGATGGGCAAGCAGAAGACATCCAAACAAGTCAGCCACCTGGGTGAAGAAAAAGTATTTCCTCAACGTAAAAGAAACCAGAAATTGGGTACTCAATGATGGTGAGTATATACTGAACCAACACTCAGACGTGCCTATTATACGGCACATCAAAGTCAAAGGTAATAAATCACCCTATGACGGTGATTGGACTTATTGGAATAGCAGAATTGGTAAATATCCAGGTCTCAGAAAAGAAGTCACAACGCTGTTAAAGCGACAAAAGAATAAATGCGCATCTTGTGGGTTAACCTTTAGACCAATAGAAGTAGACCACATAATACCAAGGTCTAAAGGTGGGGAGAACAAATACAAGAATAAACAACTGTTACACCGACATTGCCACGATACTAAAATTGCCTTAGATCAAAAGACATACCCATGGGCTAAAGTTACAGGATTTACCTGAAGATTAATGGCTGGACGATATGTTGATACTTAAGGTAGGGGTGTACCCATGAAAAGGGACGTTTAGGAGAGGAGCCAGGATGAGATGAAAGTCTCACGTCCGGTTCTGAAGACGAGTCGGATAAGGTAACTTACCAGGCTTAGTTTAACTCCATTAAACTGGGATGTTTTAGTAGAGATGGAGTATGTCATCAATCTTTGACTGTTCCAACTCCTCAACCTGCTACTCCAAAAGCAGTTATTGATTTAATAAAAGATAAAATATTTATTATAACAAAAGAACCTCAACTAAAGAACTTAGGAGCTATCCAAGGGATAGGTATTGGAGTACCAGGTCCTGTTGATGCTCAAGGTAAGATATCTAAGGTAGCTATTAATTTAACAGATTGGCAAGAGGTTCCTATAGCCGAATTATTGACAGAAAAGACTGGTTTACCAGTCGTTATAGCCAATGATGCTAACTGTGCTGGTTTAGGGGAAGCTTGGCTAGGAGCAGGTAGTCAGTTTAAAAATATGATTATGCTGACCCTGGGTACTGGTGTTGGAGGAGCAATTATTTTAAATAGCCAATTATTTGTAGGTCATCAAGGTGCCGCCGGAGAGTTAGGGTTAATAACTCTAAACCCTAATGGACCTAAATGTAACAGTGGTAATAATGGTTCTTTGGAACAATATGTTTCTGTTCAAGCCATTCGTCGAGATACAGGAAAAGAACCTTTAGAATTAGCAAATTTAGCTTTAGCTGGAGATAAGTTTGCCCTAGAATTTTGGCAAAATTATGGACGACTTTTAGGAGCAGGGTTAGCAAGTTTAATTTATATTTTAACTCCAGAAGCAGTGATTATTGGTGGTGGAATAAGTGCTGCAGCAAAACTTTTTTTGCCTATAACTAAAGCAGAAATTGAGCGACGAGTTCTTTTTAGTTCTTATTTAAACTTACAATTATTAACTGCTAAATTAGGTAATCAAGCTGGTATTGTTGGAGCTGCTAAATTGGCTTGGACTAAATTTTCAGATCAATGATTTGATCTCCTTGGGAATAAGAGAATAGGTAATAGATAGCAGTATGAAAATTATTATTAAATTATTATTAATGGTAGTTGCACATCTGAATCAAAAAATGAAAGCTTTGGTATGAGGAAAAGTTAACATCCACTATTGATGATTATTTATCTACTATCAAATTTTCTTAAGGTAAAGAATTCCCAGTTACTTGGTTGATAAATTTCAAAACTTTTTCATAAGCTTCTGGGTTACTATTGGGGTTAATAACAATATCTTTTGTACTATCTGGTAGCCAAAAAGTCATCCGACCATTAGGTTCCCACACAAATGTAGTAATACAATTCAAATTTATGAGCCATTCATAGCGGTCATAAATAATTTTTACCCATGATTCATTATGAGTTAGATAGCCTATTTTAATCTTTTTTTTTATATATTCTAGAACCAAGTGATAGTCATATTCGCAATTTTGCTTATTTAATATAATTGCTTGACTGCTATTTGGCAACCAAAAAGTTATCCGCTTATTTGCTTGACAAGAAAAAGCAGTAATACTATCAAGATCGATCAAGTATATGTTTCTTTCATAATTTATTTTAATCCAGTAGGCCACACGACCCCCCTCAAAACTTTGATTTCTTGCATTTACCCACGTCCTGCAAGTTACCCTAAAAGTCTGATCCGCATTATTCTATTTACCCTACATATTATCAAACACTATCTAATAAAAAAGATTTCTTCTTTAATCAAACAGTTGCACCACTACTAAAATTTTGATCAAGAGTAAATATCATCCATCAGTATTATAAAATCTGATAGTGCTTAACAGTAACTCAAATAATTAATCTTACCCTATTTCAATAGTGTGGTAGACTATATTCTATAGCAATTCTATGTTATTCATGTCAAAAACTTTGCCACTTTTTGAGAATCGGCTTGGAGGCAATGATTAATAGGTAAAACTTTTGGAGTTTATTTCTAGTTTTTAAATTGTTACAACCTATTTAGGATTGCTATCGTATATTGGGCTAACAAGAATGAAACCTTAATTCCATACTTCAAAAACATTTAAAAAGCTACTGTTACTGTACTTCATAAACCTGGAAGGCGCTGTAAGATTTTCAGAATTAAGAAATAGAAGCTGTATTAACTAGGTTGTTTTGGGTTGCTTCAGCATTATTTACAGATAAATCATAACACTTTTTTTGTGAATTAGCTGCTTGAAAAAAGTTATGAAATAGAGGATGTGGAGTACTAGGTCGAGATTGAAACTCTGGATGAAATTGAGTAGCAATAAAAAAAGGATGATTAGGAAGTTCAATAATTTCTACTAATCTACCATCAGGAGAAGTTCCGCTAATAAGATATCCTGTTTCTAAGAACAAGCTTCGGTAAGCATTATTAAATTCATATCGATGACGATGGCGTTCATAAATTACTTCTTGCTGATAAGTTTTAAATGCCAATGTGTCCCCTTGAATACGGCAAGGATAAAGTCCAAGTCTCATAGTACCCCCCAAGTCTACTACATCTTGTTGTTCTGGTAATAAATTAATCACTGGATTTGGTGTTTGAGGATTAAACTCAAAACTATGGGCAGCATCCAATTTTGCTATGTTGCGTGCCCACTCAATGACTGCACATTGCATTCCTAAACATAATCCCAAAAAAGGAATTTTATTTAGTCTGGCATATTGAACTGTAGCTATTTTCCCATCAATACCTCTGACACCAAACCCACCCGGAACAATAATTCCATGAGCATTTTCCAGGTAGGTTGTGGCTCCCTTGGTCTCCACATCTTCAGCATTGACTAAATGTAGATTTAAGCCCACACCAACAGCGATCGCCGCATGGCGTAATGCTTCTACCACTGACAGGTAAGCATCGCTTAGTTGAATATATTTACCTACTATGGCAATTTTTGTAGTAGTAGTAGATAGTTGGCCTTGGTTAGTCTGTATTTCTTCCTTGTCCCTATTGTAAAGACGATTGACCAAAGTTTTCCACTGACTAAGATTTGGTTGACGTTTCTCCATTTTTAATAATTCTAGAACTTGTACTGCTAGCCCTTCTGTTTCTAACATTAAAGGTACTTCATAGATACTTTGAGCATCCTCAGATGTAATTACAGATTCTACGGGTACATCACAGAACTCGGACATCTTTTCTTTCAAGCCTTTACTCAGTTCGCGATCGCAACGACAGACCAAAATATCTGGCTGAATACCAATGGAGCGTAATTCCTTGAGCGAGTGTTGAGTTGGCTTAGTTTTCATTTCTCCAGCAGAAGTAATCCAAGGTACTAATGTAACATGAATATACAAAGCATTATTCCGTCCTACATCTTTGCGAAACTGCCGAATTGCTTCTAAAAATGGCTGAGACTCAATATCTCCTACCGTACCCCCTATTTCTGTAATCACCACATCTGGGTTAGCATTTCTGGCGACTCTATGTATTCTTTCTTTGATTTCATTGGTAATATGGGGGATAACCTGAACAGTTCCTCCTTGATAGTCCCCTCGTCTTTCTTTATTAATTACTGCCTGGTAGATCGAACCTTGGGTCACACTATTCAGACGAGACATTGAGGTATCTGTAAATCGTTCATAGTGGCCTAGATCTAGGTCAGTTTCTGCCCCATCTTCTGTAACAAATACTTCTCCATGTTGAAAAGGACTCATTGTCCCTGGGTCTACATTTATATAGGGGTCTAGTTTAAGAATGGAAACAGAATAATTCCGTGATTTGAGCAAACGTCCTAAGCTTGCTGCTACAATTCCTTTACCAATACTGGAAACTACTCCACCAGTTATGAATACAAATTTAGTCATATTTTTTTAATCAGGAGAAAGTCAATAGTAAGTTTTACTCCTTTCTATCTAAAGTATCTAATACCAATTCTCAAAAGTACTGCTATACTTGCAAGCTTGGAAAAATAACTTTCTTTCATAACCGAAGTTATCAATAATTAGGAGCATTTGTTCCCACAAATAATATTTATAAATAGAAAACCCAAGTATAGCAAAGTTTATGGTCATTGGTATTATACCAATTTAGCTTTAAAAATGTCACAAATAGTTTCCAACTTTGTATCTCATCACAAAGGAAAGGGCTATAAGACTAATTTTTGCTAAAATTTAGCCTTAATAGTAAAGGAGTAATCTCCACCAGGCTCTAGTTGATAATCCCATTTTTCGAGAAATCTACCCAAAGGTTCTTGAATTAGAGCACGTCCTTGAGAAGGTTGAATAGAAAGAGTTTTTCTCTGTCTAAAACGCCATTTAAAGTCCCAACCAAAAGGACCAGCACTAACCTCCCCTTCGATAGTGCCTTTTTGCCAAGACTGGCGAGTTACTCTAATATAAGCAGTAGTTTCTGGTAGACCCTTAGAACTCATTAATAGTTAAAAGCTACTCTTTACAATCACTCAAAAGCAAAATTTTCTATAATCAGAACTCTTTATTAAAAGTCTTAAAAATACTTTCTGAATAATCTAATTCATCTTCTTGTAGATTAACATAATTAATTCCTTGTTAAGGTTACTTCATATTTCTTGGTTCCCCTGGGTAAGTCCTACTTCAAAAACTCAACTATTTAAAAGCTAGTGTTACGATAACTTCTTGACATCCTGGCGGAATTTCCTAAAATCCTTGGTAGGGTCTCTCTGTTTCTCACCCACCTAATCTCCGAGAATTTGATCCCTTCAGGTCTTATGGTGACTCCACAAACTAATACTGGGACTCCCCCAGCAAAAATACTTAGGGCTTGCTGATTAAATATCAAAGTATTTACACATAAAGGCCTTAACCTTTTTTGATCGAAAAAAGTTATAAATTAAGTACACACAACCCAAAGTCCGACCTCCCAAGTTTTCTTATTCTGGAGTAGGTTGACATCCTCCCCGGCCGAAAGACGCGGGGGTTACTACCGAACCGTAGCTCAGATGCGGGTTGATGTTTCAAAGAAGGCCGCACCCAAACCTCTTGCAGGGGTGGGTTACCCTTGCCTCCACGTCCGTTTTTTTTCTGGTGAATGCCCAAGGAGCGACTAAATATATTTATTGCTGCATTTTCATCGGGGTCATGTTTTAGTTCACAGTTGAGACATTTCCATTCTCGCCCCTAAAAGGTCTAATTTTCCACCTTTAAACCCACAGTATGAGAGGGACGTTCCATGCAACATTCCTACCGTTGGAAGTTATGGCAGGAAATTGCCAGGCATATTAAAACTAGTCTCTAATTGTATCAGGAATTACGTAACGGCACTAATTGTAGTGGCAATATCTTGTAAATTACAATTGTTTGCACCATATATAGCGGTTATGCGTAAATTTTGTGTATTAATTAACAGGACTTACTAAGCTAATAAAAAAGCCTGAATCCAAGGAAATTCAACCTAAAAATAATATTACTAATTTTTGCAACTAGAAACTAGCAACAGTCTCTTCTTTTATTATCAACTTCTACTGAATAATAGAGACTTAGCAATGTCACGACTGGCCCGAGTATATCAAATTACACCCCTACTAGACACGGTCGTTAGTTCTCCATAAGTGCTAAATGTTTGAAAACTCATTAGGAATGAGGATTTTATTATCTACACAAGTTAAACTTTCTCAAATCCAGATAATTTGAGTTCTTTCAAAAAAATTTTGGACTTTATTTAATTCTCATTTCTTAGTTGTTTCTGAGCATAGCAATAGAAATATAAAGCATTCCTTCTAAGACAGAGCTTTAGACTCAGGAGTTTCCCTAACCATTCTACTGTTATAGAGACTCATAGCTTTTTCAATTCCTTGCTTTAAAGAAAATTCCACTGCATCTACAACTAGCTCTAACACTTGAATCATTAATTTATTTTCTGTGGGACTAAACTTTCCTAAAACATGACTAATAGTTTTTGGTTCTCCACTTTCAGTAGTAATATTTTTTGGTTTACCAATACCTATTCGCAAACGAGGAAACTCTTGAGTCCCCAAATGAGCGATCACTGACTTCATGCCATTATGGCCACCTGCTGAACCAGACAATCGTAATCGCAGTCGTCCAATTGGTAAATCCAGATCATCATATATTATAAGCACTGAAGTTAATGGTAGTTTATACCAATCTACCACCGCCCGAATTGCTTCTCCCGATCTATTCATATAAGTTAAGGGTTTCAGCAAGTAAATTTGGTCTGCTTTTGGTCCCCTACCTGCTCCAAATTCCGCTTTAAACTTACGATTTTCAGATAAAGAAACCTGCCAGATATTAGCTATAGTATCTACCCCAGCAAATCCTATATTATGCCTAGTTTGATTATATTTTAGCTCTGGATTTCCCAAACCTACAATTAATTTGGGAATCACCAAGTTTGCTGTTGGTGCAACCTCTTTCATTCCCTTAAAAGTCAAAGAAAATTTAAAGTCAAAATTACAATAATCTTTAAGATTAGCTCAGGCTAATTTTTTCTATAGTGTCACTTCCCAATTAGGAATTATTGCTTGTATTTGTTGTAGAAGAAACATCTACTAATTTTTCTGATTCTGATGCCGATGTAGTAACTTTAACTCCTTCTTCTAACTGTTTTGCTTCTCGTTTAAGTTCATTTTCAAAATCTTTAGCTCCTGCCTTAAAACTATTTATTGCTTGTCCTAAACTACGACCAATTTCTGGCAACTTCTTAGGACCAAATATCAAAAGACCTACCAGCAAAATTACAATCATTTCCGGGAGACCAATACCAAATATATTCATCTTTATTTCCTCATAAAAATTCACTTCAAATTTTAGATCAATGAATTGAATGTATAGGGCTAGAAAAATTCAGTCAAGCTGAATTTTTTAACCCCAATAGCTCAACTTAATCCTATCTAGATAGGTTTGCCCAATCTACACCAACATTCTCTAACAACAAGGAAGAGTTGTAGATTTGCAGAATAATTAACAAGAAGACAAAAAATAAACCAATAAAAACGGCCATTAATGGCGTAGTGCCCCAGCCGGGAGATACTCTACCATATTCTGAGTTTAAGGGCTTGAGGATTTCTCCTAATCCAGTTCTTTGTGACATAAGTTTTGATGTAATCTATATCTTAGCAGAAAAATTTAATCTTTTGTAATATTGTATATGTATAACACTAATAATTTTCATGAATTATATGGAACCTGCAACAGTTCTTAGTATTTCGATCGGTGTAATTGTTTTGGCCATTACTGGATTTTCCGTTTATACAGCCTTTGGACCTCCTTCAAAGCAGTTAGCGGATCCTTTTGATGACCATGAAGATTAAGGCTTTGTGGGACTCGTTGGCTGAAAAATAGCTAAAACCTGAGTATAATAAGCCTTTGAGATAAAAACATGAAGTTTATAGCTTCAAGATCAAAAATTATTATGATCTTGATAGGTAAAATTTCTACCCCCTTGTCAGGTCAAACGCATCTAAATTGGCTGATTCACATATATAGTGTTTGAAAAATTAAATCACTTTTTGTAAAAGTATCTTGTTAACAAGCGCGATATAGCTGAGTTTATTAATAATTAAGGCTTGCTGAAAAAGTCTTTTTCAAAAATAGATAGGGACGTTGTATGCAACGTCCCTACGGAGGAAAAGGAAATTTACCCACCCCTAACCCCGACCGTGGGGGGTAATTGGAAAAATTGTCCCTTGATTTTTCAGCAGTGGCCAGCCCAAAATACTAGCTTTTTGAGCTCTCAGGATCGAAAACTAGACACTTTTTTCAAGCCTAAAAATGCTGAAGCCTTTATGTGTCAATGCTTTAATATTTAATCAGCCAGCCCTAATTACTTATGGTTTATTGACTTGATGCGTTTGCCCTGACTTCTCAGTTATTGGGTTGACAGTATAGGCCACACTGTAGGAACTGATGATCAATCTCTAAAGCGAGTCGAAATGGGGGACAATATCAGTTACTAGGGACAATACCACTAGCAGAGGAAGACAAGTGGACAAATATGAAGGTAATCACAATATTACCTTATCTAGCCATTCCCAAGTTAGCTAAGTCTTATAGGGCGAAAAGCTACAATAGGAGTTGGATAGTGAACTTACCAAGGTTAGTTTAATATGGGTCTAGAAAGATGAGAATTTGAACACAAAGCAGTTAAGATGATTTTTTAGGCACTTTATATTTTGAGTTGAATGGTCAATGGGCAACACATTTGGACATTTATTTCGGGTAACAACCTTTGGTGAATCCCATGGGGGAGGAGTAGGAGTTATAATTGATGGTTGCCCACCAAAGCTAGAAATAAATGTTAAAGAAATTCAATATGAGTTAGATCGTAGGCGACCAGGGCAAAGTAAAATTACTACGCCCCGAAAAGAAACTGATGCTTGTGAAATACTTTCTGGGGTATTTGAAGGTCAAACCTTGGGCACACCAATTATGATTTTGGTCAGAAATAAGGATGCTCGTCCTCAGGATTATCAGAATATGGCGATTAAATATCGTCCATCTCATGCTGATGCAACTTATGATGCTAAATATGGTATTAGAAATTGGCAAGGTGGGGGAAGATCTTCGGCCAGGGAGACAATTGGACGAGTCGCTTCAGGGGCGATCGCTAAAAAAATTCTGCAACAATATTCTGGCCTCGAAATTGTTGGCTATGTAAAACGGATCAAAAATTTAGAAGCTATTGTTGATCCAAAAATAGTAACTATAGAACAAGTAGAAAGCAATATTGTTCGTTGTCCAGATACTGAATGTGCGGATAAAATGATTGAATTAGTAGAAAAAATACGGGATATGGGAGATTCTGTGGGAGGTGTGGTAGAATGCGTAGCTCGGAATGTCCCAAAAGGTTTGGGCTCTCCTGTATTTGATAAACTAGAGGCAGATTTAGCTAAGGGTGTAATGTCCTTGCCAGCTAGCAAAGGATTTGAAATTGGTTCTGGTTTTGCAGGTACTACTTTGACAGGTAGCGAGCATAATGATGAACTTTACAAAGATGAACAAGGTGATATTCGTACAGTGACAAACCGCTCTGGAGGAATACAAGGTGGCATCTCTAACGGAGAAAATATTGTCTTGCGGGCAGCATTTAAACCTACTGCAACAATACGGAAAGAGCAGCGTACTGTTAGTAGTGAAGGCAAGGAGACATTTATCGCGGCCAAAGGAAGACATGACCCTTGTGTTTTACCTAGAGCTGTGCCTATGGTAGAAGCAATGGTGGCCATAGTGTTGTGTGAACACTTATTACGTCATCATGGACAATGTAAGACCTTAAGGTAAGAAAATTTATATGGAAACTCAACCTTCTACTATAGTAACTAATCAAAATAGCATTAATTCTGCGAAGTTATTGAAAAATCTAGGGGATTTTGTCGTCAAGTTCTGGGGAGTGCGAGGTAGTGTTCCCACTCCTGGAAAAGAAACTGTTAGATATGGTGGAAATACTTCCTGCATAGAAATGCAAATTGCTGGTAAGCGTTTAATATTTGATGGAGGTACTGGGATACGAGAACTAGGAAAAGAACTAATGCAGGAAATGCAAGTGGAAGCTTATATATTTTTTACTCATTATCATTGGGATCATATTCAAGGTTTCCCATTGTTTACTCCGGCTTTTAGGAGGGGAAATTGTTTTCACATCTATGGAGCAATTCCTCCAGAAGGGAAGTCAATGAAACAGCATTTTCTAGAGAGAGTGTTACACTCTAACTCTCCTATTCCCCTTGAAGGTATGCAGGCGCAATTGCGATTTTATGAACTTGAACATCGGCAAAAAATGATGCTCCATGGTATAGAGATTGAGACTGGTTCTTTGAATCATCCTAATACAGCAATGGGATATAGGGTGACATGGAATGGAAGAAGTGTGGTTTATTGTTCTGATACAGAGCATTTTTCTGATCACTTGGATGAAAATGTAGTCTATTTAGCCCGCGGTGCTGATATACTAATCTATGATGCTATGTACACTGATGATGAGTATTATAATCCCAAGTCGCCCAAAGTTGGTTGGGGACATTCAACTTGGCAGGAAGCGATTAAAGTTGCTAAAGCTGCTGGGGTGAAGCAAGTGGTAATTTTTCATCATGAACCAACTCATAGTGATGATTTTCTAGATCAGATGGCAGAAAAAGTAAAAGCCGCTTTTCCTATGGCAGTTATGGCCATAGAAGGTTTAGTACTGCCAGTAGGAATTTGATATGGGAAATTATTTGAGTACAAATCTCAAATTTAAGATTGGTTTTAACATTTTATATGGACCACATCAAGTAGGTTAGAAGTCTACTAAAACTGGTTTTTTGTGGGAATTTTTTAAGGCTTCGGTAGCAAAGTTTGTCTTGTTAACTTCTATAGAGATGCTCATTGAATTCTTATGAATTAGAAGATTTTGTCTTACTAAGTATTATGCCTGAGTCAAGCAAATTTGTGGGAATATGAGGTGAAATTTTTTTCAGGAGTAGGGAATAAGCTGAGACATATTTAAAATGCGCCTTAGGAATGAGAATTAAATCAAGTCGAGATTTTTTTTGAAAGAACTCATACAATATGGAGTTTAGACAATTTAACTTGTGTAGATAATAAAATCCTCGTTCCTTAGGGAGTAATAAGTAATAAGTAATTAAGTATTGTGGCACACAACAAATATATGGTTTAAATACACAACAGTTGACTAATTCAAGTTTGGTAGGAAGGGAAGAGAAACAATGTCATCAAAAAATAACTCAAATTTGAATACATCTGAAGAGTATGCCCACCTAGGTAGTATATATACTCAGGAAAAAAATTGGGATTTAGCAATTGAAAACTACCGTCAAGCTATTGTACTAAAACCTAAATTTTCCTGGTATTACTATTACTTAGCACAAGCCTTATCTCAAAAAAAAAATTGGGATCAAGCTATAAAAAATTATTATCAGGCAATAGAGTTAAATCATGATTTTTATTGGTCTTATTATAATTTAGGAAATGCTTTAAGTAAGTTAGAAAGATGGGAAGAGGCAGTTGAAGCTTACAAAAATGCAATTAAAATAGATGTAAATTTTCCTTGGTCTTACTACAATTTAGGCGATGCTTTAATTAAGTTACAAAAATGGGATGAAGCGATATATAACTATATCTATGTCACACAATTTCAGACAGAATTACCAGGAATTTACAATAAATTAGGAGATGCTATAGAACAAAAATATAAATCAAATTTAGATAAAGTAATTAATAATGACTGCAAAGCTATTCCAGAGATTGAGCAATATTCTATTGACGATCAATCAATATTACTTTTACAACAAAATCCAAATTTATTTCTACAAGTAGCAGATGCTTTAACTAAAGCTAATAAAATTAATGGGGCAATTATTTTCTATAAAATAGCTCTAGAGCTTAATAAAGATAACCTAAATATTGATCAAAAACTAGAGCAAGTATTAGATAAAAAAAATCAGTTAGAACGAGAAACATTAGAACTAAGAAAAGAAATACAATTAAACCAAAATAGTAAGTCTTACTATAATCTAGGTATTGCTCTAACTCGACAACAAAAATGGGATGAAGCAGTTATTGCTTACCGTCAAGGTATTGAAATTAGACCGGATTTTCATTGGTGGTTTTACTACAATATATGGGAAGCTTTTGCTAGGGAAGATAAACTAACAGAAATACTAACTTTTTTCCTAATGTTTCAGAAAGCTAATCCTGATTCTTTTTGGTCTTATTTAAATATAGGAGAAGCTCTAACTTGTTTGGGTAAAATTGATGAAGCTATACCTTATTATCAAAAAGCTTGTTATCAGCAAACTAAAAAATTATACCCTAGATCGGTATCGCAACCATGGAATTTAGAACAAGTGCAAGGGCCAAATTTTATAATTATTGGGGCGCAAAAAGGAGGTACGACTTCTCTTTATAGTTATCTTACTCAACACCCACAAATCATGTCTCCTATTAAAAAAGAAATAGATTTTTGGTCTTGGAAATTTAATGAGTCAATTAGTTGGTATTTAGCTCATTTTCCAGTAATTCCAGAGGGAAGAAATTTATTGAGTGGAGAAGCTAGTCCTAGTTATTTTAATCATCTCGATGCTGCCAAGAGAATTTATCAATTTTTTCCAAAAATTAAGTTGATTATACTTTTGAGAAATCCTGTAGATCGAGCCATATCTCAATATCATACTTGGAGAAGATTCAACTGGGAAAACCGGTCTTTAGAAAAGGCAATTGAATCAGATTTAGATAAGCTAATTAAGGCTCGAGGAAAAGTTAATTATTGGATGGGAGAACAGAATTATTTAGCAAAGGGAGTATATGTTAAATTTTTAAAGGAATGGATGAGTTTATTCCCCAGGGAGCAATTTCTAATTTTGAAAAGTGAAGATTTTTATGCTAATCCACAAGCAATTGTACAGCAAGTTTTAAAGTTTTTAGATTTGCCGAAATACGAACTCTTAGAGTATAAGAATTATAATCCTGGTAATTATTCACAAATAGACCCATTAATACGTAGGAGTTTAAGTAATTATTTCCAAGTTTATAATCAAAGATTAGAAGAATATTTAGGCAGAAAATTTAACTGGGAGTAATCTAAAAAAATATAAATTTTGCAGCTTAGAAACTCTATATTTGATTATAGCACTTTGTGAGTTTATTAAGCCATAATTTTGCAGTGTTTCAATAGTAACTGGATTAAATGAATCTGTGGTTATTCTTCTTCATTCATCTGCCATAGAAACTTTCCTACTTAATAAACATTCAACAAATAAATAATATAACAAAGAGAAAGCGATAACTAAATGATGTAGGGAGTAGCGATCGCCATCAAAGCAAACCGAACAGACCCCACACTGTAATTACCCGAGCATTATATAGGACATCAGGAAAATTCACAACTGAAGAAAGACGGTTATAGATAATTTATTAGTCATCTAAAGATGACTTAAGCTATCAGCCAAGGATTTTAATCCTTGGCGAGCTTGGTTAGGGAACTCGGGTTAGCGAACTGGGGTTAGCAAGCTTGGCTTGACGAGCCATCAGGCATAAAGTTCTGTAACCTTCTCACCCGGGTCATCCGCCAATAAATAAATTTCTTGGCTCATAGCAAAAGTCATCTAAAGATGACTAAATGATGTAATATGATGAAATCCTACAATGTTTGCAGTGGTTTGTGAGTGAAAAATAGCGCTGTAAATCGCTAAAAATACTGATAGTAATTTAAAGGAAAATAGTGATGTTTTTAATAGTGAGAAATATCTTGATAATGATGATGAGTTAGAGGAAAGTGACGATGGTGTTAGTGAAGATATTGAAGGTGAGGATAGTAGTGAGACCTCACCGACTCCTCACCCACAATCACAACAGCTAGAAATTATATTTAACAAAGGATGCAGCGATATCTTACCTCGAACACTCATCCCTGATAGTTGGTCTCCAGTCAGCCCTAAGGTAGATGGTTTAGATGCTGAGGTGAGGGGCGTGTTAGTTAATTTAATTAATATTAATTGTCCTAAAGAAGAGACTATAAAATTAGTTTTTGGCTGTTCTAAGTCTGGCAAGTCTAAATCGTGGAAGGCTGCTTCTTATTGGTATGAAGAAATCAAAGCACAAATACAATGATTTAGGAAAGTAAAATGGCTATCGATATAAAGAAGAAAAGACAATTTAAATTAGGTGGATTTATTAAGCTATTAAAACTTATTAGTATTGGTGTCGGAGCTTTGGCGATCGCAGGAATAGCAATCTATCCTTTAATAAGCAATAAACCTGTAGATGAAGTCAAGGATAAAACAGAAGAAACTACTAGTGTTTTACCTCCTGCTAACTATACAATAATTATGGGAAAAAAGGATAATGAAGTAGTTATAAAATTCCACAAACAAGCTTCAGAATTACACCTAAAGAATATATCTACTGAAGAGTCTAATTGCTTGCTCAATGGTGGTGGATTGAATTGTGTTTTAGCTACAGCTTACCAACCTAAATCAGAAGCAACTGAAAAGCAAGTTAAAACTACTCCTAAAGATGAAATTAAACACCAATCCTATAAGATTCCAGATATAGAAATTAGTAGTGATATGATGGAGAACATTATGGTTGTTGGTGGTGTAGTTCTAGGTATTTTTCTCATCAGCAGATTCCGTTCTAAATGATTTCTATCTCTAAAAGTTACGTCGCCCTAAAACTTAATTCTAGGGTGATTTTTTTATAATTACGAAAAAGGAATTATGGGATAAGGCTAGAGTTAACTATTATCTGATAAAAAAGAATTTTTGATTTTGTTTTGCATATATTTCTGGCACAAAGCATAAAAACTAATATTTATCTTTATTTTGTTTTGATTCATTTTTCTTATTTAAAAATATTTGATAGTTTTTCAGAGCTGTTTGAGTGTTGGGATGTTCTTTGCCTAACGATTGTATACATATTTCTATTGCTTGTAGGAACAAAGGTTCTGCAGCTTCGTATTTTCCTTGTGAATCATATAATAATGCCAGGTTGTTGAGGTGTGTGGCAAGAGATGGATGATTTTCAGGGAGGGCGATTTTGTTGATTTCTATTGCTTGTAGGTACAAAGATTCAGCAGCTTCGTATTTTCCTTGTGCACGATATAATGATGCCAGGTTGTTGAGGTATGTGGCTAATTGTGGATGATTTTCAGGGAGGGCGATTTTGTCTATTTCTATTGCTTGTAGTAACAAAGGTTCAGCAGCTTCGTATTTTCCTTGTGCACGATATAATGATGCCAGGTTGTTGAGGTCTCTGGCAAGAGATGGATGATTTTCAGGGAGGGCGATTTTGTCGATTTCTATTGCTTGTAGTAACAAAGGTTCAGCAGCTTCGTATTTTCCTTGTGAATCATATAATAATGCCAGGTTGTTGAGGCTGCTGGCACGTTGTGGATGATTTTCAGGGAGGGCGATTTTGTGCATTTCTATTACTTGTAGGTACAATTGTTCAACTGCTTCGTATTTTCCTTGTGCACGATATAATTCTGCCAGGTTGTTGAGGCCGGTGGCACGTTGTGGATGATTTTCAGGGAGGGCGATTTTGTGCATTTCTATTACTTGTAGGTACAATTGTTCTGCAGCTTCGTATTTTCCTTGTGAATAATATAATAATGCCAGGTTGTTGAGGTCTCTGGCAAGAGATGGATGATTTTCAGGGAGGGCAATTTTGTTGATTTCTATTGCTTGTAGATACAAAGGTTCAGCAGCTTTGTATTTTCCTTGTGTACGATATAATTCTGCCAGGTTGTTGAGGTATGTGGCTAATTGTGGATGATTTTCAGGGAGGGCGATTTTGTCTATTTCTATTGCTTGTAGATACAAAGGTTCAGCAGCTTCGTATTTTCCTTGTGAATTATATAATCCTGCCAGGTTGTTGAGGTATGTGGCTAATTGTGGATGATTTTCAGGGAGGGCGATTTTTTTGATTTCTATTGCTTGTAGCAACAAAGGTTCTGCAGCTTCGTATTTTCCTTGTGAATCATATAATAATGCCAGGTTGTTGAGGTGTGTGGCTAATTGTGGATGATTTTCAGGGAGGGCGATTTTGTCTATTTCTATTGCTTGTAGCAACAAAGGTTCTGCTGCTTCGTATTTTCCTTGTGCACGATATAATTCTGCCAGGTTGTTGAGGTTGATGGCAAGAGATGGATGATTTTCAGGGAGGGCGATTTTTTTGATTTCTATTGCTTGTAGCAACAAAGGTTCAGCTGCTTCGTATTTTCCTTGTGAATAATATAATAATGCCAGGTTGTTGCAAACAGTTGCAATACCAGAATTATTTTTATCTAAACGTTTTTCAGCTATTTCTTTACCTTTCTCTAACCAAGGTTGTGCCAGTGGGTACAATCCTTGATCTTCATAAAACCTTCCTAATCCAATAAAAGGTGTAATCAAATCATCATCGCTCAAATATTCAGCCAAATTATCTGCTATTTCCGTAATATGAGGTATATCAATCTCAACTTCTTTAACTTGTTCTACTGTAATGTCATAAGGAATTTTCCTTGCCACACCTACAATTACCCGACAAATATTCTGCTTCATTTCCTCAACAAAATCTAATCCCGATAACTTATTTCTAAAAAATTCTCGTATTAGCGGATGAAACTCATAACAATTCTCACCAAGTGATTGTAACAGACTTAAATGTAACAACTTCTCATCTCGTCTATCTTCCAACTCTTCCTCATCAACATCTGACAAACATTGTTCTACCAAATTCCAAGGAATTTTAGCAGCAGCAAATAAGCTTAATAAACATCCTAATTCCTTATCGTCTTTATCCAATTCTTTCCAACTCAATTCAAAAGCAGCAGCAACTCCTCTCTCTGCTGTCATATCTTGAGAAAATGCTTTTAGAGACTTATGTTCCAACCCCAACCTTTCATGTGTTTTTGCCAAAGATAAACTAGATTTTCGTTCCAAATAACGCGCCACCAACTCTAGCCCCAAAGGTAAAAATCCTAAATCTTTACACAATGCCTCAGCTTCTTCTAATTCACCTTGTATCCGAGCGCTTCCAACATAAGAAATTAACAATTCTAAAGCAGCATCTTTATCTAAAACTTCCAACTCTAATCTCTGAAATGATTGTGTTAGCCATTTCTGACGAGTAGTAATTAAAACCTTAAACCTAGATTTTCCTGGGGGTAAAAAATCTGAAATATCCTTATAATTAACAACATCATCAAAGATTACCAGTACATTACCATCTTGCCAATTATGCCAACAGGAATCTATCTGAGTCTGTAAGTCATCATCCTTGGAAAAACTTAAATTAAATTTAGATATAGCAAAACTAATAATTTGAAGCCCTACATTTTGCCCACGACAACTCAACCAACAGATACCACCAGTGTATGTTTTTTGTTTGAAATGAAAATGGGCATATTGGAGAGCAAGTTCAGTTTTACCAATACCACCCATGCCAGTAACAGAAGTAATTGCTACTTGTTCAGTTACTTTTAATTGTTCATGCAGAATTTTTATTACATCATCACGACCAACAAACTTCTTAGCTCCCGTTCTACGACTAAAGTTTTCAGGAATATTGCTTAGTCCTTGGGTACTTTCCTTTGTCAGTGCCTCTCCCGACGACTGCGGCCAAAAATTTACATTCTCTATTGTATTATTTTGAAATACTCCTGTATTACCTACATTTCCACCACTAATATTATTTCCCTGAAGCACAGCATTAATTTTTGGGGAAGTTATCTCTTGAAACTTATTTTTCTCAATCTTAGAGGTAAAAACTTCTTCACAAAATTTTATTGTTGAAAGATAAACTAAATCATTTTTGTCAGGTTTAGCTATAGAAATATAGTCTTCTGAAATAGCAACAGGTTTTACATCTCTAATACCAGGATTAGAACTATCTTCATCAACAACTAAAATCCCATTCATAGATTTAGTTTCATAAAATACCTTAGTTTGAATTCCCAATTTATCAACATTTTGTCGATACCATTCATTTAGACTTCGCAACTGAGGTGAATGTTCTTGTAACTCTTCAATATTTACCGTCGGTTGAGTCAAAAAACCTATATTTTGAATTAAATTACTTAAATGAGTTCCCGTGTGTGGAGTAGATAAAAAAACAATTCCTTTAATCTGTTGAAGAATATCTTGATATTGAGGGAAATTTTGAGCGCTATGAATTACTTCTTTAACAATTAAACCACCCAGACTATGA
>JAKQYF010000055.1 GCA_023356535.1 Trichodesmium sp. MAG_R03 | reverse complement strand
TCGGACCCGTATTTGGGCAGTGAGCAGTAATCATTTCTCCAGACTTTAACTCTATATCTGCCAGAAATCTTTTATAACGTTTAATTAAAATTCCTGGTTCAAGACAGGGATATTTATAAGAAAATTTTAGTTGATTATTCATAATTATTCGATAACAAATCATATTCATATGAAATCAATAAGGTTTAGGTTAGACAAAAATTAATCCGAACAAAAACGTAAATACTAATATGAACCGAAGATTTACATCTCCCCCTTACCCCCCTATTAATATTACCCATTCCCTCAATTTTCAACAAGAATTGACGTAAAACTGCAAAGGGAATTAGCCGAAGAGGAAAACTAGAACCCATGATGATTTTTAATCGTAAATACCTGCCAATAAGTAAACGCAATATACCTTTTAATCTCCCCTGAAATCTTTCCCTAAAGAATCTCCATATTTGAAATTTATCCGTACCAGCATATATGGGCATAAAAGCTAGTCGATCATAAAGAATGTCAGCCCGATGAACTTTACTTAAACCATAACGATAATGTTCTAAATTAGGTAATCCTCCATGCTCCCCATAATTCCGAAAAGGAACAAAGTTTTGGAAACTTCTATTTCTTAAAAATTCATCAATAGTAGAATCCCATGTTGAATAATTATCAGTTCCAGAATTCAGACGAACTTCATTTTCTAGTTTAATTAATTCAAGAGCTGCTCCTGGTGTAATAATATAAGCTACTGCAGAAGTTGAAAAACCTTGAGCATAATTTTCATCACAAACATTATAAATTTGAGGAGCACAAGTGTAAAGCCAAGCTATACCTACATTATGATTTTCTAAATTAAAAGGTAAAGGCAATGAACCCAAGTTTATGACAGGAACAAAGTCAGGCTCAATAATTCAACTTGGTTTCTCTTGTTCACTTGCTTTGATCCAAGCATTTTTATGATTTAAAAGAGTCAGATAACTTGGAGAATAACTTTTATATTCTGGTTGATGTTTTTGCCTAAGAAGTTCATAATTAAAACCTTGTTGTTGTAAAGTTTTTTCGAGAATTTTTGTATCTTCTTTATAAGCAATAATAAATACACCAGAGATGCTCTCTATGAAGCTATTTTTATTTGACATATATATACCTAGTTAATCTTTTTTTATCAATTTGATTAATAATAGTAATTATTGAAATATATCAAAAAACTTATTTGCAATTCCTTATTCCTCAATACCGAATCATGATTAAACTTATTTAAGCAAAATTACTATATTGCAGTCGTGTCTAAATCAGAATCACAAAAAAACTCTCGTTCCCTAACAAAAATAGCTGGCATTGTAGCAGTAGCCACATTAATCAGTAAAATATTTGGCCTAGTACGTCAACAGGCGATCGCCGCCGCCTTTGGAGTAGGTGCCGCAGTAGATGCCTATAATTACGCTTACGTCATCCCTGGCTTTTTATTAGTCTTACTAGGAGGAATTAATGGACCCTTTCATAGTGCCATAGTCAGTGTCTTAGCAAAGCGCGATAAGTCAGAAGCAGCACCACTAATAGAAACCATCACAACCTTAGTCGGTGGAGTCTTATTGTTAGTCACAGTTGGTCTGATTTTTTTTGCCGATCCTTTAATTGACCTAGTAGCACCAGGTTTAAACCAAACAACAACAGGTCTAGAAATTCGAGACATTGCCATCCAACAATTCCAAATTATGGCCCCAATGGCTTTACTAGCAGGATTAATAGGCATTGGTTTTGGCGCCCTTAATGCCGCGGACATATATTGGCTACCTTCTATTAGTCCATTATTTTCTAGCATAGCTCTCATTGGAGGAATTTTGATCCTGGTCTTCCAGCTAGGAGAAAAAATTATTCAGCCAGAATATGCCATGATGGGAGGCCTATTTTTAGCCTGGGGTACCCTCATCGGAGCAATATTACAATGGTTAATTCAAGTTCCCCCACTGTGGCGAGCAGGTTTAGGAAAATTACGTTTCAGATTTAATTTCCGCAACCCAGGAGTACGAGAAATTACCAAAGTAATGATACCTGCAACCTTATCTTCTGGAATGTTACATATTAATGTTTATACAGACTTATTTTTTGCTTCTTATATTCCCCAAGCTGCTGCTTCCTTAGGTTATTCTGGTTTGTTAGTACAGACACCTTTGGGAATTATTTCTAATGTAATATTAGTTCCTTTTTTACCAATATTTTCTCGATTAGCTGAACCAGAAAATTGGCAAGATTTAAAATCTCGAATTCGGCAAGCTTTGGTATTAACAGGAATTACAATGTTGCCTTTAAGTGCAATTATGGTGACCTTAGCTTTGCCTATTGTTAGGGTGGTTTATGAACGCTATGCTTTTGATTTATCAGCTTCAAAATTTGTCGCTTCTGTATTGATGGCTTATGCAGTAGGAATGTTTGTTTATTTAGGAAGGGATGTTTTAGTCAGAGTTTTTTATGCTTTGGGAGATGGAGAAACTCCTTTTAAAGTTAGTGTATTTAATATTTTTCTGAATGCCCTGTTAGATTATTTGTTAATTAATGCTTTTGGTGCTCCTGGTTTAGTATTGGCAACCGTGGGAGTAAATTTAGTTTCAATGGCAATTTTTCTCTGGTTACTACATAGGAAACTAGGAGGTTTACCTTGGGGAGAATGGTTGATACCTTTTGCAAGTTTAATTGCTGGATCTTTGGCGACTGCTTTAGTTTGTTGGAGTGTGCTTTGGGGTAGTCAGTTATTGTTAGGAAGTGAGGGATTTTTTGTGCAGTTATTGGAACTTGGCTTAGCAAGTTTTTCAGGGTTGGGTATTTTTGGTTTGATAGTAATGAAAATGAATTTGCCAGAAGTTGATATTTTTGTTAGTCGAATTAGACAGAAATTGGGAATTTGATATCTTCATAGCTTTTACAGCGAATTCCACTTTGGTAAAGTATACCTAAGTAGGGCTTGCTGAAAAAGTCTTTTTCAGGAGTAGGAGACCCACCCTTAACATCTCCCAGGAGGAGAAGTAGGGATGTTTTGCTAACGCAAAGCTCCGCTAACGCTACGGGACATGTTTGCGCAGTATTCCGTCAGGAAAACGCATTTTTGTTATGCAACTTCCCTACAGAGGAACAGGGAATTGATAGAAGAGGCAGTCAGGGAGCGCCCAAAATACTAACTTTTTGAGGTCTTAGGACCGAAAACTAGACACCTTTTTTCAAGTCTAAAAATGCTAAAACCTTAGGGCACGCTAGCTCAACTGCTACTCCCAAGTTACAGATCAAAAACAAAAGGTAATTTTTAACTCAAATTTCTCTAAAAGTGCCAAAACAAAAATCGACTATTGTTTCATTACCCACTTTGTTTTTGAATTGTTACAACCTACTTATAATTGCTATATATATTACTTTCCAATGTTTAAAAGAGCAGACATATTTCCATTTGCTATTAAAACAAGATAAATATTATTATTTGTCACAACAACCTTTTCAAGTTGAATTGTTTTCACTTTAATATTAGCATCAATTTCAGAGGGCAATTTTATCTTCTGGATATATTCATTAGCCTCATCTTTAGCTCGATTTAATTGTTGGTCTAAAGGAAAAGAAAGACGTTCTGCAATTTGCTGAAGCAAAACAGGTTTCAAAAGCAAATCTGCTCTCGATATTAAAGCATTTTTTGTATCAAGATCATAATCAAGTTCAACTATTTTAAGATTATTAGATCCTTGATCATAGAAAATTTTACCCCAAAGATATAATACTCCTTTGGCTCCCTGAAAAAAATTACTTTTGTCAGCCTTAAAATCAACTTTAACAAGAATTTTTTCACCTAATGCAGATAAATTAATTTCGTTAACAATGAGTTTCAAATTTTCATCAATAGACAAAGAATTACCCCGAACTTTAGATTGAAGAGTATTATTTAATTCATCAAGGGAAACTTGCACAGGTAAATTTATTAAAAATTGATCTATTATCTGCTCTTGGATAGTAAGATTAGGTAATGGCTTAAAATTAATAGCAAGAGCTTCTTTACATATACAAGTATCGACAAAAATCTTGATCCCAATTCCAGACTGAACATTTTCTCCATCACTCAAATCAAACTCTTTAAAGCTAATACTTTGTGGTTCAGTTTTAATCCAGATAGAAGGGTCTTGATTTACTTGTTCTAACAAATGCAAATTATTCCATTGTTTTGTTACTTCTGCCTTTAAGTTTAACTTATTCACAAGTTCTGTAATTAATTTAGGCTTCTCTTTATTGATAGCCTGATCAACCTGTTCTTTTATAAGATTACGAATACTAATAGTACCAACATTTTTTATTGGTACTTCTGCTTTAGTTAAATTTGTTGATACATTTAGATTCGGTTTAATATTCCATTGATTATCTATTCCTAAAGAAAGATCTCCAAAAATTGTACCTGCAATATTTGTCTGCACACTAACTGGTATCTTAGTAAAACCTAAATTAATCTTACCTTTTATCCTTGCAGTTCCTGATATTGGTATTAAAAAAGTTATCAGATTATTTCGAGTGCCAAGACTTAAGTCTTTGCGATTAATTTTGTAGGTAAGATTATCATTAGAAAGCAAATCTGTAAGGTCAGCTTCTGTACCCACGAATGTCTCGGGAATATTCAGATTTAATGCTTCCTCAACATTAGCTAAAGGAATTTTTACGGGTATATTTAATATACTTTCACTACGTTCAGATTTGAATTTATTCACTAATGTAAGCTCCGGTATTTTAGGTTGAATGTCTCTTCCTGTAAAAGATGTCATCGAAGAAAAAATAATAATAATTAACACTAATATCATTAAAATAAAAAATTTTATTTTTCCTGGGAGAAAGAATATTTTCATTTATTTTATTTATTATATACTTGAAATATTGAAACCATGATTGCCCCATTCAAGTAATAAACTGTAGGTTTGAAAAATTAGGAAAATATGAGCATAATTTTTATCATTTACTGCTACCTTTTTCCTCTTTATTTACTGTAACTATATTCTTTTATTTGACAATAAAATCACAAATAAAAATAGGATTTCTATAGAGAAAATTGTTGAAGATTATGCCAAAAAAAATATTCTACTTTATTATGCCCCCTTCAGAAAGTATGTTAAGATACTCAAGCTGTTGTAGAACAAATTACTCATCACTACAAACCTAGAACTATCTACATAATAGCTCCAGAAAGTGAGGCGTAATTACTAGAACAATAAAGTTAAGGAAAATTTATAGAGATTTTTCAAATGAAAACTCAAGATTCTTTTTGGTACTCTATGGTAGATGGAATAGTATATCCTCAATTTGTTACCGAAGAAAAAGTAAATACTATACTAACTCGCTTCAAAACCAGAAATGAGGATATTTTTTTTGTTTGTTATATAAAATCTGGATCTACTTGGCTAAAACAGATTCTTTTACTTTTAAATCATCAAGGCAATCAACCTAATTTAAATATGATGGCAGCTTTTCCCTGGCTAGAACTTTGTTTGCCTCCATGTCCAGACCCTGCTAGAGAACATTCTTACGAGTATATTGAATCTCTCCCGTCTCCCCGAATCTTAACTTTTCATGGCTGGCCTCATTTAACACCCGAAGGACTACCAAATACAAAATACATATTTCTGCTCAGAAATCCTAAAGATGTTGCTGTTTCTATGTACCATCATTTGAGAGGAAAAAAAAGTATATCTTATCAAGGACATTGGAATGACTTTTTTGAATTATATTTATCGGGTCAGGTACATTATGGAAGTTGGTTTGATTTTCACTTGCATTGGGAAAAATTTTTATCATCTCGTCAACAAGTCTTATATCTTACATACGAAGAATTGAAAAAAAATATCAAAACTTGTCTGGGTCAATTAGCAGCTTTTTTGGAAATTAAAGTTTCCGAAGAAGTTATAGATAAAGTAGCAATTGGTAGTCAATTAGAAGAAATGAAAAAAAATGATAAAGCTGATTGTAATTGGATGATAATTAATCAAAATGAAGCTCCACATTTAAGAAAAGGAATAGTAGGAGACTGGCGTAATTATTTTACAGAGGAACAAAATCAGCGTTTCAATGACTTATATATAAAAAAGATGTCTGGTTCTAAATTTAAAGATTATTGGGATGAATCTATCTTAGGAATTACCCGAGAAGATTAGTAAATCAATAGAAGTATAAAAAATACAGCCCATTCGGTGGTTTATGAAGTAGAGTCGCACTAGCTTTGAGATAGTTTTTGAAGTATGGAATTAAGTTTTCCCAAATTGTTGAGCAAATCTACTAGAATTAGTCTAGCACACTTATACGGAATAGCCTGTATATTTAATTAGGCGAGGAAGTTGGCGATCGCTAACAACATTCAGCAACTTAAAAACTTTTTCTCTGATTTACCTGAGCTTTTATGAAACATAGAAATAAACTTTTTATTATTCCCGAAAAATATCCTCATAAATGTCAGTTAAACTCCCTTTTACACTAATCCTTTTCAGTTCAAAGTATGTTTTTCCTAAGTGTAAAATTATCATATCCATAAACCATCTTCCCCCTTAACATTTAGGATTAATTCAAACCTACTCTCAATATTAAAATAAAAACTGAAACTGTTCAAGGTATCAGTCACAAGTATTACTAATATATACATAAATATGATGGTTATACTTATAGTTTTCACGAGTTAGTTAAGCAAAAAAAAGTCAAAAATTTTCAATCCCAACCAGCCCAAGTTTTAGGTACTCCAGTTCAATTAAACTTGTTTGATATTTCTGAAATATCTACGGAGTTTAAACTATTATCTAAAAGCACTAAACGTAAAAAAATTGATAGTCTACATTTTGAGCAATTAAGTTTGCTCGAATACTTTAGAGGAAAGTAATTTATATGCTGGTTGCTTTCCTCTCACCACGATCATCAAAGATTAAAGTGAAAGTCTCCAGCAACTATTTAAGATGAATTTTGCAACAAGAATGAATGGCTTAGGTGGAGATGCTGCCATTGAAGTTTTTACTCAAGCAAAAAAATTAGAATCTCAAGGTCGAAATATTATTCATTTAGAAATAGGTCAACCTGATTTTAAGACTCCTCAAAATATTCGCGAAGTTGCTTTCCAAGCTATGAATGATGGCTATACAACTTATACTCCAGCAGCAGGTTTATTGAAGTTACGGGAAGTCATAGCAGAACATATTTCTCAAACTCGAAATATCTCAGTTAATTCTGATGAAGTTGTGGTAATGCCAGGAGCAAAACCAGTCATATTTTTCACCCTTTTAGCATTAATAAATCCTGGAGATGAGGTAATTTATCCAAACCCTGGATTTCCTGTTTATGAATCAGTGATTAATTTAGTCGGGGGGAAACCTATCCCATTACCTTTGTTGGAGGAATTAGATTTTCAATTTAGTATAGATAATCTAGTTAATTCTATTTCAGAAAAAACAAAATTATTAATTCTTAATTCTCCCCATAACCCTACTGGTAGTGTATTAACTCCTGAGTATTTAGAAGCCATAGCTAAATTGGCAGTTAAACATAATTTGTATATTCTCTCTGACGAAATTTACTCCCACTTAATGTACGACTCAAAATTCACCAGTATCATCAGTTTTCCTAGTATGAAAGAACGCACAATTTTATTAGATGGGCACTCAAAAACCTATGCCATGACTGGATGGCGTTTAGGTTATTCTATTTCTCCCAAAGCAATAGCAGAAAAACTAGACCAGTTAATGTTAAATTCTAATTCCTGTGCTTGTTCATTTACTCAGATAGCTGGCATAGAAGCTATTAAAAATTCTCAGAATTTTGTCAAGGAAATGTTCTTAGAATTTAAACAAAGACGTGAGATTATTGTGGATGGTTTAAATTCTATTCCAGGTATTAATTGTCGAAAACCAGCAGGTGCTTTTTATGTTTTCCCCAATGTGAAGCAACTACCGATAAGTTGTGAGAAACTAGCAGATTATTTATTAGCTGAAGCTGGAGTTGCCTTATTACCCGGAACTGCCTATGGAAAATTTGGAGATGGATATTTAAGATTATCCTACGCAAATTCCATTGAAAATATCCAATTAGGTATAAGCAAGATAAAAACGGCGATCGCCAAACTATATTAAATCTAACTGTTTCTTGGTTGGTTTGCGTAAGTCCTGGATAGCTTAATGATGAAAATATTTTAGATCCAGTGGAAAAAAAAGGGTAGAGTTGACTTTTTACCAAAAATTTGGGTTTAAAGCCTCGCCCATAAGCGGGCGACTTTTTAGTTGATTTTTTTTCACTGGTCTAGTCCTTGTTGGTTTTTAGTTCACAGGAAATATATTAGTCGCGGGTGGGCATACCGAGACAAAAAACGGACGGGTCGGCAAGTGTAAGACTACTGCCAAAGTAGCGGCAGCCCCTGAAACGTCAACCCGCATCGGAGCTAGGGCTCGGTTGTTACCCAGTGCCTTTAGGCCAGGGAGGATGTCAACTTCCCCCCTATAGCTGACCAACCTTCATTGCTTTCTCTTTTGGTTTTCTTTCAAAGATAAATCTTGGCTTCAAAGACACTCGCAATAATAAACATAAAGATACTAACTCACCTGGTACTTTTTGTCGCTGCCATTGCCCAGGGCGACAGAATAATAGTTCTACCAAATGCCGTTTTTCAGATAAGTTAGATTTCTCAAATTTTACTTTTATACAAGGAAAACTTTCACTCATTTCTATATTGGTCATCTTACCTTGTAAATCAATCTTTTCTGCAATAATTTTTAACTTTAGTGGCAAATTTTCTGCTAATAAACCATCAGGAATTTTGCCATTAATTTCTATCTCCGTACCCACCTCTGATATTTGTCTAGTAGTACCCCAAAATATGTGGTTACCAATTTTTAATTTCACTACCCTTCGCAGATTAAACCATTCATATATATTTGGCTTCGGTACATCTATTAATGCTAACAATGCTACCCAAATCATCAATATATTATACACACTCCAAAATAATCCCAAACTAACACCTTCTATCTCTTCACTTAATTCCCAACTATGATTTCCATAATTAGACAAATTCCACCATAAACTTATACTATTGAACAATAATAATATTACCAAAGGCCAAGCTAAATTCACATTAAAATAGTAGTAATCATTTTGAATTCCTTTTGGTGTAACTTTAAATCCTTTGAAAAATGGGTTTAGTAAAGTTTGAATTATTATTATTACTTTAGGAAAAGCCAAAAGAACATGATTAAAACATGACAAAAATAATGACTGGGAATGATAACTTAACCAAGAAAACACAGTTAAATTTACAAAATAATAAGGTACAAAGAAATATAAGTATTCAGCAGCAGAAGCTTTAATTGGAATTGCATCAAAACAAACATAAGCTAATGGCATTAACAAAAAACCAACATAACTAATGCTAGTAAACCAACTTAAAAATGCTTCTAAATATGCTAACCTTTGAGAAAGACTTAATCCAGGAATTGTTAAAGGATTAGAATTGATAAAGAATCCTTGAATAGTTCCCCTTGCCCACCTTAATCTTTGAGTAGCATAACAAGAAATATTTTCAGCAGCTAAACCAGCACTTAATTTTTCCTCTAAATAAACTAAACTATAACCTTTAGCTGATAAAAGAACCCCTGTAAAAAAATCTTCACAAATTGATTCTGTCACAAATCCTCCTACTGACTCTAAAGCTTTGCGTCTGACTACAAAAGAAGTGCCTGCACAGGAAACTCCATCTGCACCATCTTTCATTAGTTGAATTTGTCTGTAAAATATTTCTTCTTCTGGGTTTAAGATATTTTCTAAACCTAAATTTCTAGAAATGGGGTCGATATTATAAAATGTTTGAGGAGTTTGCACTAGAGCAACTTGTTCATTTTGGAAAAATCCTAAAGTCCGATTTAAAAAGTTTTTTGTAGGAATAAAGTCAGCATCAAATACAACAATAAATTCACCATTTGTTTGAGTAATAGCATGGTTGAGATTTCCCGCTTTGGCATCGGAATTATCATATCTAGTTATATATTCACAACCTAATTTTTCTGCTAAAATTTTCACTTCTTGTCGATTAGTATCATCTAGTAAGTAAACTTTTTTGTTTTCATATTCTAGAGCTTGACATCCAATAACAGTACGTTCTAAAATAAATTCTGCTTCGTCATAAGTGGGAATCAAAATGTCTACAGATGGTTCAAAAGTTTTATCTAAAATTGCCTGAGAAAAATAATCTGCTTCTTTTTTACGATTTTTGACTTTGAACATCAACAATAAACCTATAACACCACTACTTATTGTCAAAATCTCTAGACCAAACAACCCTAGACTAAATACACCATTTATGAAGTTATTTAGATTTAACGTTGAGAGCGATCGCCAGGATAAATAACGAATAGTTAAACCCAATAAAATCCCTACTACCAAAACTCGCGACCAAGTTTTTGGAGTAGGGGAAATTTTCATAATTCCTTGAGCTATTAAAAACAGTAAAATTGTCGGCAAAGCTAAATATTTACTATTATCTGTTGGTATTTGTACCCAAATAGGTGGATTTTCTTGAAAGTAATGAATTTGAGAAAAAAGTTCATCTATCTCACCAATACCATTCAACCAAGCAACCAGAAGAATTGTTAATAGTATTATTGCTCCTATAAACAATAATACTGGCAAACGTAATTTCACAAAAGTTAGATTCTTGAAGTAGTTTTTGATATATTTTTTAGTAATATTTGAAGTACTCATAGTTAGTTATTTCCGCCAAAAAAGTGTTACAGCGCTCTCCTTTTTTATAAGGTACACCCACGGGATCAAGATGCCAGCACTATATAATTTTCACCATTGACCCTGTACATCATTTGCCAGCAAATTAGCTGTAAAATTAGATTTTTTCAGGACTTACGTAAAGGCTCTAATTGTCTTTTAAATATGTGCAAAAATTACCAAAAACAAACTATATATAGCAATACTGTATAAATCCAATTTTTTTCAAAACTTTGCCGAAATTTAAACCAGATAAGTATGATACTGCATCGGCAATAAATATCTCAAAGAAACTTTCTTTTGAAAATTAAATTTTAGTCTATGAAATTATCCAACTATTGAGAAATTAAGTATGGGTTAAAGTAAACCCAAATACCTTCAACTTTTTATAGCAAATGTTTTTCATGAGTCCACAAAAAGCTGAGTACAAACTACTAAGCTTTTGTGTATTTAAAATGGGTATTAGCTTAATAACTCTATCCTTACTAAAAAATTGGTTAAAATTAGATTTTTTCTCGAAACTCTGCCAAAACTTCTATCAGATCATTTTGACACTGCATCGGCAATAAATCTATTAAAGGAACTTGCTTTCTACCAGCACCTAACTTAACGGGAACACCCTGCAATATTTCCAGCACTTGATCTTGAGAAGGGACCTCTTTAGTCAGAATAGGATAAAATTTTTCTGCCAAAGTTAAATGTAGTTTCGCATCAGATAAATAGAGATGCCAACCAGTTATATCCATATAAACTTTATCCCCTATTTCTGCTGCTAAACTTTCAATTATTTTTGTTGTACTACCATTAGTCATAAGAATAATTCAACCTAAATTTTTTAGCTATATCATCACTCTAATTATCTTATCCAGAATCCTTAGAAATAGTGGTATAATCTGCCAGGGCAAAAATATATACCCCATGAATTAACAATAAAAATATCCAACCACCTGTTACCCAAATAGTCCAAGGCCAAGTTGCTGCTGTAAGATTACGGAAAAACCATAAACCAGAATTACTAGCAGCAAAAATAGCTACATGAATAGCAAAATTCATTCGATCATCCAGCTTCCGAAACTCTGGATCATTACGGTCAGGTTTACGAGGCCAACGAGGAGGCATAATACTTTTAAAAAATTTATTATTGTTCAGTTTGTTTAAATATTGTAAAGGTAACTCAGTAATTTGGAAATTATTTGAGATTATAGTTGTACTGAGATACAAGCATATCAGGTACAAATATTAATATTTAAACCTCCCTAGCACATTCAGCAGTATATCTGGCAAAGATGAAATTTCCTACAGATATAATCTCTTTTGCCTACCTAAGTTTTAACTTTTGACTTGTCACTGAAAATATAATCCCCAGATTTTCCGCCACTCTTACTCAAGAGACGAATTAACTCAATAGAAATAGACTTTTCTAAAGCCTTAGCCATATCATACAAAGTTAAAGCAGCCACAGAAACCGCTGTCAAAGCCTCCATCTCTACCCCAGTTTCCCCCTTAGTCCTGACAATTGCTCGAATCTGATATCCTGGCAAATGAGGATCGGGAATTAACTGCACATCTATCTTTTGTAAAGGCAATGGATGACATAAAGGAATAAGTTGGGCAGTTTGCTTGGCAGCCATAATTCCTGCTAACTTAGCAGTATTCAAAACATCACCCTTTGGACTATTACCCCCTTGAATAGCCTCAAAAGTTTTAGGTAACATTCGCACTTGTCCCGCTGCCTCAGCTTGACGCACAGTAGACACTTTAGCAGATACATCAACCATTTGAACTTCACCCTTAGAGTCCAAATGAGTTAAATTTTGCTCAAATTTAGAAAAATCCCTTGTCATTTTATTTATTTGTGTTATAATAATTACGTAGGGCAAAGGAAAAACTGATTCAAGAAAAGTCTTATCTAAAGCCTAAGAGAAAAAGGGCCTGTAGCTTAGTGGATAGAGTGCGTGGCTACGGACCATGAGGTCGGGGGTTCGAATCCCTCCAGGCCCGTCTCAGTTATGAATTAACATTAATTAACAGAATAAGTATCTTGCCCCTGACCAAAAGCAAATCTAATGGAATGGGGCAAGTCTTTGTTTGACAAAGTAATAAATGTAGCTATTGCTATGCCTGCTAGACTTGCATTAATAGCAAACATATTTCTATAACCTATTTGTTCGGCAACAAGACCGAAAGTTGGTCCTGCTATAGCATATCCAAAATCAAAGCCGCCAATACAAAGAGAGAAAAACTTTCCTCTTTGCTCTGGAGGGCACCGGTCGGTCA
Organism: Trichodesmium sp. MAG_R03; assembly: GCA_023356535.1. Classification (GTDB taxonomy): domain Bacteria; phylum Cyanobacteriota; class Cyanobacteriia; order Cyanobacteriales; family Microcoleaceae; genus Trichodesmium. The sequence goes on along the minus strand of JAKQYF010000055.1, from coordinate 12,931 downwards.
TCAAAGTAATCATTATTGGTAAGGTTAAACCATTAGCAAAACCCCCGAAAATAGCCGCCAGTAAAACCATATTGCTACTATTTGCAGTCCACAAAGTTAATACATCTAATAAGCTAAATACTAAACCCCCACTAATAAAAACCCCACGACCAAATTTATCAGAAGCTCGCCCAGCAAAAACACGAATGATAAAACTAGCGATCGCCCTTACAGTATAAAAAAGTCCAGCATTCAGAGCTATACTATTTTCCTGAATATACAGTGGTAGAAAAGTAATAGTTGTGCCAAATATTATACCTAACATCAACATCACAAAAATGGGAACTAAAACTCTACGACTCCATAATATTTGCAATAATTTTTGTTGCTCAAACTGATGGGAGTGGGAGTTTTTTCCTACTATTGAATCTGGTTCCCAAACAAAAATACTACACAATAAGCTAACACTTGCTAAAGTAGAGCAAAAGATAAATAAAGGCACATACCCATTAGCTACTACTAAAAAACTACCTACTACTGGCCCAATAGCCATACCTATTGGAATAGCTAAACTCATATAAACAATTAATTCTCCGCGACGACCAGGAGGAGACAACTCAGCTAGTAAAGTATTATAGCCAATGGTAATTCCAGCAATACTTATGCCATGAAAAGCACGAACTACCATTAACAAAAGAAAAGACTTGAGTAGTAAATAGCCAAGTGGAGCGATCACTGCTACAGCTGTGCCAATTATTAGAACCAACTTCCGACTCTTCATGTCAGCCAATGGCCCTAACACAAATCGTGATAGTAATAGTCCCACAGCAAAGCAACCCATAACAAAGCCAATTTGTTGTTTTGTACCTCCAATATGATCTAGGTAAAGAGGTAAAGTAGGCAATAAGGTAGTTATGCTTGACCAAAATAATAAGCCAGCTAAGAATAACATTATTAGACTGCGCCGTTGCTGAGGGCCAAGTGTTTGGAATAGTTTCAATTTTCAGTCACTCTGGGTAGATACTACTCTTATATTTTGTAACAAATTGTTAAAATTTGCCTAACTCAACACTTTTTCAGTCTAGCTTTTGATTTTTTAGTTGTGAATTTTTTCCTCCAACAAAGCCAAACCAGCAGCAACAGTTTCAGCTAGAATACTAATCAAGCGATAAAATGCAACAGCACTCAACACAATACCAGGAGAAAATTTTGGTTCTAATAAAGCTAAAGCAGTTGCTTCAAAGACCCCAACACCTCCAGGGGCTCCTGGCACAACTAAACCTAATAACCACGCTAAACTAAATACACTAAATATTAATAAAATTTGATTAAATTCAATAGTATTAAATGCCAACATTGTCAACAAAAATCCAGAACCTCGAAGCAGCACAAAGCAAATTTCTCCTAGAAAAGGCTTGATGGGATACCGTTCTAGTTTTAATTCATTAACTGCATCTAAATCAGATTTTTTAAATTTTAATTTAATTTTAACTAAATACTTAATTATTAGGTTTAAAATTCGTGGATGAACAATAGAAATAACTACAAAAAAACACAAAAATTGTAAAAAAAAATTTTCTTGAATGGAACCTACTAAAGCAAATGCTAAAGCTGCTGCTGCCATTAAAAGTGGTTCTATTAACACACTTAAAATTGCAATTTCAACAGGCACTCCTACTTTTTTTGTTTCAGTAATACGACCATAAAAATGCCAGATATTTCCTGGTAAATACTTGGCAATATTTGTTACTAGATATACTCTAATAGCCCACCGTGAATTAACTGATTGATTAAATTCTTTAATAATCCAAAACCATACCCATCCAGACCAGACATGAGCCATTATTGTGATCACAAAGGCAGTTCCTAAACTTACCCACCCAGAATGACTAATCCTAATTTCGAGTACTTGTTCCCAATTGTCTTTGAGAGTTTTAGCTAGAAAAAATAAAGTTACTCCTAAAATAATCCACCGCAGATAAGGTTTAATGCTCGACAAAGCTTTTTGCATACATTACAAAACTAACTCGGTTGATAAATGCTAACTCTGTACCTTTGACTTCTAAATAAAGGGTGGGGTGAGCAAACACAATTATTATTCTTAGCTCTGGGAATATTTCTCTTAGACCAGGAGTTAGTCAAATCAGTTGGTGTAATACCTAAATTACTTTTCAGAGAAATAGCTATAGGAATACTAGCAACAATGATTGTTAAATATAGAAAAAGATAATGGATTAATCTAGGGCTTGCTGAAAAAGACTTTTTCAGGAGTAGGGGACTCACCTCTAACATCTCCCAGAATGAGAAGTAGGGAGGTTCCATGCAAGGTCCCTACAGAGGAACGGAAAATTGGTAGAGGTGGTAGTTAGGATAAATTTGTTCCTTGACTTTTCTGCCATGGGAACGACCAAAATACTAATTGGTGTGGGAGTATATCACTATCTTTAAATACAATAATTAACGGAGAGGGAGGGATTCGAACCCTCGGTACGGGGTTCTCCCGTACAACTCATTAGCAGTGAGCCGCTTTCGACCACTCAGCCACCTCTCCTAGGGTAACAGCTTTCTATATTGACATCCTCCCCGGCCTAAAGGCACAAGAATTCCTACCGAGCCTTAGCCCCTCGGCGGGTTGACATCTCACAGGCTGCTGCTACTTTGAAAGTAGTCTTATGCTGTCCTCAATGTCCGTTTTTTGTCTCGGATTGCCCACCCGCGACTAATACATTTTTTGTGAACTAAAAATCATGATAACATAACCTGTGAAAAAAAATCAACTAAAAAGCTGCCCTAGAAGAGCCAGGCTTTAAACCCAATTTTTCGGTAACAGATGTTTTTAGTTATGGCAATACCAAACTATTAACTTTCTTCTTTATGAAGAGTTAGCGGCAAAACAGAATAAAGCTTAATAAAGCTTATTTAATCGAAATATCTCGCTTGTTTATTAATTACCCTATTTTTCTTGTACTTGCTTAGGGGTTAAATATACCGTGTCCGTTTCCTTTCTATTTCTCCCTATAGATTAGGCTATATCTCTACTTAATGGCCAGACTAGACTCCCCAAACTTCCCCTAGAAGGTAAAAGGTAATGTTGACATCCTCCCTGGACTAAAGACACTGGGTAACAACCGAGCCGTAGCCCCTCGGCAGATTGACATTTCACAGGCTGCTGCTACTTTGGCAGTAGTCTGGCTGCTGGCCTCAATGTCCGTTTTTTGTCTCGGTATGCCCACCCGCGACTAATATATTTCTTGTGAACTAAAAAGCACCATAACATAGCCTGTGAAAAAAAATTAACTAAAAAGTCGCCCGCTTATGGGCGAGGCTTTAAACCCAATTTTTCGGTAAACTAGTAAATAATCGCTGAAATTACCTAGGGACAAAAAACTAGAGATTGATAAACTTCCTTTCTTTAGCTAAATCGTCGAGAAGCCTCATGCCACAAACCTTGTTACCTAATTAGGAACAAGGTTTATGACCTGATTTTTTGGTAAATTAAGCACTTGACAATCAGCAGAACTATGCTACAATTCTGGAGGTTGGTTTTATTGAATGAAAAAATAATCTCTAGAGCACTAAACTAAACAATAATATATGCTCTTAAAGATGTAAAAGTATGCTCAACAGTACATGATCATCACTATCTAGAAAATGTATCTGTTGTAGCACAAACCTTCTTGCCATAACTTCCTAAAACAGGAATTATTTAGTCAGGCAAGGTTAGAGTAAACGGGAACAATAATAATCTTTGGAATGTCTCATTCACTAAGGGTTAAGTTTTCCTACAAATATAAACTTTAAAGATATAAATGAACGAAAAAGGTCATCTATACAGAATCTAAAAATTAGCTCTTTGAGCGAATAACACATAAATTAGCAATAGTAAATTCTAAAAAACGAGGTAAGCAAGTGACTAGCTTAATTGACGGCAACATTAACGACCTAATTAATAATATCTCCCCAGAAGAACAACCTGATGGTGGATTTGATACAATCCCAACTGTAGACAGACCTATAGAAGGAGGAAATGGAGGCAGAGACATACAAGGAGGCCCAACAGCAGACGCTCTTGGGGGATCTGCTGCATCGGATTTTGTTTCAACAGGGGCTGGCGACGATCTAGTGGCAGCAGGTGATGGCAATGATGATGTTTTATTAGGTACTGGTGATGATACTGCATTGGGTGGTGCTGGCGTTGACACCATCTCAGCTAACCAAGGAAATGACTCCGTAGCTGGAGGTGCAGGAGATGATCTTATTTATGCTGGTAAAGGTGATGATCAAGTAGAAGGTGGTGAAGGAGCAGACTTTATCTTCGGCGATCGCGGAAGTGACCTAGTACAAGGTGGGGCCGGAAATGACGTCGCACTGGGAGGGAGAGATACTGATACTGTAACGGGTGATGAAGGTAATGACACTCTAGATGGAGGTAAAGGGGATGACAGTCTATCTGGAGGTGTAGGGGATGACTTCCTATTCGGTGGAAAGGGTAGTGATACTTTAACAGGTGGCACTGGAGCTGATAAATTCGTCTTCTATTATAATCAGGGTGGTAGTTACGGACTTGACACCTTAACAGACTTTAATAGGGATGAAGGAGATAAGATAGGCATAGTTGTTAATAACTTCGGTGGGGGCAACTTTGAGGCTTTGGCAGGAGCACGTCCTGGCGATCCATTATCAGGAGTACAGTTTGCGGTTGTTGAGAACTTTAGTCCTAATCAGGATGGAACTAATCCAGCAGCAATCATCTATGACCCTGATACTGGTTTAGTATACTACAACCCAGACGGATCAGCAGTTGCAGGTAATGAAACTCCAATTGCTCGGGTTGATAATACTATCTTTGATAGTAATAACCCATTACAAGCTACTGACTTTGAAATCTTCTAAGTCTAGTTATTAATTAATAAATATGATTTTAAATGTGGGTATAACCCAAAAATGAAGATACTGAGTCCCTCCTAACTTTAGGGGGGAATTTTGTTTTAGCTAAGTTGAGAAGTCTGGTTTAATTGTTTTGAGTCAAATATTTACACCACAGTAGGGGGTAATGGCATATAGCCTGACGGCATGGGCTTCGCCTTTTTTCTGAAGGAATACTCCGCTTTTCATGTCGGCAACAGCCGTTAGCGGAGCTTTGCGTCAGCAAAAACGCCCCTACTAAATATGTTGGTTCTGGGCAACATTTTGTAGAAATTAATTAACCGCAAATTCAGTATGGGAACGTACCTCTGCTGGATGAAAACCCAAAACAATTTTACTTTTAGGAATACCTGCATTGACTAAATCATTTGCCATACCATCTTCTAAACCATCTTCATGAATCCAGATTTTATCGCCAATAATTTCTAAATGTACAATACAACCATGTAACCTTCGCCCATTTTCCCACCCCCAAGTCAGAAACAAATAATGCAACTTATCCTCACTGACAATCAAATGACGTTTTACTTCCCCATAGCGATAAGGAAGGTCTGCATATTCTTTTAAAATAGGATAAATAATTTGATAATACTTTGTTATTGAATCCATTGTAAAATCACCTTTTCTACTTGGTCAAAAACTAACAAATTTACAATACTTCGTTTTCAAAGTAGCTTACCAATAGGTTCTTCAAAAATATCTTCATAAGCTGATTGTTTAATTGCTAAATATAATATTCTGGATTCTTGCTTCTGTCTTAAAATTTCCCTATACAAAATATATTGACCTAGAGCTTTTTCTAAATCATTAATTAGAGATGCACTAATAAAGCTTTTAATTTCTACAGCAATTTTTTGGTTACTTTTCTCTGCGGCAATTAACTTTTCAGCTCCCAAATCTACAAATAAATTTTTTTTGCCAATAGATAAAATTAAAGGGTCGTCTGTAATATTCCAACCATCTTTGATTAAAGCATTTTTTACTGTATTGTGATAAAAGTTTTTGGCTGACATCAGTCTTTGTTTCTGAAAAGATAAATTAATCTATAGCAATCTAAATGATTTGTGAAAAAAAACTGTCGAGGTTTGGTCTCCAAAGACCTACAATAAAATGTTGCAACTTATTTAGGAATGCTATATATCCTATGTTGGTATTTTACGATGAAAATAGAAAAATATCTCAAATTAGCAAAGTCATATTTGACTAAAGGTAAATTAAGTCAAGCAATAGCAACCTGTGAACAAATTTTAGAAATACAACCAAACTCCGCTGATGCTTACAGAATATTAGGGGAAATTTACCAAGCAGAAGAAAATTTTGAAAAAGCTATGTATGCTTATACAAAAGCTGTGGAAATTCAACCAAAATATGCAGAAGTTCATGCTTTTCTCGCTTGGTTATACAGTCAGAAAAAATGGCTGAGTGAAGCAGCTAATCAATATCAAAAAGCGATTAATTTAGGACTTAAATGGCCAGAAGTCTATTATAATTTAGGTAATATATTCTATCAAGTTGGGTATTTAGAATCAGCAATTCAATACTATGAAACTGCAATTGTTATCAAACCGAATTACATTAATGCTTATTTGGGTTTAGGCATTGTTTTTGAAAGGGAAAGAAATTATCAAGCGGCAGTTGATATTTATAGAAAAGTAATAGAATTAAACCCAGATTTTGTAGAAGCATATAATAATTTAGGTGTTGTTTTAGTATATTTGAATCGAACATCAGAAGCTATTGAGGTTTATCAACAGGCCTTAGTTTTAAAACCTGATTCAGCAAGTCTATATAATAATCTTGGTTTTACTTTATTAAATGAAAATCCTATAGAGGCGATCGCTGCTTATCATCGTGCTATAGAATTAGACCCTGATTTTATCAAAGCTCATTATAACTTGGGTAAAGCATTACAAATTATTGGGGAGCATGAATTGGCAGTAAAATCTTTTCAAGAAGTTATTAGATTGAAGGGAAAAAAAGATAATGTATTAGTTTATAGTGATTGTGCTTTTTCTCTAATGACTATAGGAAAATTTCAAACTGCTTTTATTTACTTAAAAAATATAATTACTAATCATCAATTTGTTGATGGCTATTGTCAGGTATTAGAGTCGAAGTTAGGAAATTGGAAACAGGCAGTATCTGATGAGATGTATTTGACAAAAGTAGCCGTATTTAATTTTATTAAAGAGACACAAAATTTAGATATTAATTCAGAAAAATATGAGCAAAAATCTCAGAAAACATTTCAATATTTGCTGAAATATTATATTCATTTTGGTAATGTATTGATGGAAAATGATTCTTATGTAGCTGCTGAAAATTTTTATCAGAGAGCGTTACAAATTAAACCAAATTCAGCAGAAATTTATTGGTTCTTAGGGAATAGTTTGGTTAAACAAAAACGGTTAAACTCAGCAATTATTAGTTATCAAATAGCTCTGCAAATTTTACTTAGTGAAAAGAGAATTGATCAGACGACAAAGATTTATTTTCAGTTGGGTAAGGTTCTGGAAAAACAGCAAAGATGGCCGGAAGCAATAGATTATTACAGTAAAGTCTTATGGGCAAAAGTACAATTAACTCCAAATATATTAAATCATGATTTTCTCCCCTATCAAAAGTTAGAAGGATTATATTTATCTACAAAAGATTGGATTCAGAAATTAGATAGCAAGAATTATCAAAAACGATATACAGAAGTAAGATTAGAAGAATTAGCGATAGAATATATAGAAGAAACTTCTATATCTCCCATTCAGGTAAATGTTGAAAATAGGAAGAAAGATTTAGGATGTCAAGGGTTAAATTGTAGTGAATGTTTAAAGCAAATTTATAAGTGGTTTGACCCAAAGTCTCTAGCTCAAGGGGTATATACTCTTAAGGTTCAGGGTGAATTTAGTCAAGATCTTCATTTGCTTAGTCAGGAAGGATACCCCTTAACCCCCCTGAAAAATGAGAGGATGAGTCATTCTTCCCTAAAATCTGTAAGTAAGAATATAAGTAGACTTACCTTGAAAGAAGAGGCAAAAAATAGTACATCAGGATTTTCCTACTTTCAGAAACTTTCCCAGAGTCCTACCTTCGTAGCTATAGTACCGGAGGGAAGAGCTTGGATAATGCCCAAGGAAAATTACTGGAAACTATGTTACGGCATCGCTATTATGACTCCAGATAACTATTTATTGTCAGACTTGTCCAGAGAATATCCATCTCCATTGCCAGGATGTACAAAGCATGACCCAACTCAACATCGAATTTTTGATTTTGAAGAACTGCCCCCCTTAGAAAAAATTAACGGTAAAGTAGCAATATTATCGGTTTTATCAGGAAATGTCTATTTTCATTGGATGGTAGACCTACTGCCGAGAATAGAAATATTGCGTCAGGGCATTTATCTAGAAAAAATAGATTGGTTTGTAGTTAATGACTATCAACAACCTTTTCAACGAGAAACATTAAAAAGTCTTGGTGTCAAACAAGAGAAGATTTTGGCAAGCGATCGCCATTCTCATATTCAAGCAGAAGAATTGGTCGTACCCTCATACCCTAGTTATTTAGGATGGTTACAACCGTGGGGATTAAAATTTTTAAGAAAAGTATTCTTAAAAGGTATAAATATTAATAATTCAGATTTTTCTGAAAGAATATATATAGGTAGAGGTAATGCTAGGTATCGGCGAATAATGAACGAAGCAGAAGTAGTAGAAATATTAGGGAAGCTTGGTTTTACCTATGTCACTCCAGAATCAATGTCCCTAGAAAACCAGATTGCCGCTTTTGTCCATGCCAAAATTATAGTTGCTCCTCATGGAAGTGGTCTAACAAATATAGTATTCTGTAACCCAGGGACAAAAGTTATCGAACTTTTCTCACCTCACTATCTTAGATACTATTATTGGCATATTAGCCGATTATTAGGACTTGAGCATTATTATCTAATTGGTGAAACATTTAGTTGTTATCCGATTAGAAATATAATGTATGAAAGCTCTTTAGTGGAAGATATTTTAGTGAATTTAGATTCGTTTAATCAAATACTCAAAGTTGTAGGCATTGTTTAACTAGCGATCAGCGTTATGCTTTGTCAAATTATATAGCAGTAGAAGCAAAGGTCACAGACATTTATAGAATAATTAGAGGTTATCAAAAAAAGTTATCAGCTATTGCTGATTATTTATTACCTATATTAACTGCTGAATACTATGAATAGTACAAACATTTGCAGTAAAGGTTTATAAAACTGTTATTAGACAGTTACAATGTAAATCAATTTAATTAAAATCAGCCCAAAGCAAAAGAAAAAATGGTATCAATAAATTCTCCCGAAACAGCAGCAGAAAATTTCCATAAAAAAGCAGAAGCTTATTTAGCAGAAAAGAAATTTGATGAAGCGATCGCCTCCTGCGAGTTAGCAATAAAAATAGAAGAAAATTATTTTCCTCCCTACAAAACTTTAGGCAATGCTTGGCAAGTACAAGGAAAATTAGTAGAGGCAGAAAATTGGTACAACAAGGGGTTAGAAATTAAATCAGATTGGCCGGAAGTATATACTAATCTGGGCAGTTTATATGCCATGCAGCAAAAATGGCAAGAGGCAATATCATATTATCAAAAAGCTGTAAATCTCAAACCAGATTTTGCAGGAGCTTATCGCAATATGACAAAAGTATGGTTAAATGTTGGCAATCAAAAATTAGCAGCATATTGTCAGTACAAGGCATTGTCTATAGAACCAGAAAAAGCTACCTTTGAAGAGCTGATTAATTTAGGAAAAACTCTGGAGCAACAAGATAGTTTAAATGAAGCAATCTTTTGTTATCGAATGGCAATTAAATTAAATAGTAATTCATCAGAAGCTTATCAAAATTTAGGAGAAGCTTTAAAAGAGCAAGGAAACTTAGATGAAGCGACAGTCTGTTTTCGGAAGGCAATAGAATTAAAAGCAGCTAGTATGAAAATAGAAAATTCAGATGATGCTTTAGGAGTAGTTAATAAAGACAATTTAATTTCTAGTCAAGAGTTAAATCCTGCAGATACTTTAGTTGGTAGTTTAAATAATAATCAGGTAAATGGTAATGATACTCTTGTTGCAGCAGAAAAGATAAACAATATAGTTCCCCAACCAACTTTTATGAAGGTTAATGTTGAAGATATAGAAACTTATATGTTAGTGGCAAAGACTTACATTGACCAGAAAAAATGGGAACAAGCAATTGCTGTAAGTAAGCAAATTATTCAAATTAAAACAGAGCCCAGAGCTTATAAGATAATTGGCAATTGTTTACAAGCTATGGGTAAATTACAAGAAGCATTAGATTGGTATCAGAAAGCATTAGAAATTAAACCTGATTTTGGAGAAGTATATGCAAATGTAGGAACTATATTTGCTCAACAAAAACAGTGGGACCAGGCAATACAATATTATCGAAGAGCAATTGCAATTAAGCCAGACTTTGCGGGAGCATATCGAAATTTAGCGAAAATTTATACTCAGGTTAATAAATCAGCAGAAGCATCAGAATACCTATATGAAGCACTAAGATTAGAATCAGGAAAAGCTACTGCAGAAGAATTGTTATTCACTGGCAATACTCTGAGTGAAAATGGCCAAATAGAAAAGGCGATCGCTTGTTATCAAGAAGTAATTAAATTAAATCCTCAGTTAGTAGAAGCTAGCTATAAATTAGGAGAAATATTAATTAAAAACGGGCATTGGGGAGAAGCAATTGCCTGTTATCAAAGAGTAATATCTACTAACCCCAATAATTTAGAAGCGTATCAAAAATTAGGAGATAGTTTACTAAGCCAGGAGCAGTTAGAGTTAGCTTTACAGAATTATCAAAAAGCTCAAAAACTAGAACCAAATAACACAGAAATTAAGCAAAAAATTGGAGAAATTTATTACAGGAAGGGAGAAACTTTTCAAGAAAAAGGAAAAATAGAAGAAGCAGTCAAAGCTTATAGTCAAGCAACAGAAAATTATCCAGAATTCGATATACCTTATGGAAAATTAGGGGAAATTTTCTCCCAACAGGAAAAATGGGAAGAAACTGTCAAAGTATATCAAAAAGCAAGTGAAATAAAACCAGATAATTCTTGGTATCCTAACAGCTTAGGAGAAGCTCTCAAGAAATTAGAAAAATGGGAAGAAGCTGTGATAGCTTACCGCAAAGCAATAGAATTAAATCCTGACTTTTCTTGGTCTCATAATAACTTAGCAGACTGTCTATTCAAACTAGAGAAATGGGAAGAAGCTGTTGAACCTTATCGTCAAGCAATAGAATTAAATCCTGATTTTACTTGGTCTTATATTAACTTAGGAAATACTCTTTGGGAAATAGGAAACTGGCAAGAGGCAATAGACCCCTATCGTCGCGCTTTAGAATTAAAAGCAGATTTGCCAGAAGCTTATCAAAAATTAGGATCTGCTCTGAAAAAACGTGCTGAATTAGACTTAGAAGAATCAATTAAATGGTATAAGAAAGCCATAGAAAATAATCCCGATAATGAGCAACTTTATCATAAAGCGATAGAGGTTAAGCCAGAAGACCATACACTTTATTTACAATTAGGAAACACATTAGCAAAAAAAGGTAAAACTCATGGAGCGATCGCCTTTTATCAGTTAGGTTTACAAATTAATCCAGACGATGCAGAAATTCAAGAGCAACTAGAAAAGATATTACCTAAAAAAAATACTTTCAAAGAACAGGCAAAAGATAACAGGGAAGAGAAAAAAGTTTCTATTTATCCATTACCTTCTAGTCCCGTTATTGAAAAAAATGAAGAGAAAAAAGTTCCTATTTCTCCATTAACTTCTACGACAATTGAAAAAAAAGATTCTTATCAATTATGGATCAAGGAAAACTTACCCAACCCAGAAAAACTCAACAAAATGTCGGAAAATTTAGAGACTTTCCGATACCAACCATTGATTAGTATTATCCTGCCAGAAAAAAGGTCATCTCCATACTTACAAGAGACAGTTGAATCAGTAATTAATCAAGTTTATCCTAACTGGGAAATTTGTTATATTGCTAATGAACTCCCGCAAAATATAGAAGCAGAAAACAGAATAAAATTAGTCTTGAAAAATGAAAATAGAGATATTGCCACAGACTTAAATTCTGCCTTAGCATTAGCAACAGGAGATTTTGTTACTCTATTAAATCCTGAGGATATATTAACACCAGATGCTCTTTATCAAATGGCATTATTTCTGAATAAATATCCAGATTTAGATATGGTTTATTCAGATGAAGATAAATTGACTAGTGAAGGCAAATTAATTGAACCGTACTTTAAACCAGATTGGTGTCCAGATTCATTTTTATCTCGAATGTATACAGGTCATTTATGTATGTATCGCCGGGAATTATTGGAAAAATTGAATGGTTTTCGAGTTGGATATGAAAGTAGTTATGAATATGATTTAATTCTCCGCTTAAGCGAAATAAGTCAAAAGATATTTCATATTCCCAAGGTACTTTATCACAGCAGAATTCTTGAAAATGGAGTAGAAATAAATTGGCAAACATCAGAAGAAACTGCTAAGAAAGCATTAACTGAAGCATTAGTAAGAAGAAAAGAAACAGGAATAGTTTATGACGTGCCTAACCATCCTGGTTTTTATAGAATTCGCTATCAAATATCCGTTCAAAAATTAGTCAGTATAATTATTCCTACTCGGAATTTAGGAAATATTTTAAATAGATGTTTGGAGTCAATTTTTACTCAAACTACCTATCCAAATTATGAAGTAATAGTAATTGATAACGGTAGCAATGAACCAGAAACATTATCTATTATCGAGGAGTGGAAAAATAAACAGCCAGAACATTTCAAATGTTATGAACTGAATATTCCTTTTAATTTCTCCAAACTAAATAATTATGCCGTAGAAAAAGCAGAAGGTGATTATTTACTATTCTTAAATAATGATACGGAAGTCAAAACAGCCGACTGGTTAGAAGCAATGGTTGAGCAAGCACAAAGAGAAACAATAGGAGCTGTCGGAGCTTTA
>JAKQYF010000054.1:24764-26128 GCA_023356535.1 Trichodesmium sp. MAG_R03 | reverse complement strand
GAGCAAACAAGAAAACCTGGCGACATTCCAGACGAGTCAAGCGAAACTCTCGGTTGTTACAACGACAAGTAACATGATAAGAATATCCAGGTAAGAGTTGACGTGGTTTTCTAGGCATTATTCAGTTATCAATGAGCAACTTTTTTTATTATTTAGGGCTTGCCAATAAATTATGATTAATGAGGGCTTGCGAAAAAAGTATTTTTTAGGAGTAGGAGACCTATCCCTAATATCTCCCAGGAGAAGATTTCATTCTTTCTGTTAACCTAAAACCTAAAGCCTAAAACCAAAAACCTGAAACCTCCCATCATTCTTTCTGTTAACCAAAAACCAAAAACCAAAAACCTAAAAACTATTTCTTGGCAAGCGATCTTCCTTGGCCAAAAAAGGCTGCAAATAGATCACAGGCAGCTCCTTAGAAAATTTAGAGTTGGCCAACTTTGCCTCACTATTCTGGTTAAATGTGTTACTATTAATTAAGGCAGTAGTCATATCCACCAAAGCCTGATAACCATCAACCCCTGCATCCAAAGTCAATAATAACGGACAATTATTCCTACTTAATTGAGTTTTCGCACAAATAACTTGCTGCTCTGGAGTGTTAGGATCTTTGCGATATTCTAGAGTGTCTAAGCCATCTTGACGAAAATATTCTAAGCGCCTCTCTATTTCTTCACATCGTCTAGCACGAGTCCAGCCTCCTCCCATAGGTATCACAATACCTAACCATGGTTTTTTATCTTTATCACTTTCATACATTACCGTCCAAACTTTTGGGTCATTTTTATCTTTACCTTCTCGCAACTCGCAAGAAAAGCGGTCTGTTTTTTTGACCAAATGTTTTTGTTGGGGCCAAACTTGCAGAATATCAATACCAAAGCCTACTGTATCCATGAAAAATCCAACTATAGGAATTACCACAGCTGCTATTACTGCTCCTATTCCTAAAATTTTTCCATTCTGTTCCATAAGTTTTTCCTTATATATAGATATGAATATTTTTTGAGGCAACTTAACTTTATAGATATTTTATTCAATTTTCTGTGAGGAGTTTTCGGAAAGGTCCAAATTATTGCATATTGATTCATAAGTAATAATTATAACTAAAATCAGGAAGACTAGCTTAACAAACCTTTACAAACCGAAATAAACTAGCTATAGTATTAATATAAGGTCAAGGAAAACAAAACCGAAGGCCAGTGCATCTCTAATACCAGTGCATCTCGAAAAATATACATAAACAAACAGCAATTATAAACACATTATGACCACTACTTTACAACAACGCGAAAGCGTTAACGTATGGGAAAGGTTTTGTAGCTGGGTAACTAGTACTGACAACCGTCTATATATCGGTTGGTTCG
>JAKQYF010000054.1:0-24664 GCA_023356535.1 Trichodesmium sp. MAG_R03 | reverse complement strand
TATGGGAAAAATTATTGTTGTTCAAAGCCGGGAATTTCGTCTCAGAGAACTTTTCAAATGATTCATAAGTAATAATTATAACTAAAGTCAGGAAGACTAGCTTAAAAACCCTTTACAAACCAAAATAAACTAGCTATAGTATTAATATAAGGTCAAGGAAAACAAAACCAAGACCAACGTACCTCGAAAAATTCATATCAACAGCAATTATAAACACATTATGACCACTACTTTACAACAACGCGAAAGCGTTAACGTATGGGAAAGGTTTTGTAGCTGGGTAACTAGTACTGACAACCGTCTATATATCGGTTGGTTCGGAGTACTAATGATCCCTACTTTACTAACAGCAGCTATTTGCTACATAGTAGCTTTCGTAGCAGCTCCCCCCGTAGACATCGATGGTATCCGTGAACCTGTCGCTGGTTCTCTAATGTTCGGAAACAATATAATTTCCGGAGCAGTAGTACCTTCCTCCAACGCTATTGGTCTACACTTCTATCCTATCTGGGAAGCAGCTAGCTTAGATGAGTGGCTCTACAACGGCGGTCCATACCAGCTAGTAATATTCCACTTCTTGATCGGCATCTTTACTTACATGGGTCGTGAGTGGGAATTATCTTACCGCTTAGGTATGCGTCCTTGGATATGTGTAGCTTATTCTGCACCTGTAGCAGCAGCAACAGCAGTATTCTTAATTTATCCTATCGGTCAAGGTAGCTTCTCCGATGGAATGCCTTTAGGAATATCTGGTACATTCAACTTCATGTTGGTGTTCCAAGCAGAGCACAATATCTTAATGCACCCATTCCACATGTTAGGTGTAGCAGGTGTATTCGGTGGTTCTTTATTCAGCGCTATGCACGGAAGCTTGGTAACTTCATCTTTAGTACGTGAAACAACTGAAACTGAGTCTCAAAATTACGGTTACAAATTCGGTCAAGAAGAAGAAACTTATAACATCGTAGCAGCTCATGGCTACTTCGGTCGTTTAATTTTCCAATATGCTTCATTCAACAACAGCCGCTCCTTACACTTTTTCTTAGGAGCATGGCCAGTAGTAGGAATATGGTTCACAGCATTAGGTGTGAGCACAATGGCTTTCAACTTAAACGGTTTCAACTTCAACCAGTCGATCATCGACTCCAGCGGTCGCGTGGTCAATACTTGGGCAGATATTATTAACCGGGCTAACTTAGGAATGGAAGTAATGCACGAGCGTAATGCTCACAACTTCCCTCTAGACTTAGCAGCAGCAGAAGCTCCTTCTATAAGAGGTTAATTCCTAACTGTATTCATTTAATTTCAAAAAAAAGCTCTCCAGATGGAGGGCTTTTTTTGATTTGTTTTCAAGGTTGAAAAAAGAAGGCTCTTGGTAAGTTACAGCGCGTTTCAAATTGATGAGCTACATTGCCATAACCAAAACCTTGTAGGGACTTTGCATGTAACGTCCCTACTATGGTCTACTGACATGAAAATTGCTGTAAATATGTTGAACAACAGATATGGGAAAAATTATTGTTGTTCAAAGCCGGGAATTTCGTCTCAGAGAACTTTTCAAATGATTCATAAGTAATAATTATAACTAAAGTCAGGAAGACTAGCTTAAAAACCCTTTACAAACCGAAATAAACATAGGGGCGAACGGCTGTTTTCCTGCGCGACATGAAACACCCCTACAGAAGTCAGGAGGAAAGAGGAGGAAGTTTTTTGATCATTAATTATCCGGACATGACATTACTCATCCACAATGGCCAAATATGGAGAAAGTGGAAGAAATGAAGTATTCCTATTATATAAAAAAGATGGACGTAACAGAACTCGAATCTGTGACCCCCACGATGTCAACGTGGTGCTCTAACCAACTGAGCTATACGTCCTAACCCAATATATAAATATAATAACACACCTTTCCGGAAATTGCAACCCCTAAAAAATATAATTTCCCACCAACCACTAACTCGCCCTCCGCCACACATCCAGACTCCCATCCCCACAACCCGCCGCCAACATCTGACCATCCACACTAAAAGTAACCGCATTTACTGCCGCCTCTTGACTCAAGATTCCCATTTTCTCCATTGTATAAGGATTCCATAAATACAACTTCCCATCTCGACACCCAGTTGCCAAAATCAAACCATCGGGAGCGATCGCCACACTATTCACACTATCAGGATGTTGCAATGCTCCCAATATATCTCCGGTTCCTAACTGCCACAACCTCACAGTATTATCACTACTGCCACTAGCTAATATCTGACCATCGGGCGCGATCGCCAGACACCGAACTACATCACTATGACCAGTCAAGGTTAACAACAACTTTCCTGTCTCAACATCCCATAACTTAATCATCTGATCTCCACTACCACTTGCCAAGATCTTACCATCCGGACTCATAGCAACGGACTCTACCCATGCAGTATGACCTTGCAAAAATCCTCGCATTTTCCCATTACCGAGATACCAAACCTTTACGGTCTTGTCACTGTGGCCACTTGCCAATATCTGGCCATCTTTACTAATAGCGATCGCCTGCACAGCACCCCAGTCTTGACCAAACCAACTCCCCAAAGTTCGCACCAACTTTCCAGTCCCCAAATTCCAAACCTTTAGCGTACCATCATTACTTCCACTCACCAAAGTCTGACCATCCGGACTAAAAGCGATGGCCTGAACCCATCCGGAATGACTAAACATCCATCCTCCTAAAGTCTGAGGTTCGCTCCCAGCTCCGAGAGTCCATACCTTAATACTATTGTCTTCACCCCCACTCACCACAGTTTGACCATCAATACCAAAAGCTACAGTTCTAACTTTATGACCATGACTTTCCCAACTTTCCAACCTTGTCCAAGAACTTCCCACTGTTTGCATTAAATCTTTCAAAACCTCTTCTATGGAGTGATAACGTTGCGACAACGAAACTTGCAACATTTTATTAATGATATTACTCAAGGATGTACTCACAGGTCTAGATAAATATTGTTGCCATAACCACTCCTCAGCCTGACGCAAGTCAAAAGGGTTTAGCTGAGTCATTAACTGAATACAAACAATACCCAAACTATAAATATCGCTAGCAAATACAGGTTTACCCATTAATTGTTCTGGAGCTGTATATTCTGGAGAACCAATGATCGTATCAGTTTTGACTGTAAGGTTAGTGGAAATAGCTTTAGCAGAACCAAAACCAACTAAACATAAATTTTCCCCCCAGTCATATCTTGTTTGATCAGCACCACGACGAATAATATTTTCTGGTTTAATATCACGATGAATCACCTGATTTTTATGTATAAATTGTAAAACTGGTAGTATTTCTATAAGAAACTTTCTAATTTTTTGTTCATCGAATGTGCCCTGTTCTTTTAACTCTTGAGCCAAGTTTTTTCCTTCTATGTATTCTTGGACTAAGTATTTATAAGATGAAACAAAAAAATAGGCTAATAAACTAGGAATTTGGGGGTGTTTTCCAAGTTTATCTAATTGTAATGCTTCTCTATGAAATGATATGGATGCTTTTTCTATTTCATTAATATTTTGTGCTGCATTTTTACCGGCAGTAGCTATTGGGAGAAATTGTTTAATTACAGAGATTGATTTTGAAGGAATATCTTCATCAACTGCTAAGAATGTTCTACTAAATGTGCCAATTCCAATTGGTTTTAGGAGACGATAATGTTCTCTCAGGATAAGTTTTGCTCCACAACTTTGGCAGAATTTATTTTGATCTGGGTTTTGGGGCTTTTTGCAAGTAGGATTATAGCAGTAACTCATACCTTTTCATAGAAATCAAAATTAAAAGTTAAAACTCGAATTTTATAGGCTCAAAAAAAATTTAATGCTACAGTAATTTCAGGAAATTATTTCACATCTTTAGTTTTAAATTATTGATAACAGGTTTTACGCAGAACTACCATATCTAGTCTGGTTAAACCGCCGGAAAGTTCCTACAGATGGTGTATGATTTGATATTTTGAGTTAGTCCTACATAACATTCTTTTTTTTTCAAATATATAGAAATTATAAATAGGTTGTGACAATTCAAAAACTAGAAATAAATTTCAAAGCTCTTGCCTATTGACCATTGTATCCAAACCTATTCCCAAAAAGCGGTAAGATTTTGGATACAAGCAAAATAGGATTGCTAGTAGTATTATACATATAGTCATCTTAAATCTTATTTTATACCAAATCTACAGCAATCTTATTTCAGCATACTTGAGAAACTCCACCCTAAGATATAAAGTCTATTTTCTATCTAGGGGATGATGTTATTGATTAGGGTAGCGAAAGTTTAATCAATTTTTCAAATCTTCCAAACAGTTGAAATCTAACAAGTTTTCAACAGGTAAAACTTCAGTTCTTAAATAATTAAGATAAGTCGAATAACTTTATTGCTCTCTTTAGCTAAGTTAATGTTAATTATCCTTATGTTTAGTTCTCTCCCTACTCCCATACTACCCTGCTAATTTCTTGAAATAAAAGCTTTAATTGCTATAACTAATTTATCAATTTCTGCCTCTAAACTAAAATAATGAACACAAGCTCTTACACAATCTGGATCAAGAATAGTTCGCACCAGAATTTCCTGGCTTCCTAAAAAATCAACCAACTCTTCATGTGATTTACCATTGGTTAACTGAAAAGAAACTAATCCTGCTTCTGGCTTTGCTTTGCGTAAGCATCTAATTTCAGGAATTTCACTTAAATTTTCCCATAAATATGCACTTAACTTTTTAATTCTTTCATACCTTTCTGTTGCAGTTCCCCATTGATTATGTAGACTTATCGCGTGCCTTAAACCAGAATATAAAGGATAAGCAGAAGTAGAAATTTCATAACGTCTACCATCAGGTTTCCAACCAATTGGTTTGCCAATTTTATTTCTCAAAATACTGCGTAAACCAATAAAAGTAGGACTTAAATTTTCCCTAACTTTAGCACTTACATAAAGTCCTCCTAAACCTTCTGGTCCACACCACCATTTATGACCAGTAAAAGCATAAAAATCAACTTCTGTTTCTGCTAATTTTAAAGGTAAAACTCCTACAGATTGAGCTGCATCAGCTAAGACTTTAATTGGGGATGGAAATAAATTATGACACAATTTGACAATTTCAGTTAATGGTAAAACCTGACCTGTGTTCCACAAAATATGACTAATTATCAATAATTTTGTATGAGGACGTAAATTTTGCTTAATTACTTTTACAGGGTTTCCTTCATTTAAAGTTTCCATTATTGGGCAAGTAGAAAACTCTATATGAAAACGTCTTCTAATCTCCTGAATTGTAGCAATCACTCCCGGATGTTCGCAGTCAGAAAGTAATAGATGATCTCCCGCCTGCCAATCTAAACCCCAAAGTGGAATATTGCAACCTACAGTAACATCTTCTGTTAAAGTAATAGTATCTGGAAAAACTCCTAATTCAGCAGCGATCGCTCTACGCATTAAAGCAGCTTCATTGATCACCCACTCACTAACTTTTTGAGAAAAAGGCCCGAGATATTGTACTTTTTGATAAGAGTCATAAATTGCCTGTAAAGATATATTAGGGATAGGTCCTTGACCCCCATAATTAAAGTAATTTTTGTTAGCTAAAGCCGGAAAATTTTGTCGATAACTTGACAATTGGGAAATCTTTTGGTCCATAAAATTTTTACGCTAAACTGCAAAATTTTCTCTTTTGTAATTATATCATAAATCAGCAATTAAAATTCTTCAAGCTAGTTGTTTTCTCAGACTATGATTAATATATGCCTAAACTTAAATTTTAAGTTGAAACTGAGGATTCTAGTCAAGTTTAGGGATACTGGGAGCAGTTTTAGTTAAGACTGTAAAGTGAAATGTTGAACCAACAGTAACAGAATTTGCACAAACCAAATTTTTTTGATTCGTAATTACAGGATTTCCTGCCA
Source organism: Trichodesmium sp. MAG_R03 (assembly GCA_023356535.1). Taxonomy (GTDB): domain Bacteria; phylum Cyanobacteriota; class Cyanobacteriia; order Cyanobacteriales; family Microcoleaceae; genus Trichodesmium. The sequence continues at coordinate 18,736 of JAKQYF010000054.1, read as the reverse complement.
CATGCCCCCTGCTTTCTACCCATATTTGGCCACCCATCATTTCACATAGTTGCTTACTGATCGCTAAACCTAAACCAGTACCCCCATATTTACGATTAATGGAAGAGTCTACCTGAGAAAAAGGCTGAAAAAGTGTTTTCAAACCTTCTGGGGAAATACCAATACCAGTATCTTTGATAGCAAAATGGATTTGGTGGGTAGGAGATTGATAATTATTGGAGTTAATTTCTTCAGAAGTAACAATTATCGCTACTTCTCCAGAGTTAGTAAATTTCACAGCATTACTGACTAGATTGATCACAATTTGACGTAACCGAGTTACATCCGCTATAATTATTTCTGGAGTACTATCATCTATAGTGTACAGCAAGTCTAGTTCTTTATCTGTAGCTTGAGAAGCTAGCAAATCTAAACAAGATATCACGCATTCTCTGAGGTTAAAAACTTGGTTTTCTAGCTCTAACTTATTAGCATTAATTTTTGAGAAGTCGAGAATATCATTAATAATAACCATCAAATTCTCTCCACTCTCAAGAATAATTTCGATAAAGTTTCGTTGTTTAGGATCTAGAGTAGTCTCTAACAATACATTAGTCATTCCTATTAATCCATTCATTGGTGTACGTATTTCGTGACTAATATTAGCCATAAATTCTGATTTCAACTTGGCTACTGATTGAGCTTCTTTTAAGGCTAAATCTAATTGCTGATTTTTTTCTTCTAATTCTGTTGCTATCTTGGTTGCTTGTTTCTGTGATTCTATCAATTTTTGAATATGGATTCCCTCTAAAAAAAGTAGTAATAGAACCACTATCAATAAGAAATTTTTAATCCCTCTAGTTTGCTGAGCCTGTTTTTGGGCCTCATAATCATATTGGAAAACAATTTGATCCATCTTTGATAAAAAAATTTTCTCATTTTCCAGAATTATTTCTATAAAAAGGCTAATATTTCTCTGTGCTGAATCTGAGTTTATAGTTACTAGCAAATCTTCAGTTGCCTTAACTATTGCTTGATAAGGTTCCTCCAGCTCAAGAAACATTTGTTTGATTATAGGGCTATTATTGTTATCAATTAATCCTAACTCTGAATCTCCCCACTGTAATCCATTATGGGAAAGTTGGAACAACTGGACAACGTCTTTTAGCTCTTCTTGGCTTTGTTTTTTGACTTCTTGTTTGGAGCTGAAATTAATAGCTAATGAAGCTTTGCTCAGTTTTTGACTCAGCATTCGTTGACGACCTGCAATATTAATTACCCGAGAAGCTTGAAATTGACCTTTGAGAATTTTTTTTGCTAGAGTTATATTAGTGAAAAATAAGCTTGCTACTATGCTTAGTCCGACAATATAAAACACTGCAAAATAGTGAGCAAAAGAGAAATTTTGTAATTTTTTTAACATTGTTATTGTTTAAATGAGTCAGGACTTAAGCAAAGGTACTATAGCAATCCTAAATCGGTTGTAACAATTCAAAAACTAGAAATAAATTCCGAAATTCTTACCTATTGACTATTACACCCAAACCTATTCTCAAAAAGTGGCAGGGTTTTTGACATAAATAAAATAGGATTGCTATATATATAGAACCTTGGTGTGTTACGAAGTGCGCTTTTCATTTCGCGAAGCGAAACACACCCTACTAGGGTATCAAGCTTAAAATAGAGTAATAGGAAAATGGCAAAATCTAAGCTATGTATTGTTTTGCCAAAATCCTAATACAACATTTAAGGCTTGACCCGCTACGATCAATAACGTTCATGGATAAGTCCTATTAGTTTAAAGTTATTTTTTTTGATATTTGACCGTTTTCTAACTATAAATACTTACTATTTTTTCTTAATTTTATTTTATCAGGACTTACGCCAATTTACCTTAAAAACTTCATATATAGCATATTTTGACTAAGGAATGAAAATTTTCTTAATACTTCAGCCATTAGTATTGATAACTGATAACTGAAATGATTGTCATTAAGCACCTGATTCATAAACTAAATAATTAATGTTTATAACTGACTCTCAACTACTTTCTTACCAACGCTGTCCCAGAAAAGTATTTTTAGATATTTATGGAGATTTTAAACAAGAAGGATTCCCTAGTGATTTTCTACAAAAATTAATTAGAGATAGTTCAAAATTTAGGTCTAGTATTGTCAGTAATTATAATTATCAAATTCCGGATTATCCTAATGGAAATTTAATTGCAGGAGCAAAGGCTACAGAACAATTAATGGCAGTAGGTGTTGATTTTATTTACCAGGGAGTATTAATGGTTGAGCAATCTACCATAAAATTACTTCCACAAAATTCAATTCATAGTAATAATTTTCTATCAATTAATTTTGTCAGCTATCCAGATTTATTAATTAAACAGCCTGGATATTCTCGCTTTGGGGATTGGATTTATATTCCTATGAATATTAAGTTAAGCAAACGTCCAAAATTAGAGTATCAAATAGTTACTGCTTTCCACGCTCAAATATTAGCCAGTATTCAAGAAAATTGGCCAGAAATTGCTTGGTTAATTCTTGAAAAGGAAAGATTATATAAAGTTAATTTAGAACAGCGAATTCAGCAAATGCAGAAAAGTATTTCTGAGTTAATTTTTATGTTGCAAAATTCTTTAGAACCAGAAGTTTTTATCTCCCGTCAAAAATGTAATCTTTGTACCTGGTATAGTAGTTGTCATGCTGTTGCTGAAGCTCAAAAACATTTATCTCTTTTACCAGGTATTACCTCTAATAGATATGCTGTGTTGAAGAGATTGAATTTAACAACTTTAGAATCTTTAAGTAAAACGAATCCTAATGATTTAAAAAGTTACCCAGAATTTGCTAATGGGGTTGGAATACAAGTTGTGCAACAAGCTCAATCTGTACAGGAAAATAAGGTTATTCTGAGAAATGAAAAATTTACAGGAAAACTAGAGAATCAAGCTTTACCAATTACTAATTATAAATTAACTAAGCTAGTAAATGCTCCTGTAGAATTATATTTTGATATTGAGGCTCAACCAAAAATTAAGCTGGATTATTTACATGGTGTTTTAGTAGTTGATAAACGTTACAATACAAAAAAGTTTTATGTTCATTTAGCGGAAAATCCTCTAGATGAAAAAATGATTTGGTATCAATTTTTAGACTTAGTTTGGAAATATCCTATTGCTCCAATTTATCATTTCTGTGAATATGAAATTCAAACTGTCAAAAAATTAGCTAAACTCTATAAAACTCCGACATATCAGTGGAAACCATTGTTAAAAAGATTTGTGGATGTTCATCAAGTTGTTACTCAAACTATTACATTACCTATAGAAAGTTATGCCCTGAAAAACATTGCTCGTTGGCTAGGTTTTGAATGGCGAAATCCTCAAGCTAATGGCGCTCAATCTGTTTGTTGGTATGAGGAATGGTTAGAAACTGGCGATCGCTCTTTATTAGATGCAATTGTTATTTACAATGAAGATGATTGTTATGCTACTTATTATATTAAAGAATGGTTGTCAAAATTTTTAGAAGAGCGATTAGGGAATAAGTAAATATACGACATCGGATCGGGCAAATGATGTAGCAGGTGTAAATGGTAAAATTTTTAATGGTAAAATTTTTGCAGCTCTAATTTATCAGGACTTACCCATGCTTCACCTTGAAAACGCCATATGTAGGGGCGAATAGCATTCCCTCACCCTCGTGTAGTGCCCGTGGGCAAGTCCTGTTTACTTAAGACAGTTATCTTGATCATTTCCTCTCTTTTTTTTCAACATTTACTCCAACTTCGGTTTTCCGTAGGAATGTTGCTGCCACAAGGGGAGAAGTTAAAAGTTAAAAGTAATCTCTGAGTGAGTTTTAGCATTTATCAATGTCCACACTATATAATACTATTTCTCAAAAGTAATGCTATGCTTTGGTTAATAGCTGAGGGCTAAATGCTTACTAACAAACTATGAATAATCAAAAAAATAAAAGATATAAATATTTAATTTTTACCTTAGTTACTTGTTTAGTTATTCTTGTAACTATAGCCATAGTTGTGAAGTCAATGACTCAAGCAAGTATTCCTCAAATAACTTTTTTAGGAGAAGTGAATTTTCTCACAGGTTTAAAATTTAAAAATACAGAAGTAGGCGGACTTTCTGGCATAACCTACAATCCAGATAAAGAAATTTATTATGCTATTTCTGATGACCGTAGTAGTAAAGCAGCAGCACGATTTTATACTCTGAAAATTGACCTAAATACAGATAAAATTTTAGAAGAAGCTGTGACTTTTATCGATGTTACGACTTTATTAAATGAAATTGGTCAACCATTTCCCCCATTGAGTATTGATCCAGAAGGAATTACCTTGAATCGAGAGAGTTTATTTATCTCTTCTGAAGGAGATAGAAAACGTCAAATACAACCATTTATTAGAGAATTTTCTCTAATAGGTAAACAACTACAAAGTTTGCCAATTCCGGACAAATTTCTTATACAAGCTAATAGTGGAATTAGAAATAATCTAGCCTTAGAAAATTTAACTATTACTCCAAGCAAAAAATATCTTTTTACTGCTACAGAAAATGCTTTAATTCAAGATGGTACAGAAGCAAATATTTATACTGGTAGTCCTTGTCGAATTTTACAGTATGATTTAATTAAAGGTGAGCCAGAAAAAGAGTTTCTATATATGACAGAACCTATTACTGCTACATCTAATAATTTAGGTAATTTTCAGACTAATGGTTTAGTAGAATTAATAGCCTTAGATGATACTCATCTTTTAAGTCTAGAAAGGTCTTTTTCTTTAGAGACTGGAAATATTATTAAATTATTTCAAGTTGATTTGTCAAATGCAGATAATATTCAACACATTAATCGCTTAAATACTCAATTTACTCATATTTCTCCAGCACAAAAAGAATTGCTGTTAGATTTGAGCAATCTAGAATTAATCTCAGATAATATTGAAGGCATGACCTTTGGTTCAAGATTGGCAGATGGTCGGCAATCACTCATCCTAGTCAGTGATAATAATTTTAACCCTTTACAATCGACTCAGGTTCTCATTTTTAGCACTAACCTCTAGTTATTACAGTCAAAAGTTAACCCTCTACCCTAGGTAGAGAAGTTAAAAGTCAACAATCTGAGAAAGACATTGGAATATTTCTCTACTAATCCTCAATAAAAAAAATGAAATTTTTAAAGTCTTATGTGACAAAGGTTGTGGCTCAAACAAAACAGAAAAATTCAAAAAAAATTAGAGAAATGCTTGACAAATAAAATAGAAAGAGTCATAATTGTTTATGATTTATAAAGAAGGGACTGTAGTTCAATTGGTTAGAGCACTGCCCTGTCACGGCAGAAGTTGCGGGTTCGAGCCCCGTCAGTCCCGTAGAATCAATAACTTAATACTCATAACAAACTCGTAAATCTGAGCTTAACTTTTTTTTAATGGGAAAAGTGGAAAATTAGTTCAGCATATAAGATTAGATATTTCTACTGATTCTGGTAGATTATATAATTGTCTATGCAAAATTAATTACCTAATTTTCTTCCCTGTGATTTTTACAATAAGTTGGTGTTTAGCACCTAGAATAGGTGTATTTAATTTTGTACAACTACTTCTTATTAATATGGTTAATTTAAGGATTGTTTTTTTTGCAGTTCTGACTTGAATTGATCACCTAATAGTTCCATACCATAATAATTATAGTTTTGGTCTTAATCTAAACCGTATTAGATTATACACAGTAGATTCCCAGTATATGAAGTACAAATATTAATAATTAAATGTTTGTAGTATGGGCCTCTTGCCTGGGACTAGTGTACCTCACCAAGGTGTAATCTACTGTATCTGATCAAATTTAACCATAAGTAGAAGAAAATCTAAAAACAAACAAATAAAATAGAAATTGATATGAGTGTTAGAGTTCGTCTGGCCCCAAGTCCAACAGGCAAATTACATATCGGTACAGCTAGAACCGCTATATTTAACTGGTTATTTGCAAGGAACCAGAAAGGAAAATTTATCTTAAGAATAGAAGATACGGATCAGGAACGATCGCGTCCAGAGTATACAGACAATATTTTGGAGGGACTGAGCTGGCTAGGATTAGAATGGGATGAAGGACCATTCTATCAGTGCCAACGTTTAGAACTATACCAGCAAGCAACTCAAAGTTTATTAGACCAAGAATTAGCTTATCGCTGCTATTGTACAACAGCAGAACTAGAGGAAATGCGGGAAGCTCAGAAAGCAAGAAAAGAAGCACCTCGCTACGACAACCGTCACCGGAACCTTACAGTTAAACAGCAAGCAGCTTTTGAAGAAGAAGGAAGGCAAGCAGTAATTCGCTTTAAAATAGATGATGAGCGGATAATTACCTGGAATGATATGGTTCGGGGGAAAGTAACCTGGAAAGGAAGTGATCTAGGTGGAGATATGGTTATTTCTCGTGCTGCAGGGGGGGCTGAAGTAGGAAAACCTCTCTACAATATGGCAGTGGTAGTAGATGATCTGGATATGGAAATTACCCATGTGATTCGGGGTGAAGACCATATTGCTAATACAGCTAAACAAATATTACTTTATGAAGCTTTAGAGGGGAAAGTACCGGAATTTGGCCATACACCTCTAATTCTCAATAAAGAAGGACGAAAATTGTCAAAACGAGATGGAGTAACTTCAATTTCTGATTTTAAAGAATTGGGTTTTACTCCCGAAGCACTGGCAAATTATATGTGTTTGCTTGGATGGACGCCTCCAGATGCAACGGAAGAAATATTTACCCTAGCAGAAGGAGGACAAAAGTTTAGTGTTGAAAGGGTGAATAAAGCAGGAGCTAAGTTTGATTGGGACAAGTTAGATTGGATAAGCAGTCAATATTTACATAGTTTACCAGTAGAACAACTGACAGATCAATTAATTCCCATTTGGCAAAAAGCCGGATATGAATTAGATCCAGAAAGCGATCGCTCTTGGCTAGAACAACTAGCAGCATTAATAAGACCAAGTTTGACTCGCCTCACAGATGCAGTGGAAATGAGTAAGTTATTCTTTTTTGCTAATGTAGAATTGGATGAAGATGCAAAAATACAAATGCAGAAAGAAGATTCTGTTCAATCTATTAATTGTATCCTAGAAATGATAGATGCTGATGCACCTCTGCTAGTGAGTGATGCACAGGGAACTATTAAAAAGATTACTCAGAAGGTTCATGTGAAGAAAGGCGTTGTTATGCGATCACTAAGAGCATCCTTAACAGGTACAATACAAGGGCCAGATTTAATCCAATCATGGTTACTGCTGCATCAGAAGGGCTTTGATATATTACGCTTCAAAAAATCTATAGGTCAGGAAATTGAGGAAACCAAGAAATTAGAAAGTACTTCTAACAAGAACAAAGATGCTGATAGCTGATAGCTGATAGCTAAGTGTTTACTTATAATTGACATTTTCTCTAAATTTTTGATCTTTATTATTAGAAAATATAACTCTAAAATGAATATAAATCAACACAAAAAAACGATATTATTTTTGGGAGTATTGTTTTCATTATTAAGAATGCAGAAAATCATCCCAGTTTTATCCCAAGAGTTACAGTTAACACCTATATTTGAGAATGTTAATCTGTATCCCAAATCTTCTCAAAACCGAATGATTATCAGGGGCTTAAGTGGAGGACCTATATCTGCAAAAGAAACAACAGGTAGAGAAAACACTATAACAGGACCATGTGTAGGTTTTATTGATAAAGAACCAGATCATAGATTAATTTTAAATGGCTTTTTTCAATCTCTGAAACTTGAGGTTAAAAGTAGTGAAGATACAACTTTAATTATTAGAGGCCCTGGAGGCAGTTGGTGTAATGATGACTTTGAGGGAAAAGATCCAGGAATTACAGGCCAATGGTTTTCAGGTACTTATGACATTTGGATAGGTTCTTACCAAAGAAATAAATATTATCCTTATATAATTAAAATTACTAAATAATAAGGAATTGAGCTAAAAGTTATACTAATATAAATTCTATGTTTTCTATAATAAATAGTTGTATCTGGCTCTTGGATCAAACAGTATGCTTTTTAGAAAGTCTTCCAGTAAATAAGAAAATATCTTTTTCAGAAGAGAAATTCGTGAAAGTTTGGATACGTAAACTTCTTGAAAATATTAATCAAAATATTGTGAATAATCATCTTAAAATTTGTTTAAAAACCAATCGTAAAGTTGAAATTAAACATCACTCTCAACCAGGAAAGAAACAGGTTAAATTTAAGGCTAGTATTTATCCAATTAATCAAGAAAAAGAGCTCTTAATTTTCCATGATCTTCAAGTTATTAACTCCAAGAATAAATCACCAAAATCAGATTCCTGTCTCATAGAAATAGATGAGAAATTACAAACACTTTTAGAAGCAATACCAGGATTAGTTTCTTGGATTAGTTCAGATTTAAATTATCTAGGAGTTAAGAAGCATTTAGCTGAAATTTACAAAATTACTCCTGAAGAGTTTATTGGTAAAAACATCGGCTTTTTGAATGGAAATGAGACAGAATTCACCAAGTTTGTTAGGGATTTTTTTGCTAGTGATGCCACTGTTGCTGTACATGAAACAAGTTCATCTGTAGGTCAATATGTAATAGTTGCTCAAAAATATGATCAAGGTAGAGCAGCATGTACTGTTGGACTTGATATGACTGAACTACGGGAAATAAAAACAGTTCTAGCACTGACAGGTAAAGCGATAGAAAGTAGTAGTGAAGCCATTAGCATGACTGATGCGAGTGGTAAGTATATCTTTCAAAATCAAGCATTTACTGAACTTTTTGATTATCAAAATGTAGAACAAGTAAATGCGAATGGTGGATTACTAAGTTTGATAGTAGATAACAAAGTAGCTAAACAAATATCTGAAAGGATGTTGAGTGGAAGTGGATGGAATGGTGAAGTTACTTGTCGAAGTCGTAGAGGTAAAATTATCCAAATTTTGATGCGGATAGATGTCATCAAAGATACAAAAGATAAAGTTACTGGGTTTGTTGCTGTTAGCACCGATATTACAGAACGTAAGCAAGCAAAAAAACAATTGCAGGAAAATGAACAAAGGTTCAGATCCCTAATCGAAAATAGTACAGATATTATCCAGATTTTAGACAGTAAAGGCATTTATCAATATGTTAGTCCCTCCCAACAACGAATTTTAGGTTATACTTCAGAGGAATTGATTGGCAAATCTGTATTAGACTTAATTCACCCCAAAGATCAATGGTGGATGGAACAGGTAATAGAAGGAGTAAAACAAGGTCCGAAAACACGCCGGGGGTTAGACGAATATAAAGTTCGCCATAAAAATGGTAGTTGGTGTGTATTCGAAGCTATGATCATGAATTTACTTGATGATGAGTCTGTTCAGGGAATTGTAATTAACTGTCACGATGTAACAGAAAAGAAATTAACAGAGGAAAAACTGTTGCGTACATCTTTATATGATAGTCTCACAGATTTGCCCAAGAGAGATTTATTAATGGATAGACTGCAACAGGCATTGGCACACAAACATATAAATCCTTCTAATTTGTTTGCTGTGCTTACCATTAATTTAGATCGATTTAAGCTAATTAATGAAAGTCATGGTCACTCTATGGGGGATCGACTCTTAATTGAAATTACTAGACGGATTAAAAATTGTTTAGGAACGGAAGATACGTTAGCACGAATAGGTAGTGATGACTTTGTTATTCTTTTAGAGACAGTTTCTGATCTTGAAGATGCTATCAGTTTAGCAACTTTGATCCAAACAGTGATCGCTCGACCTATAAAATTAGATGTTCATAAACTCTTTATTACTGCTAGTATCGGTATTGCCATGAGTTCCAATGATTATCAATGGGCAGGGGATATACTCCGAGATGCTGATATTGCTATGGATCAAGCTAAAGTGCAAAGCCCAGGAAGTTATTTGGTCTTCAACAGTTCCATGCACAGTTACGTTACAGAAATGATGCAGTTAGAGCATGACTTACATCAAGCAGTGGAGATGCTAGAAGAATTTGCCTGCCCTATTACCAACACTTTTCTACTCCACTATCAACCAATTATCTCTCTATCTACAGGCAAGTTAGTAGGGTTTGAGGCTTTAGTCCGGTGGCGCAATTCTTTAGGCAGTATGGTTTCTCCCGTAAAGTTTATTCCCATTGCGGAAAAAACAGGTTTGATTATTCCTCTGGGTCGGTGGATATTTTGGGAAGCTTGTCGTCAACTGCAAGAATGGCAGAAAGTTTATTCTCAAATTAATCTTAATATAGCTATCAATATTTCTGCGAAACAGTTTTCCCAATCTAACTTAATTTCACAAATTCAACGTATTTTGCGAAAAACCGGTATCGAACCTCAAGGATTAAAAATAGAAATCACAGAAAGTGTAATAATGGATAATGCTAAGTTTGCTAGTAAACTTTTATCTCATCTACGAGAGTTGGGAATGCACTTAAGCATTGATGATTTTGGTACTGGATATTCATCTCTAAGTTATTTGCATCGTTTCCCTATTAATAGTCTGAAAATTGATAAATCTTTTGTGACAAATATGGGAGTTAATGGCGAAAATTATGAGATTGTACGGGCAATTATTACATTAGCTCATAGTCTCGGATTAGATGTGGTAGCAGAAGGAATAGAAACTGAGGAACAATTGACTAAACTAAAGAATTTAGGATGTGAATATGGTCAAGGATTTTTGTTTTCTCAACCTGTCAATGTAACAGCAGCCACATCATTATTGGATAGTCATTTTTCAGGATAGTTGGATCTTACATTCCGGACTTCAATTTGTAACATAAAAATTAGTCTAAAATCCGTAGCTTGCGACTAAGTCCTTGACTCCTATTGACCACTATAATGTTGTTCTTGCTTTTGACTTCTCCCCTTGGGGGGGGTTAACTTTTATTTCTATCAGGACTTACCCACGGGCACTACACCCATTGAGGGCGAATGCCATTCCCCCCTAAATATGGCGTTTTCAAGGTGAAGCGTGGGTAAGTCCTGTCTATATTACATTTTATTGTGAGGAATGTAGGTTAAATTCTATTTCCATTCATCCCAATAATTATTAAAAATAGAAGTTTTAGGAAAAGCAATGGGATTCCCATTGTCCTGCAAACGACCCTGTAGTATTTCTAATTCCCATTCTTTAGAAGGTATATCATCAATTAATTCATAAGGAAAAATACCCCTTTCTAAAGCAAAATCAATTGTTGTACCAGTAGCAGCTCCAACAGACCACTCAAAAGAATGAACTCGATAGGCAGCAGCAGCAATATAACTCGTTGCAATACTCTTTCCAGCTACTAATAAATTATCAATTTTTTGGGGAATTATTGCCCGTAAAGGTATTTGAAAAGGATAGGCAGTACCCTGACCTTTCCTAATACCATTTCGCTCATAATTACCTGGTGCTTCTGGTGGACTTTTTGTCATGCAAGGATGAAAATCTATAGCATAATGACCAATTCCTACACTATCAGGAAAAACAGTTGCTCTTGCTCGTTGAGGTATTTCTTGTCCTGAATTAATTTGTGAATTCTTAGGTACAAAGCCACCAACTATTCCCCACAAATAATTAAACTCATCCGGTGCTAAATTTTGTTGATAAAAATCATCCCTAAAATTCTTTTTAGCAATATCAACTTCTGCTACTGTAAAACCTCTTGGGCGAGTTTTCCCAATACGACCAATAATGCGTCGCCCCTCTCGAATATAAGGGAATTTCGATAACCCATGAGCTGTTCCCATTGGTGTATCTAAACCACTCAATAAACGATAATTTGGATGTTTTTGCTTCACCCCTTGTCCTAACTGGGAGTCGGTGGTACCTTCAACTAACCAATAAAAATAACCAAGAGCATTTTCCTCACCTCGACGGAGAGTTTGGGTACGCAAACCACCCATCCAACCTCCTGGTTGCAGTTGACCTGTAGCTTGTAGTTGTTCTCGAGTGTAAATCAAGTTATCGTTTTGGCTTCCAGGGCGATAGTCATTGCCCCAAGTCCAATTTTGCATGGAAATATCACCGGGATAAATAGTTCGTTTTCTGTAGTTGCCTAGTTGAGGTGCGTCTGGTTTTATTGACCAAATTTGTCTATAGCTGAAAACTAGGTTAAAATTAGCTAATCTGGATAATTCATAGCTATAGTAGGGAGCGTACTGAGAATAAAATGGAGGTTTAACATGAGTTTGAGGTGTTTCAGTCGCCTCCATGGCAAAGGTATAAGTAAAACCTTGAGTGCAGTAGGGATCTCTGGTGTCAACAGGGGATGAGGGGTTAACGTAGGTTTGAGGATCGATACCGAGACGGTAGGGAGCATCTGCTAGAGCAATAATTTCTCCAGTTTCAGTTGCTTCAACAACGTACCAGTTTGCACCACCTATTTTTTTTAAGGATGGTTGGGGTACAAACTGAATTATAGTTTTATCAAATCTGGCTGAGTTTTGGTAACGGTAAGCATCTTCGATAATTTGAGATAGGGGTTCAGTGTTTATAGGTGGGGTGTTAGCTGCTGGTTGATGTTGGATGGCGATCGCTTTATTAATTTGGTTATTAGAAATGTCTAACTCTTTGACAACAGTATTGGGAAACCATTTTAATGTCCCTCCGCCTTTTTTTGCAGCATTCTCTAACATCTGAAATAGGATGCCGTGACCATCGTAAGGCATAAAACATGAAACACTTACCCAACAAGTGCCGGGATTTAATCTACCATATTTTTCTTCAATGCGTTCCCGTAATTCTATATAACCATGGGGATAAAATAGAAGACTGCGTTGAGTTCCACGTTCATCAAGAGCGGAGGTACCTTGGGAAGAAATTTGACCCCCTACCCAGTCAGTAGTATCGGTGATACAAACGGTGCGCCCTGCTAATAAGGCTTCGTAGGCGGTTGCCGATCCTGCTAACCCACCACCGATAACTAAAATTTCACAAGTTTCTTCTTGATCTGGGGTACGGGGCGACGCGGCTAAGGTGGTTGTAAGAGCTGAGATTAAGGAAAATAAGCTGAGAGTTATGCTAATTATTGGTTGAGTTTTTTTGACCATAATTATAAGTTCACTGTTAATAATCAAAAGTTTTAATTTTAGATTAACAGGACTTACGCACGGGCACTACACCGAGTGAGGGCCAATGCCATTCGCCCCTACATATGGCGTTTTCAAGGTGAATTTGCGCAAGTCCTGATTAATTTGAAAAAACTTGATTTAAATTCCAATAGGACTTACGCATGAACACCATTGGTAGGGTGTGTTTTGCTGACGCCAAGCGGAGCGAACGCTTCGCTACTTGAATTGCGCACTTCATAGCATACCAAGACACTATATATAGTACCTTTGCCTAAGTCCTATTCGAATATATTTGTATGGCCAATTTTTCGGCAACCCCTCTTGGACTCTCATTATATCGACCGATGAGTAGGGAAAGTTTAACCAATGTCCTTTAGGAATAAGGATTCCCTAAAAAGCAAGCCTGAAGTAATTTCTAGGATATGCAGATACATCTTGCCCAGCAATTCCCGGTAAAAGTCGGGAAAACCGTTCATAGCAATGTGACGGCAGAACGATCAACATTGGCGGTATCTCGCAATGCTTTGAGGAATATCCCCAAAGCGCCATTCCAATCTCTCGGCATTGAGTGACCGCAGTGCGGACATTTAAAATGCTTTGAGCCTCCTAAGTTTTGATGAACATGGCCACACTTTGTACAGGTTTTGGAAGTATATTCCTCAGTTACATCTATTACGGTTGCCCCTCATTTTAAACCATGGAACTTAAGAGTTTGTTTGAAACGATTATGTGCCCAATGTAGCATTTGGCGAACTGTTTTTGAGTTTAATTTACGTTTCTTTTTTCCTGATTTGGCAACCATTTGGGATGACTCAAAAGTAGGAATAAAAATAACACGATACTCGGTTGTTAACCATTTTGCTACTTTTTTATGGACTTCATCTATGAGGTTTTTGATCGTAATCAACACCCCACAAATGCAAGGACCTTGTAAATGTAAAGATCTTACATACAAGGTCCCTACGGGTTAAGATTAGGTTGAGTTGAGGTTAGTGAGCGCAGTTTATCTCCTGGATAAACCAAACTTTGTTGAAACAGACTCTACTACTATTTATCTTGTTCTGTCTTATTTAATAAATCAAACTCGGAGAAGTCAAAACAAATACATCCCGATATCCTACCTCTTCTGTTTCAGGTTTAATTGGAGTAGTAAAGTGGAAAAATTCATGGTCATTTACCAACAATAAATCCCCAGGATTGAGAATTTTACTAAATACTGGCTTTTCTTTTCTAGTAGTATAAAGATGAGTTGCACCCCCTTGAATATTGTGTCTATTTACTGCAAATATACCAATAAAATCTGCCCCATCTTTATGAATACCTTCTGGTGCTGGATTTCCTGAATGATTAGGGGAACAAATAGTTCTAATTTGATGTATTCCAATTTCTGCTTCTGGATGTATTTTGCAGGAATCACAGAAGGCTAAAATCATTTTTTGAAAGTTATCTAAGGCGACAAGTTTGTCATCTATTTCCGCATATTCTCTTTTAATATCCCCATAATTTGGAACGGGATTATAATTTTTGCTTTGAAAAAGATAACCATGAGGCTGTTTTATTACCTCTTCCCCTGAGAGAATAAAACGAGAAAGTCTTCTGTAACGATACTTATCTTTTATGTAAGGATCAACAGGAAGGTCGGCAAAAAACTGTTCAAAACCTTCCATGCTAATTGAGTTTACCTTTTTGTGGGTAAACATAAAAGCGTAATCTAAATTAATCGATTCTAAAATTTTTTGCATATATACTTACTCCCATTTGATCATTGAGTAAAAGTATGATTTTGATATTGTTTATATTTTTATTATAACCCGGGTTTCTGAGAATTTTTGATAAATAGTATACAAACTGTTAACTTTTATAAAAAAATGTATCAAATCAACGACTTATTTGTTGTATGGCTCGTTCAAAAATAAAACTATTCTAAATTCTAGCTTACTAATACGCATTTTAAATGAGTATTAGCTTACCGAAAAGTTGGGTTTAAAGCCTCGCCCATAAGCGGGCGACTTTTTAGTTGATTTTTTTCCACGGGTTATGTCCTTGTTGCTTTTTAGTTCAAAAGTCATTCTATGAAGGCAAGATTTAAGTACCGTTAATATCCAACATTGGGACAAAAACACCAATTAGCAAGGCTCGGAAGGTTGTGTCTGTGTTGTCTGGAATGATAGTCTAGCTTGCTGTCAGGAAAAGTATAAACTAGGAAAGAAAAAACCGACTAATTCTGAACTACAAAAACAGTTTATTACTCTGACTAAAAAGACCTCAGAAAGAGTTTGGCTTTCAGAAAGTTTTTTGCCCTTGCCACTACAGCCTTCTTTAAACGATGTAATACCCAGGCTGATCAAAACTTTTTTCAATCAACTCAAGGCAACAGAAAAGGTAAATCTATAAGACCTCCTAAATTTAAGAGTAGAATGTCATTGCCAACAGCTAGATTTACAAAGGGTGGATTTAAAGTTGGTCAGCATAAAGTCTACGTAAGCTAAAATAGGAAAGTTGAAAATTGTGTGGTCAAGGGAACTACCCGCTATTCCATCATCAGTAACAGTAGTCAAAGATTCAGCTAATCGATATTTTCTAAGTTTTGTAGTAGAAGTTTTGCCCGAAGTATTGCCTAAAACTGATAATTCAGTAGGTATAGATTTAGGAATTAAAACTAAAGCTAGCTGTAGGGACATTGCATGCAACGTCCGTACGCGGTAAAAAGATTGATGCACCAAAACCACTAAAGAAACGAATGCTCGAAGTACCGAAAACTAAGTAAGTCATTATCAACCTCTTACTCCTTTAACTAAAGCTTGACAACCTTGGAGAAAAATACTCACATCTATACCCAATCCAATATACTGTATTCCACAGTCAATCCATTTTTTTGCAGCCTCAGCATTATTACTAAAAGTACCGACAACTTTACCAGAACTCCGAATAATTTCTACGGATTTTTGCATTAATTCAACTACTCGAATATCATCAACTTGACCAGGAATACCTAAAGACTGAGATAAATCATAAGGACCGAGAAAAATCACATCAATCTCAGAAACTGTAACAATTTCTGTCAGATTTTCGATGCCTTTTGTACCTTCTACGTGAACGACAACTAAAGATTCTGCGTTTAATTTATCAGTAATATTACTCCCTGCTGAAGTGTAAACTCCAGCGCGAGTTCCAAATGATAAACCACGGGAACCAACAGGATTATATTTCGCACTTTGTACTACTATTTTTGCATCGGTTATTGTTTCTATTTGTGGAACTTGTACCCCTGCGCTACCAATATCAAGAGCCCGTTGAATTTGTGCAGCATCATTTTTGCTGACTCTAACAACAGGAGCAATACCTACACAGTCAGCAGCGCGACAAAGGTCTTCTGCAACTAGAATATTTAAAGGTCCGTGCTCAAGGTCAATAACTGCAAAATCAAATCCTGCTAGACCACAAATTTCTATGAATGCAGGGTAAGCACAATTCATAAAAGGTCCAAGTACAACTTCACCATTTTTGAGTTTTTGTTTGAGTTTATTTTTTGGCATGGTTGATTAAATATATAGAAAAGCAATATTAGTGTAATATACTCCTACACTAAACTGATACTATGGTCTGGGTTTCTCCTTTCCCAGTCACGGTACAAGTCGGACTCCAGGAGCTTTAAGAACGGAATGCTCTACCGCCGTGTTTTTTATTCAGCAACGCCGAATTTTATGATACAATGGTTTATTGTATTAGTGACGGCAAAAAATCTTTTGCTTTTCGTCTTTATCCTATTTGTACATTTTATTAGAATATTATACAACCCTTAATGCTTAACTTAATTCTTCAATCGAGATTTCGTTTTCTAGCTGTGGCAATTGCTTTTATTAATTCCAGCACATTAGTAAATACAGCACAAGCTTTTGTTTTAGAAGATATGGATAAACTTGATAATCAGTCTTGTATTCCCATTTCTTCTTGTGATAAATTTGATCGCAATTTTATAGTTAATCAGAATTTGGCTAATATAAACAGTAAAACAAATATTAGTAAAAGTCCTCAAAAAAAATCACTTGAAGATTCACGAAATTTAATCGATAAAATAGACGACCCTCACATTAAAACAGAAATGCTTATAAATTTAGGATTGCAATATGATGAATTAAATCAGTTAGAAATATTGAAGCAAATTTTAAATGAAGCTTTAGAAGTGAGCCAAGATGTGGAACAAAATTCCACTAAAACTTTATTGATGATTAAAATTGCTGCCACATTGATAGAAATACAAGAGCTAGAAATTGCCTCTGAAATTTTGGATTTAGCCTTAGAAAGCTCAGAAAAAATTACGGATAATTCAACTAAGGCAACTTTATTAATGGATTTAGCCTCTAAATATAAACAAATAGAGGATTCCGAAAAAGCAGAAATTATCCTTGCCGAAGTAGATATAATAGTTACTGAAATCGAAAATCCTCCACCTAGTTTTCCCTTTAAACCAACTCCTTTAGAAGGACACACCTTATTAGGAACTAATCTGTTTTTTGCTAAAGATACTCTTGCTAATTTCAACATTGGAGTTAGATTGAGTAAAAGATGGGCAACCGATGAAATAAATCTTTTTTTAGAATTTTTTAATAGTTATGATAGCAGTCGAGATGCAGGAGACAAAAATAGAATATTATTTGATATAGTCACTGAATATAAACACTATTTCCGAGAAAAATTCTTTTACTTTGGCAATTTAGCCTATTTACAGGACAATTTTACTGGTAATGATGGCAGATTTAGTTATTTTACCGGATTCGGCTTTAATCTATGGCGAGGTTCAACAAAAGATGAAACTTTTGATATGAAATTAGGTATAGGTGATTTATTTCAAGATTCAACTATTAAAAATAAAAATGCTCCTTTTCCAGTATTTCAGTATGCACTAGTCTATAAAAATCTTTTTTTTACCGATTGGAAATTTGAACAAATCTTCGCTTTAGAAGTTCCAGTGAGAAATACAGCTAATTATTTTGCCGATTCTCGCACAATTGTGACAATTCCAGCTATTAAGAATTGGTCGGTTTTTAGCTCTTTAAGCTTCATATATATGGGTATCCCAGAACTCAATGAACCTAATTTATCAACTAGTTTTACCGCAGGTTTAAGATATGATTTTTAGCTTTATTAGATAAATTATTTTACTTTTACCACTGCTTCTGAACTTTTATTTGCTTTAATTATAACTATTTAACTGCAGATGATATTATACCATGATTTGGTATAACTCTTTATTGGTTATTTGGAGCGATCGCTATGGAAAAGTGCACTATGATTATAACTATTTACCTAGACATGATATTACAACCTTTGCTTTGTGAAATCAGAAATTGGACTATGGACTAAGCGAGTTTTTATATCATGTCCGGATCATCAGTAATCAATAAAGTATATCGTTTGTAGTAAGGCTATTTGTCTAGATACAGTTATGGTTCTTGTCTTACGATGAACTTTAATTATAACTATTTAACTGTACATGATATTATACCCTGATTTTGTAAAACTCTTTATTGGTTATTTGGAGCGATCGCTATGGAAAAGTGCACTATGATTATAACTATTTACCTAGACATGATATTACAACCTTTGCTTTGTGAAATCAGAAATTGGACTATGGACTAA
>JAKQYF010000053.1:13999-26197 GCA_023356535.1 Trichodesmium sp. MAG_R03 | reverse complement strand
GAAAATCAAGAGAAAAAGTTAGGTTTTACTAACTTTGCAGAAACTTGGAATGGCCGTTTGGCAATGTTAGGTTTTGTGATCGGCATCACTACAGAACTCTTAACAGGTCAAGGTATTCTTTCCCAACTCGGCTTAATCTAATTTTTCCAACATTTTTTTATTATTTACACTCAACTGCAAATATTGGAGGTTTATGACTATGGAAAATCAAGAGAAAAAGTTAGGTTTTACTAACTTTGCAGAAACTTGGAATGGTCGCTTGGCAATGTTAGGTTTTGTGCTCGGCATCACTACAGAACTCTTAACAGGTCAAGGTATTCTTTCCCAACTCGGCTTAATCTAATTTTTCCAACATTTTTTTATTATTTATACTCAACTGCAAATATTGGAGGTTTATGACTATGGAAAATCAAGAGAAAAAGTTAGGTTTTACTAACTTTGCAGAAACTTGGAATGGTCGCTTGGCAATGTTAGGTTTTGTGCTCGGCATCACTACAGAACTCTTAACAGGTCAAGGTATTCTTTCCCAACTCGGCTTAATCTAATTTTTCCAACATTTTTTATTATTTACACTCAACTGCAAATATTGGAGGTTTATGACTATGGAAAATCAAGAGAAAAAGTTAGGTTTTACTAACTTTGCAGAAACTTGGAATGGCCGTTTGGCGATGTTAGGTTTTGTGCTCGGCATCACTACAGAACTCTTAACAGGTCAAGGTATTCTTTCCCAACTCGGTTTAATCTAATTTTTCCAACATTTTTTATTATTTACACTCAACTGCAAATATTGGAGGTTTATGACTATGGAAAATCAGTGGATTTCTTGGTGGAAAATTAGATTTATCAATTCGTGAGTGGGAATGTCGTACATTGTGGGGCTAAACATGTTCGCGTAGGGTCAGGTCCTTCTATCGAGACGAAAATGCAGCAAGAAATATATTAGTCGCGGGTGGGCTATACTGAGACTTTAAACGGACAGGGCGGTAAGCAGCCAGACTACTGCCAAAGTAGCAGCAGCCTGTTAGATGTCAACCCGCATCGGAGCTACGGCTAGGTAGGAAACCCGGTGCCTTTAGGCCGGGGAGGATGTCAAAGGACAAATATATCCGACTCCCGTTCCTGGGGGTTAGGGGCTGGGTACATTTCCTATTCCTATGTAGGGACGTTGCATGCAACGTCCCTCAGCTTTTGTGCCTTATAATTAGAAATTCTTGATCTCGTCTAACTTAGGAAAATAAAATGCGAGACCTGAGGAAAACAAAAATACTCAGGACTTAGGCAGTACCGCTATATATGGAGTATAAATTTGTAATTTTCCCCAAATTGCCACTACAACTAGTGCCGTTGCGTAAGTCCTGATACTATTACTAATTTTGACAATTAGACACTATAACTTTTACCGAAAAATTGGGTTTAAAGCCTCGCCCATAAGCGGGCGACTTTTTAGTTTATTTTTTTTCACAGGTTATGTTATCATGCTTTTTAGTTCACAAGAAATATATTAGTCGCGGGTGGGCATACCGAGACAAAAAACGGACAGGTCGGCCAGCAGCCAGACTACTGCCAAAGTAGCATCAGCCTGTGAGATGTCAACCCGCCCAGGGGCTACGGCTCGGTTGTTACCCGGTGCCTTTAGGCCGGGGAGGATGTCAAAATATCGAGCAGTAAGTTATAAAGGTTCAGTTAGTAAGCAGGTATATAAAATTAATTAAACATTTTGTCAAGCTGAATTCCTTATACTTGAGATCTCACATAAAATTAAGCTAGGTAAACAATTTTGTTTAAGTGCTTATATTGATTACATTAGAGTTAGTAGTATTTCTTTTAAACTATCTAGAAGCTAAATTATGCTAAGGGTTTTCCTTGTTTATTAATAACAAGATCTCGGGGTGCTTAGATTAATTACTTAATAGTGAAATTTTCAGATACGTATAGCATTATTTTTTCAAGTTATTATTAGTAGTTTTGAATCACAAACTATAAACCATATTTCCTGTTAGATAAAATCAATGAAATGGTGGAAAAATCTTAAAAAAAATCCTTTAGCACAATTTGGTGCATTATTACTATTAATTTTCTATCTGGTAGTAATTGCTGCTGACTTTATTGCTCCCTATGACCCCTACACATCTCAACCCAATGGTTCCCTACTACCACCTACTCAAATTTACTGGCAAAGCCAACTAGGTGAATTTATTGGACCCCATGTTTACCCCACAACTCAAGGACCAGTAGATTTAGAAACTGGACTCCGGGAATTAAAGGTAGAGTTGGATAAACCATCCCCTCTAGGTTTATTTGTCCAAGGAGTACCTTATAAGTTTTTGGGTATTTTGTCCTTGGATCGACATTTATTCGGAACCACAGGTGAAGCAAAATTTAATTTATTAGGTACTGACGAACAAGCGCGGGACCAATTTAGTCGTTTAATTTTTGGTGGTAGGATTAGTTTATTTATCGGTTTAGTAGGAATTACAATCTATTTTCCCTTGGGAATGATTATTGGGGGAATTTCTGGTTACTTTGGTGGCTGGATAGATAGCATTTTAATGCGTTTTGCTGAAGTGTTAATGACAATTCCTAGTATTTATTTATTAGTAGCACTTGCTGCTGTATTGCCTCCTGTTTTAACCAGCGCCCAAAGATTTCTGTTAATTGTGGTCATTACTTCATTTATTAGTTGGGCAGGGTTAGCTAGGGTTATTCGTGGACAAGTTTTATCTATCAAAGAACGAGAATTTGTCCAAGCTGTAAGGGCTATGGGAGCAAATTCTTTTTATATCATTATTCGTCATGTACTACCCCAAACAGCAACTTATATAATTATTTCAGCAACTTTAGCCATTCCTAGCTTTATTATATCAGAATCAGTTTTGAGTTTGATTGGTTTAGGTATTCAACAACCAGACCCCTCTTGGGGAAATATGTTATCTTTGGCCACAAACGCTTCTATTTTAGTGTTACAACCTTGGTTGGTATGGCCTCCAGCATTATTGATTATTCTGACAGTATTAGCATTTAATTTATTAGGAGACGGGTTGCGAGATGCTTTAGATCCCAGAAATTTACAACCTTAGGAATGGGAACAAAATAAAGTTGGAGAAAGTTAATTAACTTCAAGGGCTTTACCAGGCTGATCAAAACTTTTTTAAATCAACTCAAGGCAACAGAAAAGGTAAACCTATAAGACCTCCTAAATTTAAGAGGAGAATGTCATTGCCAACAGCTAGATTTACAAAGGGTGGATTTAAAGTTGGTCAGCATAAAGTTTACGTAAGCTAAAATAGGAAAGCTGAAAATTGTTTGGTCAAGGGAACTACCCGCTATTCCATCATCAGTAACAGTAATTAAAGATTCAGCTCATCGATATTTTCTAAGTTTTGTAGTTGAAGTTTTGCCCGAAGTATTGCCTAAAAGTGATAATTCAGTAGGCATATATTTAGGAATTAAAACTAAAGCGAGCTGTAGGGACGTTTCCCTACGCGACATGAAACGCATTTTTGTTATGCAACGTCCGTACATGATCAAAAAATTTATGCGCCAAAACCACTAAAGAAACGAATGCTCAAAGTACCGAAAACTAAGTAAGTCATTATCTAAAAAACTAAGGGTTCTAAAGGATATGAAAAAGCTAGACTGAAAATAGCTAAATTTCATGGCAAATTGAAAGACACGAGGATAGATTTTCTACATAAATTATCTACTGAAATGTTTGTGAAAACCAAACAATTGTTTGAGAAGATTTGAAGGTTTCTGGAATGGTTAAGAATAGGAAATTATCGAGAGCTCGGAACGGAAACACGGTTGGAGAAAATTCCGGACATATTTAGAATAGATTTGCAGAAAAATACGGTCGGGGTCTAAGAGTAATTAGCCGTTGGGAACCCACCTCTTACGGACGTTGCATGCAACGTCCCTCTGTTGTTGTGGATTTAAAAGGTGGAAAATTAGATTTATCAATTCGTGAGTGGGAATGTCGTACATTGCGGTGCTAAACATGGTCGCGTAGGGTCAGGTCGTTCTATCGAGGCGAAAATGCAGCAAGAAATATATTAGTCGCGGGTGGGCATACCGAGACAAAAAACGGACGTGAAGGCCAGCATAAAACTACTGCCAAAGTAGCAGTAGCCTGTGAGATGTCAACCCGCATCGGAGCTACGGCTCGGTAGGAAGCCCAGTGCCTTTAGGCCGGGGAGGATGTCAAAATAGAATTTTGTCCTTAATTAAGGAGAAGGAACAAGAAAAATGGATAATTACATAATTCAACAAATCAGTCCTTTAATAACGCTCCTTCAAGTTGAGTCTGGATATGACAATAACAAGGATGAGGTTTATGATGAAAGCGGTATATTCATTGATTTCCTGACAGAGTTAGGTTCTAAAGTCAGAAAGAATAAGGTACCAGTTTTTTGGTCGCTCTTGCTCAAAAAGCTAGGATTTTGGGCTGACCATAACAGAAAAACAAGGGACAATTCTTACTACTACCTCCTCTGTAATTGCCATTTATCGTAACTCCTGACTCTCTAATCCTTTTATAGATATGAATCCTCATTCGGAGTTTTATGCTACGATGGCTCCTCATGTCTTTACTTTGTTGAAGAGTACAGAGCCTTATTTGGATGAATATTTTTCTTTAGATGTTGAAAAGGAATTAGTTAATGCTGGTTTTGCAGTTCCTAAAATAATTTGTAATACTCATCGTCACCGCATTATTATTGCTGGCATTGCTTGATTATTATGAAAAGCCACTTTATCCCAATCATCCTAACCAATATGCAAAGCCATAATTATAAGTATTACATATACAAAATATAACTCATTATTAACGCAGCATCGCGAGGATGTCAACCCATGCACATTGACATGATTATTAGCTGTGAATCTATTTACCCAGTTAAACTTTTAGCTTACAACTACAGTCAAAAATAATCTAGCGATCGCCATTAACTTTTTTTCTCTTCTATGCAACTATTGGGTTATTTTTTTGAGTTTTTTTAAGTTTTTTATTTTGGTTATTACTGACATCCACATTTACTGGTAAGTTATGTTTATTTTTTTTAGTTAAAATTCCTTCTGCTTGTAATTTTGACAATAATGTAAGACGTTTTAGCTGAGATTCTGAATCATCCGGTTGAATAGCAATAGCTTGATCATAACACATTAAAGCTTCTTTATAGCATTTAATTTTTTCTAAAACTATGCCTTTTCTTCTCCAAGCTTCATAACTATTATTATTAATAGCAATTGTTTGATCGTAAGCCATCAAAGCTTCTTTGTAATTTGCTAATTTTTCTAAGACCCGACCTTGACATAACCAACCTTCATAAAATTCCTTTTTAATAGCAATAGCATGATTACAAGAACTTAAAGCTTCCTCATACTTTTTCAACTTTAATAATGCTTCTGCTTTCCCCAGAAAAGCTTGATAACATTGGGGGTAAATTTTAATTGCTCTATCATAAGAATTAACTGCTTGATCATGCTTTTCTAACGCACCCAAAGCTACTCCTCGATTATGCCAAACTTCATAATCATCTGGCATTAATTTAATAGCTTGGTCGTAACAATATACTGCTTCTTCATATCTTTTTATTTGCCATAATACAGCACCTTGGTTGTACCAAATTTCATATCTATCTGGTTGGATTTTCAGTGCTTTGTCATAAGAATCAATTGCCTCAGTAAAATCTTTTAACCTTCCCAGTAAATTGCCTCGGTTATACCAAATTTCAAATTTATTTGGTTGAATTTTAAGAGCTTTGTCAAAAGTAGCGATCGCCTCTTCATAGCGCTCTAACTTGCCTAACAAAGCACCCAAATTATGCAAAATGTCAACATTTTCAGGCTGAACTAAAAGAGCTTGTTGATATGAAGTAAGTGCCTCATTATACCGTTGTAATTTCCTAAGTAAAATGCCTCGGGTTAGCCAAATTTCTACATAATCTGGCTTCAGAGAAAGAGCTTTATCATAGGAAGCTAATGCCTCAGAATAACGCTGTAATCTCACAAAAACATTGCCACGATTAAACCAATATTCAAACCTATCAGAATTAATTGCAATCGCACGATCATAAGCAGCAAAAGCATCAGCATAACGCTGCAATTTTACAAATACATTACCACGTTTAAACCAAGCTTCACTTAAACCAGAATTAAGAGTAATAGCTTTTTCAAAACTTGCTAAAGCTTGATTATATTGACCCTCAGAAAACTGATTTTCTCCTATTTTTAAATAATCATCAGCAATCATAGCAGGCTGTTTTTCAGAGGATTTGGATTTCTGAGTATTTTTAATAGATTCAGTTGCTGAATGAACAGGATAACTAATTTTTTGCATAGCCTGATGTTTTGCTTCTTGAGCCTCAGAAATAATTACTTGTAGTTGCATTAAAAACTGAGACTTTAGATTTTCTATTTGTTCTACAGATGATTTTGATATCTTAGCTTCTTGATGCAGAAACTCAATTGATTGTTTTGCAGTCACTATATGACTTTCTAATTCAGTAAATAATTTTTGAGATTGACTCAGGCTTAATTCTAATTTACTAATTTTTGTTAACCGCTTATTAACTTCACCTACTAATTCCTTAATTATCAATCTTCTGATCAACCAAAAAAAGCCAATAGTTACAGGAGGTAATAAAGTTGCAACTAATAATAAAGTATTTAATAAAGTCAGGGTAGGATTAAGATTGAGACTGGCTTCTGATTCCTCATCTATTTGTAAAGCAATTTTATCAGTAACTTGTCGGAATTGATAATTATTTTCTGCTGAAAATTCTACTACCTTCCCTAACCAACTTTTTTCTAAAATTCCTCGAATTTGATGTAGGTTTATAGTTGATAAATTAGCTATAAGTTTAGAAGTATTATGAGCTTGACTAAGTAATATTTCTGGACGAGTAATTGATTCAGTAGAAGGCAAACTACTAATATTAATAGAGTCAGTAAAATTGCTATTTTCTGGTGCAGTTGCCTGAGAGTAGAAATTAATATCAGGAATAGCTTTTGCCTCTACAGTTAAATTGTGGGAACTGAGGGCAGCAAGGGTTAAGATAGCTGTCTTAGAAACATTCATATTTTCTTTATTTATCTATATAATATATAGAGAAAAAGTATGGGTTAGTTTATAGTTAATTTTTATGGGCAAAGATACCATTAAAGTACAGGAGCAGTTTTTTATTTCTGTAGATGAGAAAAATTGTCTACCTAAGTTGGGCATCGAGTCTACCTTTCTATATACAAGAACTTGTTACACTTACCCGGAAATTTATAGAGTTAAAAGTCAACCCCCTTAACCCCTTTCCCTCAGATGATGTTTCATTCTCTAAAGTTAGTTAAGAAAATATAGAAGTTAGAGTAACTTACAATAATGACGACTACTATTAGACATCTCCAAAAATTCTTAAGTACTTACTATAACTATCTTTTAGGGAACGATGTAGCTACCGCATCTCGAAGAGCCTATCCTCTCTTAACCTTAAAGGTAATTTTTATTATTGATTATTAATTGCTGAAGCGTTGAAGTGTTGAATGCTTATGATTCTTGCTTCTGCGTTTTTCCTTGTTATTAACTTTTTTATCACACAGTATTCTTGCAATATTACTATTAAATTAAATGCCCATAAACAATTTTCCCAAAGTTACTGTTTGTTTACCTACTTATAACTCTGGAGAATTTCTCACTCAAGCAATAGACAGTATTCTTGAACAAACATTTACAGATTTTGAGCTAATTATTTCTGATGACTGCTCTACTGATAATACTCCAGAAGTAATTAGGAGTTATCTGGAGAAAGATAGTAGAATTAAATACCTGCAAAATTCAAAAAACTTAGGACTTTTTCCTAATTGGAATCGTTGTTTAGAATCTGCTTCTGGAGAATATATTACTGTCTTTGCTCAGGATGATGTGATGTTGCCAAAAAATTTAGAGCAAAAGGTAAAAATTCTAGACAAATACCAAAATGTCGGCTTAGTGACTTCCTCTATTATGGTGGTGGATCGTGAGAATAATGATCTGAATTGGGATTGGGCAAACTATAGTGAGAATAGCTTAGTGAATGGTAAGGAATGGGTAAGGAAAAATTTGGGAGAAGCTAATCCTATTTGTTGTCCGTTTGTATTGATTAGAAGACAGGTTTTAGGGAAAGTTGGCGGGAAATTTAATGACAATTATGCTTTTGCTGGAGATTTAGAATTATGGTTAAGAATTGCTTTGGTTGCTGATTTATATTTTGTCAAAGAAATCTTGGGATATTATCGGTGGCATAAAACAAATAAAACTCACAGTTTTGATGATTTTTATCAAGTTAAGGAACATTTACAAATCTGCAATAACTTAATTGATAGTTTAAATTTATCAGACTTAGAATTAAATTCTTGGGAAACTGAGGCGTTATCTCGAACCGTTAAATGGGTGAGTTATTATTGCATTTACCGTCATTTAGAAATAGGAAATTTTTATGAGGCGTTAAAGTTATCTGAATTACTGGAAAGTTGGCGAGGTAAGTCGGGAAAATTGGGTATTTCTGTGCAGGAATTAGGTACTAGAATACAGCAAATTTTGCAAGTAAATTCTCGCCTCAAATCCGAGGTTGATCAATATAGTGATTGGGTGAAGAACCTGGAGAAAAGTAAGTCTACACTACAAGAAGATTCTCAGATATTACATGGTTGGGTGGACAATCTTGAGCAAAAAAATTCTGTTTTAGAAACAGAAAAATCTTGGTTAGAATCTCAGGTAAAAGCTTGGATGCAAACAGCGCAAAAATATTATCATAAAATCAAAGATAATGGGTAAGCATTCAACTATCAGCTTGCAGCTTTAAGTACCTCGGTAGAATTACAGCAGATTTCGGACCAATGAGGTACAGGGTAATCAGAAATAGTAAATATTTCCCTACTCGACTTTTTATGAAAATATAGTAGGTAGTGTATTTTATTAAAATTCTAATACTTTTTTATCCTGTTATATCATCTAATTTCCTCAGATTTTGTGAATTAACATTTAGGATTTTTATTTTACTTTTTATCCTAACTCAATGGCACAACTATAAGCGGCACTTGCTTCGTCTATTTTTCCCTGCTTTGCTAAAGCATCACCCAAATTTTTATGAAATAAAGGTGAGGTATGATTGAGATTTATTGCTTGTTGAAACATATAAATTCCTTCTTCCAATTCTCCCACTATTGTTAAAACTTCTCCTAAATAGTTATAAGCAAAATCTGAATTAGGATTAATTTCAATAGTACGGCGATAGGAGTTTATCGCTTCTGACCATCTTTCTTGTTTTGCCAAAACTATGCCAAGTTGTAAATAAATCTCTGGATTATTTTTCTCGAATTTTAAAGCAAGTTTATATTCAGATGTTGCCTCCTGAAAATAACCTTGTTTTGTCAATATTTTGCCTAAATTAAAATGAATTTCTGAATTTTCTGGTTCAGTTATTAAAACAATTTGATAAAAAATAATTGCCGATTCTAGTTTATTTTTACTCAATAAAGTATTCGCCAAGTACCGACATATTTCTGGATGATATGGCTGAAATTCTAAGATTTTGTGGTAATTACTTTCATCCCCTGGGGAATATTTTATTGCTTGATAATAATTACTCAATGCTACTTGTAAATTTTCCTGATAACGTTTTTGAAAAATATCTCCTAACTTTTCATATACTTCTGTTAAATTCGGTTCTAGTCTAGCAGCTTTTTCATAACAAGCGATCGCCTCATCCCACTGTTTTTGTTGAGAATATAAATTACCAATAATTTTGTATAATTCTGACTTCTGAGGCTGAATTTTTAATGCCTGAGTATACCAACTCAGAGCAGCTTCTAAATTTCCCTGAGTTTCCCAAGCATTTCCTATAGTTTGATAGGCCGGAATAAAATCTGGTTTTCTCTCTATAATTTGATGACATAGAGTGATCGCCGCGTCAAATTCTCCTTGGGCCAAATATTCTGCTGCTTTTTGATGTTTTTCTAACACATTCACAGTTGAGTATTGATTTTGTCACATTTTACAATATTAAGCTAAGATGTATTACACATTCAAAATTATTGATCAATTTAAGTATTAATCAGAATGAAATTAGACTTAAGGAATCTTTTTTCCCAAAATTTAGTCCCCCCCAAAGGTATTATTCACGTGGGTGCTTATAATGGTAAAGATATCAAACTTTATCAAACTTTAAACATATCAAAAATTCTCTTCATTGAAGCTAACCCAACAGTATTTGAAACGTTAAAAGCAAATATTACCACAGCATCTGTTGATGTACAAGCTGTTAACTATGCTATTAGTAATCAAAATGGAAAAATTAAATTATATGTCAATTCAATGGAGCAAAGTAGTTCTATTTTTCCGTTGAAACATTATCGAGATATTTACCCCAATATTAAAGAAACCCATCAACTCATAGTTGAGTCAAAAACTCTCGATACTTTGTTAAAAGAATTAGAGCTATCTCCAACAGATTTTAATATTCTCAATCTCGATATTCAAGGAGCAGAACTTTTAGCATTAGAAGGAGCAACTAATTTACTTCAATATATAGATGCAGTTTACACCAAAGTTAATTATGAAGAACTCTATGAAGGTTGTGCTTTAGCAGAAAAAATTGATGAATTCTTAGTACATACTGGTTTTGGTAGGGTAGCCGTAGCAAAACCTTTTCACCCATCTTGGGGAGACGCTTTTTATGTAAGAAAACAGGTAGTTACTATGTCTACTCTTGGCAAAAATGGCGGATTGGGAAATCAAATTTTTCAGTATGCTTTTTTAAACATATATTCTCAAGAAAATGGGTTATCTATCAAGACTCCTAAATGGTTAGGCCAAGAGTTATTTGGGCATAAAGATAGAGAAATTGATGAAGATTTACCTGTAGTTGTTGAGAAGAATAATAAAATTTTCCCTGGTAATGGAGAAATTTGTAAAAATGTAGATATTCAGGGATATTTTTTATATCACACTAGCTATTATAGGGCCCACAAAGAATATTTTTGTTCTTTATTTCAGCCTGTAGCAGAAATAGAAGCTATAGTAAAAGTTGCTTGGGAAAAGTTGCGCTCTGCTGGGAAAACTATCATCGGTTTACATTTACAATTACACTCAGATGAAAATAATAATTCTGTTGTTGCTCCTAGTGAATGGTATAAATTTTTGCTAAATGGTTTATGGCAAACTTTAGAGGAACCAGTTTTATTTATAGCCAGTGATTATCTAGAAGAAATAAACCAGGAGTATTTTGCTGAATATAATCCTATAACGATTCGAGATTTGGAGGTAGAGGTTAATCTAGAATATATGGATTTTTTCTTATTGAGTAAATGTGACTTTGTTGCTATTTCTAATACTGCCTTTGCTTTTGCTGCTTGTCTCTTAAATAAGACAGGAAAATATTTCTTTCGCCCCCACTTTTCCACGGCAAAACTTATACCTTTTGAACCTTGGAATAGCACCCCAGTTTTTCGGGATGTAGATATTGATGAAGTAGGAAAAATTGTTTCATCTGAGGCACAATTTTGGCAGATACAATCTCAACTTCAGCAAACCAACACAGAATTACAAAATAGCCAGTCTCAGAAAGACGAACTTTCCAAAAAATTAGCATCTACTCAGTTTCAACTTCAGCAAAGTCAAACTGAATTAGAAAAAATTCAGTATCAACGAGACCAAATATTAGGAGAATTAGAACAATCTCAGTCTCAACTTCAGCAAAATCAAGAAAAAGCCAAAAATGCCGTATTAGAATTACAACAAACTCGCTCTGAGCTAGAAAAAATTCAATCTCAGCGAGATGAACTTTCCCAACAATTAACATCTACCCAGTTTCAACTTCAGCAAAATCAAGAAAAAGCCAAAAATGCCGAATCAGAATTACAACAAACTCGCTCTGAGCTAGAAAAAATCCAATCTCAGCGAGATGAATTTGCCCAACAATTAACATCTACCCAGTCTCAACTTCAGCAAAATCAAGAAAAAGCCAAAAATGCCGAATCAGAATTACAACAAACTCGCTCTGAGCTAGAAAAAATCCAATCTCAGCGAGATGAATTTGCCCAACAATTAGCATCTACCCAGTCTCAACTTCAGCAAAATCAAGAAAAAGCCAAAAATGCCGAATCAGAATTACAACAAACTTGCTCTGAGCTAGAAAAAATTCAATCTCAGCGAGATGAATTTGCCCAACA